>NVWS02000047.1 GCA_002746295.2 Zetaproteobacteria bacterium
TAAATGAAACGTACGCCAATTGTGCTTGTTTGTGTCCTATTGATGGGCTTGGCTTTGGCAGAAATATGGTTGGCGTATTTGCGTGTGGACATGGCACGTCAACGGCATGATATTCAAGTGATGATCCAGACAGAAGAAAAGAAAATAGACAAACTGTCGTTGGAATATGCCAATTTAACCCGCCCTGAACGTTTGAGGAAGCTGGCGCATGAGCAATTGGGTATGCATGCACCACGCCCTGACCAGTTGATTCAACGGTGAGTGAAGAAAAACTAAAAATAAAAAAAACAAAGGGTGTTTCTCCGCAGGTTCGACTGATTCCTGTCGCAGGTTTATTGGTCTTGGGCATGGTAATGTTAGCGATTCGTGCGGTGGATTTGCATGTGTTGCAAGCAGATTCTATGCAGAAACGTGCTTATAAACAGCATTTCCATCAATATGCTGTCGTGGCTCCGCGCGGAAGTATTTATGATCGACGTAAGCGCATGCTTTCCAAAAGCATTGAGGTGGCATCATTTGCTGCCATCGCCAAGAATATTCCACAAGAAAAGATACAAGCCTTGGCAGATGCGATGGGCATATCTGAATCACGTTTGCGCAAGCGTTTGGGGCATCGGCAAGGCTTCACTTGGTTGGCACGGCAGGTTGCGCCTGCGGTTGTGAAGCGTGTGGAAGCATTGGAGATGAAAGCTGTACGGCGTGAAACAGAGTGGCAGCGTTATTATCCCTTGGGACCTGAGATGGGGCATTTATTGGGTTTTGTTGGCATTGATGGTCGGGGTTTGGAGGGGGTCGAGCATAGTTTTGATCAACGCTTGCATGGAGAATCGGGGGTGCGTTTACTGCAACGGGATGCCAAAGGTACAGCCCTGCCAGGGGGCAGTTGGTTAACACCACCCAAGATGGGTCAATCCATGGTATTGACGGTGGATAGCAACATCCAAAGCATTGCCTATGCTGCATTGGCTGAAGGCATTCGCAAACAAGAAGCAACAAGTGGCTCTGTGGTAGTGATGGATCCAAACAATGGTGATATTTTAGCCATGGCAAGTTGGCCAAGCTTTAACCCCAATGATTTTTCTCATTATAGTCCCAAACAATGGCGAAATCGTTCCATTACAGATGTATTTGAACCCGGTTCCACCATGAAGCCCTTCACCATTGCGACTGCCTTGGATTCAGGCAAGTGGCAAGTTAAAAGCCGTGTGTTTTGTGAACATGGTAGTTTTCGTGTGGCAAATTATACGATTCATGACGACCATAAAGAAGGTTGGTTGGATGTGACTGGCGTGATTCAACATTCTAGCAATATTGGTGCAGCTAAAATTGCCTTGGATGTGGGGGCGGCGGCTTTGGCAGGTAAATTGAACGACTTGGGCTTTGGACAGCGTCCACAGTTGGGCTTGGACGGTGCTTCTTCAGGTTTGTTGGCGGATGTTTCAAAGTGGGGTGAGGTTGAAACTGCCAACATTGCCTTTGGACAAGGGGTGGCAGTGACCACATTACAATTGGCCAGTGGCTTTGCAACCTTGGCACATGGGGGGCAACGGGTATTTCCACGTTTGTTGCTGACGAAACCTGTGCATCTTGGGCAACAGGTTTTTACACCATCAACAGCGCATGCCGTGAGCAAGATGTTGGTGGCGGCAACACAGCCAGAAGGGACAGGATTTCGCGCCGTACCCAAGGGATATACGGTGGCAGGAAAAACAGGTACAGCCCAACAAGCCAATGGCAAAGGTGGCTATGATAAACATAAGTTTACAGCGGTGTTCGCAGGCTTTGTACCAGCGAATAGGCCTGCTTTGGTGATTGTTGTTGAGGTGAATGAACCCAAAAAATCCATTTATGGTGGTGTCGTAGCAGCACCCATCTTCCGAGATATTGCCACTGCAAGCTTGCCTTATTTGGGGGTAATGCCAGAAGCTAAAAGGGTGATATATGCTGCCAAGAAAAAGGGCAAGAAAGTCAATAGATCTGAGCCTAAAATTAAGCATGGGATTGGAACAATAGAAAAAAAGGTGAGCATACAAGGTGGTATGGCGGATTTTACGGGATTATCGTTGCGGGAATCTTATCATTTGTCATATCAACAAGGTTGGACGTTGCGCACGCATGGTTCAGGCTGGGTGGTGAAACAAAAGCCTTTACCCCACCAAAAAATAGATTCAGAAGGTGACGTTGAGGTATGGTTGCATGAATAAAGTCCATCAAATATTGCACAAACGGGTACACATCAAAGCGTGGACATGTTCACAATTGGGCTTTGATATTCATCAGGGTGAAAATATACCTGTGGGTGGTTTGTGTGATGATTCACGTGCTGTGAAGCAAGGTGACACGTTTCTTTGTTTACCACGCGCAGCAGGGCAAGCCCGCGACTTTATTCAACAAGCCATACATCAAGGTGCAACGGCTGTGATTGTGGTGGGTGAGCGTATCCCTTGTCCATTACCGTGTTTATACCTATCGGATATGGCTGCGCTGGGTCTGTTTTTACGTCGCTATTTTGACACCATGGAAACAGCGACCTGTTGTGTGGGTGTGACGGGTACGGATGGTAAAACCAGTGTGGCGTGGATGTTAAGGCATGCCTTGGCACGACATTTGGGTGTGGCTTGGTCATCGGGAACCTTGGGGTGGGTACGCTCATCTGAAGAAACGTATGAATTGGGCAACACCACGCCGTCATTGTTGACCATGCATCGCTTGTTGGCAGCCGCACACCAAGCACAGATGCCAGCTTGGGTGATGGAAGTCTCATCGCATGGCATTGAACAAGAAAGGCTGGCAGGTTTACCCTTTGATGCGGCTGTTTGGACAACTTTAGGTCATGATCACTTGCAAGACCACGGTGGTTTTGAGTGTTATGCTGGTTTAAAAACACGCTTTATGAATCAGGTGATGTCGAATGGTGGACTGGCAGTGGTCAATGCCCATCAAGCGGCCTTGATAAAACGTTTGCAAGGATCATCTTGGAAAGGGTATATGCCCAAAGGTGCGCATTTGGATGTGTCGATTGCAGGCCGTCTGCATCAATCCGATATGATGGTCTGGGAAACGCTTGCCGTTGGACAGGTGGGTTTGCAGTGCCATGGTCAACAAGTGGTGGTGGACGATGTACCTGTTGGGCTATTTCATGCTGAAAATCTTGCTGCCGTAGCACAAGTATTGAAATATCAATTTAAGATGGATTTACCCTCGATTGCATCCTGTTTGCGTGCCATGCCAGCACCGTATGGACGGATGGAGACTGTAAAAAACACTGAGGATCTACAGGTGTACATTGATTATGCGCATACACCCGAAGGTTTGCAGGCGTGTTTAAAAAGTGGGCGTTCTTTGACACAAGCCAACTTGTTACTGGTGTTTGGTTGTGGTGGTAACCGTGATGTGAGTAAACGGGCTGAAATGGGGGCGGTTGCAGAAGCATACGCTGATGAAATTTGGCTGACATCCGATAATCCACGTGATGAAGAACCTGAAAATATTATGGGTGATATTTTAAAGGGAATGCATGCAAAAAGAGCCGTCCACCAGTATCTGGATCGTGGCGATGCCATTGCCGATGCATTGCAGGTGATGAAAGTGGGGGATGTGTTAATCATTGCAGGTAAAGGACATGAAAATTATATGGAAATCAAAGGGAAACGCACAGCTTGGCATGATGCTACTTGGGTACGTCAATGTTTGCTGGATGATGAGGGGCAGGAAACAATATGCAGTTAACAGGCGAAGAACTGGCAACAGCCACACAAGGTGTTTGGCATCATGGACAGCCTGATAAAGTCTCTCAAATCAAAACCGATTCGCGGGGCTTTGAACAAGGTGATGTGTTTTTAGCATTGCGTGGTGATTTTTTTGATGGACACCGCTTCGCTGGAGACCTAGCAGGGCGTGCGGCAGCTTTGATGGGTGATACACAAGGTTTGGCAACATGGCAGGATTTAAATGTGCCAGTGCTTGAAGTGCAAGATACCTTGCAAGCTTATGGTGATATTGCGCATGCGTGGCGAGAAAAATTATCGCGTACAAGCTTTATTGGCATTACAGGGTCGTATGGCAAAACAACGGTGCGCTCAATGTTGACCCACCTTTTCACAGGTTTAGGGTTAAACGTACATGCCACAGATGCCAATCTAAATAATTTGATTGGTGTACCTCAAACATTGCTGGCAACACCGATGGATGCCGATGTCGCCTTGATTGAATGTGGTATCAGTGAGCAAGGTGAAATGCAGCGTTTGGCGGATATATTATCTCCCGATGGGGTGGTGATGACAGGGCTGACATCGGCACACGCTGAAGGATTGGGGGGGTTGCAAGGGGTGGTGCATGAAAAAGCCCGCTTGTTGTCAGCGATAAAAGTAGGCGGCTGGTGTGCCTTGGGAAACGGTGTAGCGACATGTTTGCATGTGCAAAAGGTTCTGGTGAGCTGTCAGCAACTCAAGGCAGATGTGACTTGGACACGCAAAGATCAGGATGTGTGTTTTTTGTATCAGGGTGAATCAGCAAGTTTACGTTTATCATTGCCAGCCCAGCATTGGTGTGAAAATATGGCTCTGGTGTTGATGGTTGCTTTGGCTAAGCCATGGAAACGCGAGCTTGAGCTAAGTTTCCAAAGCATGGTGAATATATTGGCTTCTTGGCAAGCTGTGGATGGTCGTTTGCTCACATATCAAGGTGTTGCGGGCTGCCAAATTTTGGATGATGCTTACAATGCCAACCCCGTTTCTATGCAAGCCGCATTGCAGACCTTGCAATCCATGCCAACACGTCGCATTGCCATCTTGGGTGATATGAAAGAATTGGGTGAACATTCAGCAGCAGCGCATGCAAATATTGATGTGAAAAATATTGAGTGTGTATGGTTGGTGGGTGAAGACATGCGACATTTGCATGCGGTGCTAGCGGACAGTTTATGGTTCTTGGATGTCGATGCCTTGCTGGCATCGTTGGCTTTGAATTTGGAGAAATTAAACGAAGGCGATACGGTGTTGGTCAAGGCTTCGCACAGTATGGGCTTGGAAAAGGTGGTGGATATGTTAAAATCAAAGGATGTCGATTGTGCTGTATAGTGTTCTACTACCGTTTGTTGATCAGTACTCATTTCTAAATATTTTTCAGTACATCACCTTTCGTACGTTTGGTGCATTGATGACGGCACTGGTGATTGCTTGGATGGTAGGCGAACCTTTTATTCGTTGGATGCAGGGTTTACAACGTCAGGGGCAACCGATTCGCGGGGATGGACCTGAAAGTCATCTAAAAAAACAAGGTACGCCAACCATGGGTGGCTTGTTGATTTTGTTTAGTTTGACGCTTTCTACGGTACTTTGGATGCGTTTGGATAGTGCTTTTGTGTGGTGGTCGCTTTGGGTTACGCTGGGTTATGGTTTGATTGGTGGTATTGATGATTATTTAAAATTAAGTAAGAACAATAGCAAAGGTTTGGCAGGACGTTGGAAGCTGATTTTGCAGTTGTTTTTTGGTGGTGTGGCTGCTTATGCCTTGTACCAAATCACCGATCCGATTGTGGATTTACCATTTTTTGCCACACAATGGGATATGGGAGGATGGTATATCCTCTTTGTGCTGTTTGTATTAATTGGTACTTCAAATGCAGTCAATCTCACCGATGGTTTGGATGGTTTGGCAGTGACGCCGACCATCATGGTGGCGATAACCTTGACCGTGATTGTATATTTGACGGGGCATGTTCATTTTGCCCATTATCTTTTGATTCCTCATGTATCGGGGGCGGGTGAATTGAGTATTTTTTGTGCGGCGATGATTGGCGCATGCTTGGGATTTTTGTGGTTTAATACATACCCTGCACAAGTATTTATGGGCGATGTGGGTTCGTTGGCATTGGGTGGTGGTCTGGGTTTTGTAGCGTGTGCTGTGCATCAACAATTCTTATTGGCGATTGCAGGTGGTATTTTTGTCTTGGAAGCAGTATCTGTGATGGTGCAGGTGGCAAGTTTTAAAATGACGGGGAAACGGGTATTTCGCATGGCACCCATTCATCATCATTATGAACTCAAGGGCTGGCCTGAACCCAAGGTGATTGTACGTTTTTGGATTATTTCTTTTTTACTGGCGTTGATTACGCTCGCAACGCTAAAAATACGGTGATGAAACGATGAAGTTGAGAAAACAAACACATGCAGTGATTGGCATGGGCAAAACTGGGATGTCAGTGGTTCGATTTTTAAAGGGTAAGGGTGTCTATTGCGAGGTATTTGATGAGAAAATACAGGATTTTTCATCGGTGCTCAAAGATGTGGGTGAGCTGCCATATCATGCAGGCAGAATCAAAGCTGATGCACTGCTCGCATTTGATGCGGTGTGGGTTAGCCCTGGTGTGCCATGGCAGCATATTGCCTTACAAGCTGCGCGTGATGCAGGTGTTACCGTGCAGGGTGATTTAACCTTGTTCTTACAATATTGTGATGCGCCTTTGATTGCAATTACAGGTACCAATGGCAAAACCACGACCACACAAAGCATTCAAACGTTGTTGGAGACCTTGCCTGGCGGTTGCGATGTCGGTGGTAACATTGGTATACCGATGTTGGACTTATTGGGTCAAAAAAACAAAGCAAAACGTGTGGTCTTGGAGCTTTCTAGTTTTCAACTGGAACGTTGTGATGTGATTCACCCCAAGTGGGCGGTATTGCTTAATGTGCAAGCCGATCATGCAGATATGCATGCTTCACCTGAAGATTATTGTGCAGCCAAATTAAAGTTGTTTGAACATCAGCAAACGGGTGACACGGCGGTGTTACCTGTGGGTGAACAGTGGGATGCGTTAAGTGGTGACTTGTTAAAACGAGGCGTGTGTGTGTATCGCGTTGGACATACACAAGCACCTGAAATACCCACGGATATGACGGCTGGCATTGCCAGTGATGCCAGCACACATCGTTTGTTTTGGCATGCAGATAAGCAAGTAAATACATTGAATTGTGCGAAAATACCAACCCGTGGTTTGCATCAACATATCAACCTTGCGGTGGCAGCGCAGGCGGCTTCTGATTTTGGTGTAAGTCAACAGGTGATTCGAGAAGCACTCTCATCATTTCGTGGTTTACCGCATCGCCTACGTTTTGTGGGAGATGTTTTGGAGCATGCGTGGTTTGATGATTCCAAAGCCACCAATCCTGCGGCAGCAGAGGCAGCACTGGCATCATTTGATCAAGTGATTTGGATTTGTGGTGGTTTACTTAAAGGTTTGGATCTTACACCAATGACGGATGTGGTGCATAAGCATGTCTGTTACGCAGTGGTAATTGGTAAGCACCCAGAACCTTATATTCGTTTGCTACAGAAGGCTGGCGTGAATTATACGGTTGCCAATATCATGCAACGTGCGGTTCGTTTTGCCGCAGAGCATGAAGATAAGTTGCCTGTATTGCTTTCGCCTGCGGCAGCAAGTATGGATCAATTTAAAAATTATGTAGAACGTGGAAAAGTGTTCCAACAAGCCATTGACGCGCTGGCAAAGGACTCATGAGAAAGGGCTTGGACCCTGTTTTATTAACATCTGTGGCGGTGTTGTTGTCGTTGAGTGTTTTGATGGTGAGTAGTGCCAGCTTAAGCGTGTCTGAAGTGCGTTATCACGATGCTTTTCGCATTATTTCTCATTGGTTGGTGTATATTCCCGTGGGTTTGTTGGTGATGTGGGGCATATCCCGTATTCCTTTGGCTGTGTGGCAACGTTTTTGTTTTCCATTGTTGCTGGTATCTTTTCTTGTCATGGCGGTGTTGTTGGTGGCAGGTAATCATTTGAATGGCGCGACCCGTTGGTTTTCTCTGTTTGGCTTTAGTGCGCAACCAGTGGAGTTGTTAAAGCCATCTGTGATTCTTTATATGGCGTATTATATGGGACATTTCCCCGAACGTTTGCAATATTTTTCCCAAGGTATGGGTCCCATGTTGGCAATTTTATCGGTGGCAGTGGGTTTGTTGATGATGCAACCTGATTTTGGCAATACGGTGTTGATATGCAGTTGTTGTTTTTTAATGTGGTTTGTGGGTGGTGTGCCATTGAGGCACTTGCTGTTGGTGTTCATCGTGGGTGTTTTTCTGGGTGCTATTGCAATGATGGCAGAACCCTATCGTTTTGAACGCTTGTTAAGTTTTACCAACCCATGGCATGACCCCCTTAAATCAGGCTACCAATTGATTCAATCCATGCTGGCATTTGGTTCGGGGGGTATTTGGGGCTTGGGCTTGGGGCAAGGTATACAAAAACTTTTTTATTTACCGGAGGCATTTACCGATTTTATTGCAGCGGTATTGGGCGAAGAACTGGGTTTGTTGGGTTCACTTTTGTTGCTTGGTATTTTTTCCGTTCTCATTGGGCGGGGTATTTATATTGCCACACGTTGTGAACATGCGTTTGAAAGGCTTTTGGCATTGGGCTGTAGCTTGTTGATAGGCTTGAGTTTTTATATCAATTTTGCAGCTGTAACTGGTATGATTCCAACCAAGGGTATGCCGATTCCATTCTTCTCTTATGGTGGTAGTGCCTTGCTGGGGAATTGTGTATTGATGGGGTTCTTACTGGCTATTTATCGCAGTTTACCCGCTAAAAATAATGAAAATCCTAAAAAGAACATGCAAGCTAAAAAGAAAGCAGACAAGGCAATCGCATGAATAAAATAAACAAAAAACAACTGTGTATTGCAGGCGGTGGCACGGGCGGACATGTGATGCCTGCATTGGCGGTGGCTGATGCAGCACGTGAACAATGGGCGCATGTTGAGGTGAAATTTATTGGTGCAGAACGTGGACTTGAAGCCAAACTCCTGCCTGAACGCGGTGAAGATGTGTTGTTATTGCGTATGCACGCGATTCAAGGTGTGAGTATTTTTCAAAAAATACGTGTGTTGCTTTGGGAGATGCCCAAGGCGGTGTTGACCATTCGTAAAGCATGGAGGAAAAAAAAACCTGATGTATTGGTTGGCGTGGGTGGTTATGCCAGTGCAACGGGGGTGGTTGCGGCACTTTTATCGGGTGTTCCCGTGGTGTTGTACGAACAAAATGCTGTACCAGGTTTGGTCAACCGAACCTTGGCTCGCTTTTGTAAAAAAGTGATGCTCGGATTCTCTCAAGCAGAACCCTACTTACCTCATGCTGATTGCGTGTATACAGGAAATATTGTGCGTGAATCGATTGCTCAAGTGCAATGGAATCCACATCAAACGCCTTGTTTATTGGTACTGGGTGGTTCGCAAGGTGCATTGTTTCTGAATGAAAAGGCTCCTCAAGCGTGTGCCAAACTCAAACAAGAAGGCTTTCATTTTAGGGTACTGCATGTGTGTGGATATTATCAAAATCCACATCCAAAAGTGTGCGCATTGTATGATGAAGCTGGGGTTGAAGCGAAGGTGATGACTTTTTGTGATGATATGCCAAATTTTTATGCACAAGGTGATCTGATGATTGCGCGATCTGGGGCGATGAGTGTTTCTGAGGCTGCAATGGTGGGCATGCCATGTCTGTTTGTGCCGCTTCCACATGCGGCAGATCAACATCAATTATATAATGCCCGCAGTTTAAGTGAGCAAGGTGGCGCATTGTGTGTATCGCAACATGACACGTCACTGGAGACATTGACTCGTTTGTTGAAAAAAACATTGTGTGATCCTGAAGCATTACGGTATATGCATCAAAAGATGCGTGGTTTGGCAAAAAAAGATGCCAAAACATCGCAATTAAACGTTTTATCAACGTGGTTGGAGATATAAAATGAAAACACGGGTGCAACGTATTCATTTCACAGGTATTGGTGGCATTGGCATGAGTGGCATTGCCGAACTTTTACACAATCAAGGGTTTGGCGTGCAAGGTAGCGATGCTACCGATAGCCCGAATGTGCAACGCTTGCGTGATTTGGGTATCACAGTGGTGATTGGACACCGTGCCGATACGATTACGGGTGTCGATGTGGTGGTGGTGACATCGGCGGTCAATGCTTCAAACCCTGAGATTATAGCAGCCAATCAACACAATATCCCTGTCATTCCCCGTGCTGAAATGTTGGCGGAATTGATGCGTATGAAACAAGGCATTGCCATTGCAGGCAGCCATGGGAAAACCACCATTACATCCATGATTGCACACGGTATGGAAGTCGCAGGTTTAGATCCAACCTATGTAATCGGTGGAAGGCTGATTGCTTCAGGAAGCAACGCGCGCTTGGGTGCAAGTCCTTGGTTGGTGGCGGAAGCAGATGAGAGTGATGGCTCTTTTTTACATTTATCACCCACCATGACGGTAGTGAGTAATATTGATCCTGAACATTTGGATCATTATGGTGATTTCGAACATTTGATGTCGGCTTTTGAGCAATTTGTGAATCATACGCCGTTTTATGGACGGGTGGTGTTGCATCATGAGCATCCAAATGTGGCGCGTTTGCGAGAAAAAGTACATAAACGTGTCATCACCTATGGTTGTAGTCCGCAGGCTGATATTCACTTGCTCGATAGCCAGCCTGATGGACACACCCAGCATATACGCATTGGTTTTTATGGTGAAGCAGGTGTTAGGCAGGTACACTTACCGATGCCTGGTGTACACAATGCTGAAAATGCTTTGGCAGCAGTGGCTATTTTGCGTGAATTGAACATTGAGTGGTCAACGATCCAACAGGGGTTGGAAAGTTTTGCTGGCATTCAACGGCGTTTTCAATGTGACTATGTGGGTGCTGGGGTATTGGTGGATGATTATGCCCATCACCCCAAAGAATTGCAGGCAACCTTAGAAGCTGCAAAAACTTGCTGGGGTGAGAGAAATATCACCGTTTTTTTTCAACCCCATCGTTATTCTCGCACCCGAGACTTGATGGATGAATTTATGGGTAGTTTTGATTTGTGCCATGTACTGCATGTTTTGCCCATTTATGCTGCCAGTGAAGAAGCCATGGATGGGGTGACATCCAATGTTTTACAGCAGGGTATTTTGAAACGTGGTCATCGCCATGCGCAGCTCTGTTCAGATTTAGAAGAAGCTGAAATATTGGTGAAAGAAGCCTTGCAAAAGGGAGATGTGGTGTTGCTTTTGGGTGCAGGTTCAATTGGTGATTTGGCAGCTTCATTGCGTCAAACTATGTTAACATAGATGCAGAAAACTTGGCAGGCATCATTGAAAATTTGGGGTGATCTACGATCCAGTGTCGCCTTATCCAAACATACGACACTGGCAGTGGGTGGTAAGGCACGCTGGTATTTCAAAGCCAAAGATAAAGAAGCCTTGCAGCAGGTTTTGTCCATCATTCCGTTAAACATCCATGTCTTGCCTTTGGGTCGTGGTAGTAATTTATTGGTTTCAGATGCTGGCTTTGATGGTGTGGTATTGGATCTTGGTTGTTTACAGACTATAGCATGGAAAAACGGACGTTTACTTGCAGAAGCAGGCTGTAGGATGTCCAAGCTGGCTCAGAATGCAGCATCGCATGGGCGTACAGGCCTGGAGTTTATGGCGACAGTACCTGGTGATTTGGGTGGCGGTGTGGCGATGAATGCAGGTGCTTTTGGTCAGCAGGTTTCAGATGCCCTGTATGCCATTGAAATACTGCATCGAGATGGAAAAAATGAAACATTGACGCGTGAACAATTGTCGATGCAATACCGTTATACTGATTTACCGAAGGATTGTGTGGTGGTTTCAGCTTGTTTTGACTTGTCAGAAAAGGATGTGGAGTCCGTGCGGATGAGAATGCGTGATATGCGTCACCAACGATCTCAAACACAACCCTTAGCATGGCCCAATTGTGGTTCGGTGTTTAAGAATCCAGATGGCGATTATGCGGCCCGATTGATTGAAGCTGCGGGTTTGAAAGGTGAACAAATAGGTGATGCACAGATTTCAGAGGTGCATGCCAACTTTATTGTAAACCACGGTTCGGCTAAGGCGCAAGATGTGTTCGCATTGATGACGTTGGCGCAACAGGCTGTAAAACAAAAATTTAGGGTGGACTTGAAGCCTGAAGTGCGAATTTTGGGTGAGTTGAATGGAGATTAGGGGATGAAAACAGGGGGTAAGGCGTGGGGGAAAGTCGGCGTATTGATGGGCGGAAACTCATCCGAACGTGAAATTTCTTTAACATCAGGGCGTGCTGTTTTGGCATCCTTGCAGAACTCGGGCATTGAAACGGTGGCTTTGGATTTATCAGGACAATGGGTCATGCAATTACAGGATGCGGATATTGATATGGCATTTATCGCCTTGCATGGCACCTGGGGTGAAGATGGTTGCGTGCAAGGTCTTTTAGAAATTTTGAAGGTTCCATACACTGGCTCGTCCGTGCTGGCATCGGCGTTATGTATGGATAAGAAGATGACCAAATCGCTATTGCAACAAGCAAGTTTGAGTGTGCCTGTTGATATACCGATTCAAGAACATGGACCGATTCGTTATCCTGTTTTTATCAAACCAGTTGCCGAAGGCTCCAGTGTTGGTCTACACTACGTTAAGTCAGCGTCAGCGTGGAAGTTGCTGGCATTGCCATCGGTGGTGCATTGGATGGCTGAAATGCCTGTAGTTGGCGTGGAAATTGCTGTCTCAGTCGTTCAAGGTGAGGCATTGATGCCTGTTGAGGTTTGTCCTGTCTCAGGTGTTTATGATTTTATATCCAAATATACGCAAGGGGCAACGCAATATTTCTGTCCTGCAAGGCTCCCACCTGAAACCTTGCGCTTGTGTATGCAACAAGCAGAACAAGCTGTGAAAGTGTTGGGGTGTGATGGTGCGCCACGTGTGGATATGATTGTGGGGGATGGTGGTGTGCCAACGATTTTAGAGGTGAATACGATTCCAGGCATGACTGCGACAAGCTTGTTGCCCAAGGCAGCGGCAGCGGCAGGTATTGATTTTGATGAACTTTGTTTGAAAATTTTGTCCATGGCGTGCTTGTATCATGTTGGCAAGTGATGGATAAAAATCAGGGCGAGAAACGCATACGGAAAAATCAACGCCGAAGTAAACCTAAAGCACCGATCAACTGGGCTGATAATTGGCAGCATTGGAAGCAAAAAGTTGTGCATATAGCTGTGTTTTTTCTATGTTTCGGAGTGTTGTTTGTCGGTGGGCGAGCATTGAATGAAAGCTTGCGTGTGACGCAGTGGAATATTGATGCTTCTCCAAGCATAGTGAAGGAAATGAGTCGTGTATTACAGGTGCAGAAGTTGGATTTTTGGCATACGCGTCCCATGTTTTTACGGCAACAGTTATTGAACGGTGTGCCTGATTTGGCGGATGTTTTGATTCAACGTCAACTACCTGACACATTAAATATCCATGTTCGTTTACGTCAACGGATGGGTTTATGGGAAAATGAGCATGGGGTGGTTTATTTGGTGGATGAACATGGCGTAGCTTATCGTGCTTTAAAAAAGGGGGAGAATGTAAATTTACCCATGTTGAGAATGCCTAAAAAATATTTACAAGCTGCCAGTGAGATATTGCAAACTTTGCAGGCATCTTCAGGCAAATGGTTTGCTTTAAATAGTGAAGTTTTCACAGATGGTTTGGATTGGAAATTGAATTTTAATCAAAGGCAACAATGGCTCCTACCTTTTGGGGCAAAAGCTGTGCATAATATCGCCCTATTGTCTAAAGTTATTGATGAAAATCAGTGGCATGCAAAAAAATGGCGGGTCAATACACGCATGGGCAATCGTTGGTTTTTCCGTGAAGCCAATCTTGAGGAGGTCATTTAGGTGACTAGAAGTGAGCAAAATGTCATTGTTGGCTTAGATATTGGCACAAGTAAAATTGCTTGTGTCGTTGCTGAAGTTTCTCCCGATGGTCGCATTGATGTGATTGGTATTGGTAAGCATGTTTCACGCGGACTCAAACGTGGTGTGGTGGTGAACATTGAAAGCACGGTACAAGCCATTCGCTTGGCAGTTGAAGAAGCTGAATTGATGGCGGGTGTAGATATTCATTCGGTGTTTGTGGGTATCGCAGGAAGCCATATCAAGGGGCAAAACTCCAACGGAGCCGTTGCAATTAAAACGGGGGAAGTCACCGAAGAGGATGTACAGCGCTCCATTGATGTTGCCAAAGCCTGTGCCATTCCAGGTGATCAACAAATTCTCCACATTCTTCCACAAGAATATATTATTGATAAACAAGATGGCATTCGAGAGCCCATAGGTATGAGCGGTGTTCGTTTAGAATCGCGTATTCATATGATTACAGCGGCGGTGTCATCGGCACAAAATATTATCAAATGTTGTAAACGTTGTGACCTTGATGTATCCGATATGGTGCTGGAACAGGTGGCTTCCAGTGAAGCGGTATTAAGTCAGGATGAAAAAGATATTGGTGTGGTACTGATTGATATTGGTGGTGGTACAACCGATATGGCGATTTTTATTGATGGCGCAATTACACATACGGCTGTGATTCCGATTGGCGGCGATCATTTAACCAATGACTTGGTGAATTGCTTGCGTACATCGGCGCGGGAAGCTGATACACTCAAGGTCAAACATGGTTCATGTATGGTAGAATTGGTACCAGCGGATGAACAAATTGATGTACCTGGTGTGGGAGGGCGTGAATCAAGCCCCATGCCAAGGCAAGTGATGGTGCAATACCTGGAAGCGCGAACGATTGAGCTGCTGGAATATGTTCGAAGTGAGTTGCAACGCTCAGGTTATGAAGAATTGGTGGCAGCTGGTTTGGTGATTACAGGAGGCACTTCTTTACTGGAAGGTATGGTTGATTTGGCAGAGCAAACCTTTGATGGCTTGCCCGTCCGACGGGGCTACCCTCAAGGTGTTGGTGGCTTGGTAGATGTGGTCTCAAGTCCCATTTATGCAACGGGTGTTGGTTTGTTGTTGTATGGTAAGAATAACCAGAAAACATCGCTTGCAGCCCACAATATATCAGATGAACAACAAGGCATATGGCAGAAAATGCGTCAATGGTTTGGCGATACAAAGTGAACCATAAATATAAAATTGGAAGTATGGGTTTAGGAGTCGAAAGTGGCTATTTATTATGAAATTGATGAGACCAGCGGACTTTCAGCAAAGATTAAAGTGATTGGTGTCGGTGGTGGTGGTGGCAATGCCATCAACAATATGATTCGAAAAAACATGACAGGTGTTGAGTTTATTGTAGCCAATACTGATGCACAGGCCATTGAAAACAGTCAAGCTGAGGTGCGTTTACAGTTGGGCAGCGAGCAAACGCGTGGCTTGGGTGCGGGTGCCAAACCTCAAATTGGTAAAGAGGCCGCTGAATTAGAAAAAGACCATTTGCGTGAATTGCTTGTAGATACGGATATGTTGTTTATCACAGCGGGGATGGGTGGTGGTACTGGAACAGGTGCCGCACCTGTAATTGCCGAAGTCGCAAAAGAGATGGGTATTCTTAGCGTCGGTATTGTGACCAAGCCTTTTGCTTTTGAAGGCCGCCGCCGTATGAAACAAGCCGATGCTGGGATTGAAGAGCTGCGCAAGTTTATTGATACATTGATTGTCATTCCCAATCAAAAACTCTTGGGTGTGGTGAGTAAAAATACCAGCCTGATGGATTCATTTCTTGAAGCAGATAACGTCTTGTATCAAGCGGTAAAAGGAATTTCTGATTTGATTGCCAACTCTGGTTACATCAATGTGGATTTTGCCGATGTAAAATCTGTGATGAGTGAAGAACAGAGTATGGCAATGATGGGAACAGGGCGTGCTACAGGTGAAAATCGTGCATGTGAGGCCATGGAGCAGGCAATTGCATCTTCTTTGCTTGAAGATGTAAATATTCAAGGTGCGCGTGCGATTTTGATTAATGTGACAGGCAATGAATCTGTTGGTTTGCATGAGGTCGATGAGGCTGTGAGTACTATTTCGAATCTTGTGGATGAAGATGCCAATATTATTTTTGGTATTGTGAATGACCCTGATATGGGAGAAGATTTAAGTATCACCGTGGTTGCAACGGGCTTGAATCATAAAGAAGATCTGATTGTTCCTGCGGAGCCTGTGCAAGTTGTAGCTATTGAAAAGGAAGTGATTGAAATACCTATTCAAGCTGAAGTCAGGATTCCTCGTGCGAAAGATTATGCTAAATTTGAAGTCAGCAAAAGCGCGCGTGTTGCGGTGAAGGCTGGTAATGCAGTGGCCTATGATGAAGAGCAACTGTCTATTCCAACATGGATTCGTAAACAGGCTGATTAATATTTATTGTGGGATTACCTTATCAAATGGCTTGACCCCAGCATCTGTATCTGTATACAACTTGCGGGCTGCAAGCAGTGATTAAATAGCAAAGTGTCTTAAGGGTTGACGATAAAAAGAGTGATTCAAACCTGCATTTAAGCGTAATTTTCTGCCCCAAACTTAAGATTTGTAGGTTATGCAAAATATCTTGCCTTTTCATCAAACAAGTTATTGTGAACATGCTTACTGGCATGGGGCATTGTACGTTCTACAGAACCATATAGTTAATAAAGAATCATGCCTTAACCCATGATGACATGCTGATGTTATTTATATTTTTCTGCGCCTCTGCGGTAAGATGCTTTTGTATAAACAAACACCCATAGGCGAGAAGAAGCATTGGCTTAGAAACCAGTCAATAAATGCTTTAAAGCTTGAGTTTTTTTACCGCAGAGGCGCGGAGTTTTTTTAGAGTATATAGAATATGATATGGTAGTTTTATACTTAAGCGACTATAGCAGCTATGCGTTTGATATTATAAGATAGAAAAGCATAGGCTTCGCGCCATGTTTTTTGAATCAAGGAATCTGAATCATGAGCGTGTTAAAACGTATTCAACTTTATGACACAACCTTACGAGATGGTGCACAAACAGCGGGTATTCATTTCTCAACCGAAGATAAAGTACGCATTTCTGAGGCGTTAGCAGACTTTGGCATGGATTGGATTGAAGGTGGTTGGCCAGGTGCAAGCCCCACCGACCAAGCTTTTTTTGAATCCATGAAACACCGCACTTGGAAACATACAAAACTGGTCGCATTTGGAAGCACTGCGCGTACAGGTCATCCTATTTCAGAGGATCAAGGCTTAAATAACTTGATCAGCTCAGATTCCGATGCTGTGTGTATTTTTGGAAAAAGTTGGGATTTACATGTCACCAAAGGCTTGGGCTTAAGTTTGGAAGAAAACTTAAGTCTTATTCAAGGCTCAATTGCTTATTTAAAAAAACATATTGCCATAGTAATATTTGATGCCGAACATTTTTTTGATGGCTTTATCGCCAATCCAAAATATGCCATGCAAGTCTTACATGCAGCCATTCTAGGTGGTGCTGAAACCCTCGTTTTATGCGATACCAATGGCGGCTCTTTACCGCATCAAATCGAAGATACTGTGCAGCGCATCAAACAAGAATTTCCAAACGTGACGCTTGGCATTCACGCACACAATGATTCAGAAATGGCTGTTGCCAATGCAGTTGCTGCGGTCAGGGCTGGCGTATCCCATGTTCAAGGTACCATCAATGGCATAGGTGAA
Source organism: Zetaproteobacteria bacterium (assembly GCA_002746295.2). Taxonomy (GTDB): domain Bacteria; phylum Pseudomonadota; class Zetaproteobacteria; order Mariprofundales; family Mariprofundaceae. The sequence goes on from NVWS02000047.1 coordinate 17,502, forward strand.
CGCTGTGGCAATACCAATCTCATCTCATTCATTCCCATTGCTTGTTTGAAAATGAAATTGGATTGTGGTGTGAATCAACAACAACTCGGTCAACTGACATATCTTTCTTCTTTTGTGAATGAAATGGCGAATCGTTTACCTTGGCGGCACCAACCTTTTGTCGGACAAAGTGCTTTTGCACACAAAGGGGGCATCCATGTGTCAGCGATTCAAAAAGATCGCCGTTTGTATGAACATCTTGATCCGACATGCGTGGGAAACTCACAACGTATTTTGATTTCCAATCAAGCAGGCCGCAGCAATATTGTGGCAAAATTACAGCAGCTAGAACCAACTGCGATCATTCAAGTCAATGATCCAGTCGTGAAAGAAGTGATTAAAAACATCAAGGATATGGAAGCTCATGGTTATGCCTTTGAAGGTGCTGATGCCTCTTTTCAACTCTTATTACAACGTGCGATGGGACGTTATCAACGGCATTTTGAATTGGTGGGCTTTCGAGTGTTTGATGAAAAACGAGGTCATTTAAAACAACCTGAAGCGGAAGCTTCGGTACAAGTGCGCGTACATGATCGTTTATTACACAGATCAGCCTTGGGTGAAGGGCCTATCCACGCTATGGATCAAGCCTTACGGCTGGCTTTATCAGGCGCTTACCCATGCTTGGAAAGTACCCGTTTAAGTGATTTTAAAGTACGTGTTTTATCAAGCAAAGAAGCCACAAAAGCGGCTGTCCGAGTCTTGATTGAATCCACAGATGGCGTGAAAAAGTGGAGTACGGTGGGCGTATCTCATGATATATTGGAAGCAACATACCGTGCATTAAATGATGCCATAGAATATAAATTACTTATTGATCAGATTCCGTCTGATCTTGAAAGGATACAAGCATGACTGAAAAAATAACGCAATCCCATGATCCCATGCATGGGATGACATTGGAAAAGATTATTCATCTGTTGGTTGAACATTATGGTTGGGAAGACATGGGTCGACGCATCAATATTCGTTGCTTTAATAGTGACCCATCGGTGAAATCAAGTCTAAAATTTCTTCGCCGCACACCTTGGGCACGAAAGAAAGTTGAAGATCTGTTTTTGACCACACAAGGAAGTGTTTGGAGAAAATAAGCATCGCATTAAAGTCTATTGACTGATAAGCGATGGAATGTATGTCATGTTCCATAACCTTTTATGCAAGGAGAATATCATGCAAATCAATCCAACTGGGCAAATCACTGCCGAAGCCCAAGTTCAAGCGATTGTTTCAGGCGCACAAACACCCGTACAGACCACCGCTGATACACAGGTGGCTGCGAGTGCAAAAGATGCCACCCAGCTTGCACCGAGTGACCCAGTAAGTATTTCACCTCAAGCCCAAGCTTTAGCAAAAAGTGAAGTCAATGAAAGTTCATCTGCAGAAAGTATTGAACCTGTGGCTGTACAAACCACTGAAGGTGAAAATAGTCGTTCACAAGGTGCTTGATAGCCAGAGTCAACGAGCGTTGTGATGAAAGATCAGCCAGCCGCAGTTGCTTTGGGTTATGATCCGAAAGCCCCGAAAGCCCCAAAAGTGTTGGCATCGGGTCTAGGGGAAATTGCCAAGAAAATTTTAGAAATTGCCCGTGAAAATGATGTTCATATTCATAAGGATGATAATTTAGCCCAACTGTTGGCACAGGTGCCTGTGGGTTCTGAAATTCCTGAAGAAGCATACCAACTGGTGGCGGAGCTTCTTTCCTTCTTGTATCAGACCGATCAGAAAATGGCGGAAAAAATGACCACCAAGTAGCGGCAAGATATACCGCTACGTTTACATGTCCCACCTGTTTCATAAAAAATATATATGATATAACAATGATTTATTGATTAAACAACCTTTGGCATCGTGCCTGCTTTAGTTATCTTAGAAGCAACATGGTTTGAAGGGAGTTTTTATGAATCGTGGTTTTTATATTTCTGGTGTTGCAGGTCAGATGACGGGTAATAAACTGGATAGTATCAGTCATAATTTAGCCAACGTGAATACAGTTGGTTTTATGCGTGATCGTTCTGCATTTTCAACCGTACTGGCCAATGTCGGTGCTGAAAGCACGGGTGTGAAATCAGCTGCTTATATGACCATGGATCATCAATTTATCAGCCCTGATAAAGGTCTTATTCGTAAAACAGGTAATGATTTTGATTTTGCTTTGCGTGGTAATGGTTTTTTTAAGGTTCAAATGACGGATACACAAGGGAAAACATCGGTCGGCTACACACGAGCAGGTGATTTTCATATGGATGCACAAGGCACATTGCTCACCGAAAGTAACCTTCCCATTTTGGATAATAAGGGTAAAAAAATCACCCTTCCCCAAGGTATTTTAACAGCTACGCGTGAAGGGAAATTAAGTATCAATCAACTAGAAGTCGCACAAGTCGGCTTGTACCAAATCAAGGACATGACCCAAGTTCAGAAAGCATCTGGCACGGTATTGGAAACAGATGCAAAGAATGTAAAAGTAGCCGATAATAGTGTTACTTTGGAACAAGGCATGTTGGAAGGTTCCAATGTGAACTCAGTCCTCATGATGGTGGAAATGATGCAAAACTCTCGCAGCAACCAATCCATGATGAAACTTTTAGAACAATACAATCAACAAGAAGGCTTGCTCAACGATAAAGTTGGACGAGTTGGCTAACTCTCGGAGGGTACTATTATGATGCGATCTTTGTGGACAGCTGCTACGGGTATGAATGCACAAACCACCAACGTGGATGTTATTTCCAATAACTTGGCAAATGTGAATACAGCAGGATTTAAGCGTGGGCGGGCAAATTTCCAAGATTTGATGTACCAACAAGTGAAAGCACCAGGTTCAGAATCCAGTGCAAGCGGTAACCAATTGCCTTCAGGTATTCAAATTGGTTTAGGGGTGGAAACCTCCAGTGTGAGTCACATTTTTTCTACAGGAAGCATGAAGCAAACAGGCAATCCGATGGATTTAGCGATTCAAGGGCGTGGTTTTTTTGAGATTTTGATGGCGAATGGTGAATTGGCATATACACGATCAGGGTCATTTGGGGTGGATGCGCAAGGTCAAATGGTGACAGCCAATGGCGATGTATTGCAACCAACGATCAACATTCCAACCGATGCGATTTCCATTGATATTGGGGCTGACGGTACTGTTTCAGCAGTTCAACCTGGCAATGTATCCTCTGTCATAGGGCAAATTACCACGGTTGATTTTAGTAACCCTGGTGGTCTCAAGCTCTTGGGTAGTTCCATGTTTCAACCCAGCAACTCTTCGGGTCAGGCCATTTCTGGAACGGCAGGAAACAATGGTTTCGGAGGCTTGAGCCAAGGCACGTTGGAAATGTCCAATGTGAATATCGTGGAAGAAATGGTGAACTTGATTGCGGCGCAACGTTCGTATGAAATGAACTCCAAAGCCATTCAAGCGGCAGATCAAATGCTACAAACTGCCAACAATGTACGCCGTTAGTTTTTGATATGAATATTTTACACGCTTTTCAAAGGATACTTATCTTGAGTATTGGGTTGCTTTTGAGTGGAGCGGCGTGGGGTAGCCCGTTGAGTGAATCATTACAGCAGTTTTTTAAGCAAGGTATTGTTTATAATGGCGCACAGGCTGAATTGATCGGAATAATACGTGAACCCAATATTCAAGGTAAAGTGCATTGGGTATTGCCCCCATTAAGAAGGCATGCAACACGCATATCGATGATTGCAAAGCAGGGTGAAGGGCGTACGGCGCGACGTTGGTATGTATCTATCAATGTTCATTGGTGGGCCAAGGTGGTCACCGTTCGGCAAGAGTTACCGACACGCTCATTGTTACAAGCTTCGATGTTGCAAGTGGAACGTCAAGATATTGCAGGTCAGGGACGTATTTTTTGGACATCTAAGAAAGGCTTGCTGGGTATGCGTTTAACTCGCCCTATGCATGCCCATGATGTGGTTTTTTCAAACATGGTGAAGCGTCCGCCCTTATTGCAACGGGGGGATAGGGTGTCGATTGTTGCGGGTAATGATTTCTTTTCCGTACGTGCCGATGGTGTGGTGATGCGAGCTGGAGGTTTAGGCGACAAGGTCTTGGTACAAAACATGCGTAGTAAAGAGCGTGTGCAAGCCATTATTGTCGATGCACATACGGTCAAGGTTCATATTTAATGCGTTAAATTGAAAGAATGGTCGATGCGTTCAGTGGAGATACGAATGAATAAACAAATTCAACAATGGTGGTGGATCATCTGTGTGGTGTTGGTGTTACCAGCATGTGCAACAACGCCATCAGCCTATTCCATCAAAGAAGATAAGAACCTTGATCTTGTTGAACGTGCCATGCATGCAAAACAAAATAATCATGTGGAAACGGGTTCTTTGTGGAATAACACGGGTGTGACGATGTTTACAGACCCCAAAGCACATGCCGTGGGTGATTTGGTCACGGTGTTGGTGGCAGAAAATGCCAGTGCAACACGGAGCCTAGCAACCAAGAGTAGTCGAAATACATCGCATAAGACAGGTGTAAAAGCTGCATTTGGTTTGAATGCTGCGTTATCTGCAAAGAACCCAACATTTCAACCTTCGACAGGCTTGGATGTGAATGATGGCGGAAGTTTTGATGGTTCAGGAAAAACCACCAATTCAGATAGATTAACCGCCAGTGTGACATCGGTGGTCACAGAGGTTTTTGCCAACGGTAATATGAGAATTATGGGGCGAAGACAAGTCACCATCAATCAACAGCCGCAAGAGCTCACGTTTATGGGGGTGATTCGTCCCTATGATATTACGTCAAACAATACCATTCCATCATCCAAAGTGGCGCAAGCTGTGATTAGTTACGGTGGTGGTGGTGAACTGGCATCGGTAATACACAAAGGTTGGCTATCTCGCTCGCTTGATGCGGTTTGGCCATTTTAGGAGAAAATGATGCGATATATATTGGGTATTTTTCTTTCTTTGCTACTTATTCCAACAGTATACGCGGAACGTATCAAAGACTTGGCAAGCGTGGAAGGTGTGCGTGGTAATGCTTTGATTGGTTATGGTTTGGTGGTGGGTTTAAATGGTACAGGAGATACGTATAACTATTCCCCCTTTACCATTAAAAGCATTACGGCAATGTTGGATCGTTTTGGTGTGAATGTGCGGGCTGATATTAAAACCATGAAGCCAGAAAATATTGCGGCAGTCATGGTCACAGCCGAGTTGCCTGCTTTCGCACGGCCAGGTCAACAGTTGGATATGACAGTATCCAGTATGGGTGATTCTGAAAGTTTACGGGGTGGAACACTGTTGATTACACCATTGCTCGGTGGAGATGGTCAGGTATATGTGGTCGCACAGGGTGCCATATCTGTGGGTGGTTTTGCTCTGGCTGGCAAAGCTAAAACCGTGACCAAAAATCACCCCACAGTTGGCAAAATTCCCAATGGTGGGCGGGTGGAGCGAGCCGCTCCCAATGGTTTTCGTTCCAATCAAGCCAAGGTGGTGTTGCGCTTGAATCATGCTGATTTCACAACCGTTCGACGTATGCAGCAGGCAATCAACCGCCGCTTTGGTCAAAAAATCGCATTGGCTGTGGATGCGGGTACGGTAGAAGTGAAAAACTTTAAAAATAATGCAGTCATGTTGATGGGTGACTTGGAGCAGGTTGAATTGACGACAGATCATGCCGCAATTGTCGTGGTGGATGAACGAACAGGCACGATTGTGATGGGGCAAGAAGTGAAGATTGATATGGTGGCTGTCGCCCATGGTAACATTCATGTGAGTGTGGGGGAAAACCCCAACGTTTCTCAACCGAATGCTTTTTCAGAAGGTCAAACAACAACCACAGATAACACAACAGTCACAGTGAAAGAGGATGCTGCCAAGTTGGTCGTGTTACCCCGCCAAGTCTCGTTGACTAGCCTGGTATCGGCATTGAATTCAGTGGGTGCATCACCCAGTGATATGATTTCAGTCTTGCAAGCCATTAAAGCGGCGGGTGCATTGCATGCTGAATTGAAGGTGATCTGATGCGTGATTTGGTTGAAACAGTCATTGGGCAGGTGCTACAAAAAGATGCACGCTATAAATCTACAAGCCCATCTGTGGGCACATCTTTTAAAAGTGATTTTATGAAGCATGTGAATGATAAAAAGCAAACGGTATTTGTTGGGCATACAAAGATTAGGGATGAAAAATTATGGCAGGCTAGTTTAAAATTTGAAGGCATGTTGTTTAAGCAAATGATGCAAGCCATGCGTAAAACGATTCCTGATGGTGGCTTATTAAAGCATGGATTTGCTCAAGGTGTTCAAGATTCGATGTTCGATCAGGCAGTATCGGATGCTGCCAGTCAACGGGGAAGCTTGGGGCTTGCGATGAATATTTACCGTCAAATGGAAAAAACATCGGGCGCGGATCAAGCTTCAAGGCAAGATATGATTCAAGCAGCACAAAAAGCAACCGATAGTGAAAAGGCGGCTTCATTTTCAGCGTTAAGAGGGGGCATCGATGGTTCGCATTAGTGGTACTGGGTCTATTGGCACTGTACAGAAATCGACAGGAACTCGAAAAAAAGGCAAAGCTTCATCAAAAAAAAGTACTGATCGTGTTCAAGTGAGTGATGCGGAAACTTTACGGGAAGTGGCGCATACCATGATGGCAGATATGCCAGATGTACGATTGGAGAAGATTGAAGGCATCCGAGATGCTTTAGAGAAGGGAACATTTCAATGTAACAGCAAAAAAGTGGCAACGCAGATTGTACGAAATGCGTTATCGGAGCGAACATGGTAGCAATCATTAAAACACACAATATCGCCAAAGATTTGGATGAAATTTTAGGTCGCTTGGATGTAGCAGCCAAAAAAATGGAAACCATTATTCAAAATGAACGCGAAGCTGCGCATAGTTTTGCTGGTGAAGCCTTGGAGTTGTTGTTTGATGATCGAGCGCGATGTCAAAGTGAATTGGTGGAATTGGAAAGCCGATGCCGCCGCCTTATGATGAAGCAAGGTGTGCCTGCTGAAACCAGTTTAGAACATTTTATTGATGCGTATGTCGAAACATCCAAAGCAGAGCTGCAAGTGAAACGCTTGGGGGTTTTGGAACGTTTGGAACAGGTACGTGTGGCAACAGATGAAAATAAAATTCTTTTGCATGCTGCTTGGAGTGTGACCAACCATGTGTTGCAGGAAGTCGGAGCATTACCTGTGCAGGGAAACTATGGCAATGAAGTGGCTGCCTATGGAGGTATGAGATGATTTCCAGTGCATTAAACTTGGCAGCAGGCAGTCTAAAGGCTCAGCAAAAAGCCATGGATGTGGTTGCCAATAATATGGCAAATGTGAATACACCTGGTTATTCACGTCAAAGCTCGCAAATGTCCTCTGCAATACCTGTTCAACAAGGTGGCTTGAATTTTGGGCGTGGGGTACAATTGAGCAATATTTCACGTACAGTAGACCCCATTATCAATCAAGCCATGTTAAAAAACAATGGTCAGCAAGGTTATTGGCAGAACCTTCAAACAGGCTTGACGAATGTTGAAACTTCATTTGGCAGCTTGCAAAACACAGGCTTATCAGCAGCGATTGATGATTTTTTTGCCGCCACACAACAAATGGCGAATGCACCGCAAGATGTCGCTCAAAAAATCAATGTGAGCAGTAAAAGTGTGGCACTGGCAACCCGTTTGTCAGATATGAGTCGCCAATTAACATCCGCACAAACGCAATCCGATGTAAAAATAACCCAAGATATTACATCAGTGAATCAATTACTGGATCAAGTGGGTGCATTGAATACACAAATTTTGAAAGCGGAAGGTGCTTCGCAAGGCGTGGTGGGCGCGGCCAATGATTTAAGAGATCAACGCGATCAAGCCATCCGTGATATTTCTAAATTTATGCCTGTACAACAAGTGAAGGTGAACAATGGTGGTGTGCTATTGCAAAGTATGGGCGGTGATTTGTTGGTGCAAGACAATGTGGTGAATCACTTGGCTCGTAGTACCAATCTGGCTGCCAATGGTTTTCAAGACGTGGTGATTGCGAGTACGCAACAAACAGTCGCAGGTATCACCCAAAGTGGAACGATTGGGGGATCCATTGCCTTAAGAGATGATCGTTTGGGTGGTTATTTAACCAAGCTTGATAGTATTGCAGTCAACTTGGCATTTGGTATCAATCAAGCCAATGCTTCAGGTGTCGGTTCAACTCAGGCTTCGACAATCACATCAGGACAAGGTGTATTGAATCAAGCACTACCTGTGAATGATGTGGCACAGAAAAATCCATTTTCAGCGCAAATGGTTGTACCTGGTAGTTTTACGATTCATGCGTATGATAGTGCAGGTACACCGTTAATACCTGCAAGCCAAGCGACAATTTCAGTGACAGCAACCAGTACCATGGCAAGTATTGCGACAGCCATTTCGGGTAGTGGTTTGGGTGTGACAGCGAGTGTGGATGTGGGTGGACGCTTGGTCATGAATGCAGGTGTCAATAAGATGGGCTTTGCCAATGACACATCTAATTTTTTGGCTACTTATCAAATCAATAATATTTTCCAAGGTACGAATGCAGCAACCATGCAGGTTTCAGCAGCGGTACAAGCTGATGCAGGTTTGATTGCGACAGGGAAAATTGATGCTGTAACCTCATCTATTCAAGTCGGTGATAATCAATCCGCCTTACAAATGATGAATTTACAAAATGCTGCGGTTTCCTTTGATGGAAGCAATAGTGTCAGTTTAAGTGCGCGTACATCAACACTCTCTACGATTTATGGTAATGATGTGGCGTTGGCAACCCAACAAACAAGTTTTCATACGGCAGAAGCGAGTTCCTTAATGCAGCAACGGCAAGCACTTTCAGGTGTGAATGTGGATGAAGAGCTGGTGAACATGATTAAATATCAACGTTCTTATGAGGCCTCAGCGAAAATCATCCAAACCAGCAATCAAATGCTAAGTACGTTGATGGGGCTAATCCGATGAGAATTACAAGTATGCAAATGTATGACACCCTTTTAAAAGGGGTCAATAAACAAACCAAAATTCAAGCCGATACAACGGAGCAGGTATCATCTGGCTTGCGCTTTCAACGACCGTCGCAAGCTGGAATGGACTATAAAATAAGCTTGGACTTGCGCCATGCCCAAAAAGGTATGCAAGGAAGTTTAACGGCGATTAAAACCGCAGAATCGAGATTGGGTTCATCGCAAACGATGTTGAATGATATGAAAAATATCATGGTACGCGCGCAGACATTGGCTGTGCAACAAGCCTCTGGCAATGTGGGGGCAACGGAGCGTCAAACTGCTGTTCAAGAAGTGAATCATTTGCTGACGCAATTTGCCAATGATGCCAACCAAAAGTGGCAAGGTCAGTCTTTGTTTTCAGGCACTGCGGTGGATAAACCTGCATTTACTACCAATGCAGTGACAGGCAATTATGCTTATACAGGAAGCGCCCAAGATCGAACCGTTGCCATCAGTGATATTCATCAAGTGAAAAGCAATGTTCGGGGGGATGATGCTCGCTTTACAGCCGCATTTACGGCGTTACAAAGCTTCGTCACCGCTTTAACTGCCAATAATCAGGCGGGGGTACAAACAGCATTGGGTGATTTAAATACGGCAAGCAATGGTATGATAGACTTAACCAGTGAAGTGGGTGGACGTATTTCTGCTTTGACCGTGAGTAAAACATCATACACAGACATGAAATTTAACTTGGATAAGCAGTTGAACCAACATGAAGCAGCGGATATTCCAGCCGCTGTGGCGAAGTTGCAACAGTCTCGTATTGCTTTGCAAGTGTCATACAGCCAAATATCTCAATTGAAGTCATTAAGTTTGATTAATTATCTTAAATGATGGTATTGCGGCGAAAATCTGGGGATGTTATTTGTATTGGTGATGATATTCGTGTGGTGATTCAGGAGGTACAGCCTGGTCGTGGTATTCGTTTCGCCATTGATGCACCTGTAGAAGTGCCTGTTCATCGCTTGGAAATTTATAAAATAATTCAACAAGAAAATCGGGCTGCATGTCATGCCAATGCATTGCAATGGTTACAAGGAGGGGTGAATGTCGCAGATCATACCAAAGAGTGATAATAATCAAGATCCCTATATTTTCCCTCAGGGTTTGGCTGGATTTGGTTCAGCCCATGCATTTGGTTTTATTTATGCAGGTACAGGGGACTTGGTATGTATGCAGTCGTTTGATCAAGTTGAAGCATCATTTATTTTAACAGCTTGGGATGACGAACGTTTGGGTTGCCCGCCTCATGTATCACAAGATCAGCTTCATTGCTTAGACATGACACGCCAACAATTAGAAGCAGGTGATGATGTCCTGTGGATGTTGGTTTTGAATCCTTTTGCCGATAGCACTTGGGTGACAGCCAATATTCGTGCGCCGATTCTACTCAATACTGTCACAAGACGCGGTATTCAATGTATTCAACATGATACGACCTTAGCATTGCGTTACCATTGGATGAAACATCCAACAGCCCCTGCCTTGACTGCGGCGAATGCATGACCATTTGCTGTTTTCTAGGTCTTCTGCAAAAATAGGGACGTCCGCTGCGCTTAAGTTTTCTGATTCACATCCGATAGAAGTATTGAAGGTTTAAGTACCACATCATCCTAGATGGGTTATTTGAGCTGAGATACTATGAAAAGGAGGTGAAATATGTCTTTAGGCATTCGTCCAACTGATGCTTTGGTTCACCGGCTTCTTCAACAAAATACACGTTCAGCCACTGAAAGCTCGCGGGATAGTGGTGCCAAACAAAGCCATATTGAGGATCAAGTGAACATCTCTTCTGAAGCTAGAAAAGGTTCAGCAAGCAAGCAAAGTGGACAAACATACACTCCTTCGGGACAAAGTGCTGCATACAAGCAGGAAGACTTGGAGGCACGCTTGCTTAAGATGTATAGCCATTCACAGGAGACATAGTTATGAAGCAGACGCGTTTGTTGATCGCAGAAGATGATAAAGCCTTGGCAGCACTGCTGGTGGAATATTTATCAGAAGGTGATTACGATGTGACTGCATGCCACCGTGGTGATGATGCTTTGGCATTGTTACAGCAACATACCTATGACTTGGTTTTGACAGATATTGTCATGCCAGGTGCCGATGGTTTGACGCTTTTGGCAGAAATTGGCAATCAAGATGGTGATACATTGGTGATATTGATGACTGGTTATTCAGGGATTGAAGATGCCTTACATGCTGTAGAGCAAGGAGCATACGACTTTGTAAGTAAACCATTTCAGTTGCCCGAGATTCGTGTGCGTTTGGATAATGCCGCGCGTTATCAACAATTATTACGCCGTTCTGATGCCATGAAAGTTAAGTTATCGGATACTGTGGCATCATCTATGTTTATTCCCCAGAAAATAGAGCTGGATGCAAGTAGCCGATCAACAGGTGTGGCAAGGCGTGCATATGGGCTGCGTGGGAGTGAATAGATGTTAGACATATTGGTGCTTGAGGATCAGCCCGCTGTACGAGAAGTGATGACCGAAATTGTTCAAGATTTGGGTGTGGAAATTTATGTAGGACAAGCCAGTAGTTTGAGTGAAGCTCGGACGATGTTGGCAAAGCAGCCATGGCAAGGATTGGTGACAGATTTAAGTTTGGGCGATGGGCAATCACTGGCTTTGATTGAGGAACTCAGAGAGGCTGGCAATGATATGCCAGTCATCTTGGTCAGTGGCTTTTTATCTGCGGAACGTTTGCAGCAAGCTGGGCGTTTAAATGTGGCTCATGTGTTGGCAAAGCCGTTTGATCCAGAAGTCTTGCTGGATTGCATGCGTACTTTCTTAACTGCTGATGATATGGATGATGCACCTATTCCAAAAATACACAAACATGATAATCATCGATTGTTACCTGAAATGTTTGAAATGGATCGTCGTTTGGGGTTGCTTTACCGAATGTTTGATGAAATCCCCAAAAAACATGATGTATCGGGTGTATGTCAAGCAACATTGAGTCTAGCCCTAGAGATGGTGCATGCTGAGCGAGGTTTTCTTGCGCTGTTTGAACGTAAACAGGAGTCGTTGGTTATTGTTGCCAACAAAGGTATGAATGATGTAGCTCTTACCATGCAATGTTCCTTGGGGGAGACACCTTTTCGCCCACTGATTTATGCGGAAGAAGAATATCTCGAAGTGCTGTCTTCCGCAGGTGCGTCACAAGCTTGCTGGCCAGATGTGAGTGATGATGCTTATGTGGCTATTCCCGTGTCACTTCAAGGTATTCACATGGGTGTTCTTTGTTTGATGCAAAGAAAAAGTAGTGAGCCTCTCAAGTCTGAAGAACGTCACCTGTTGGGATTGTTAATGAAAGAACTCGATACCTTATTGGATAATCGAGCGGTACATGCAGCTTTAGCAGATAGTATGAATCAAACACTCATTGGTCTCGTTCGCTCCTTGGAAGCCCGTGATCGTTATACCAAAGATCACTCCATGCGTGTGGGTCATTTATCCATGGTTTTTGCGCAAGAACTGGGCTTGGATGAAGAAACCATTCAAATTATTCGTACAGGTGGTCGTTTACACGATATTGGCAAAGTGGGTGTAGCCGATGCCGTTCTTTTGAAACCAGGTCGTTATACGAAACAAGAGTTTGCCAAAATGAAAGCACACCCTGGCATTGGTGATAGTATTTTAAAAAATATGGACAGCTTGGTGCGGGAGCGTTTGATGGTGCGCCACCATCATGAACGAATGGATGGTCGAGGTTATCCAGATCGTTTAGCGGGGGAAGATATTCCTTTTGAAGCACGGATTGTATGTGTGGCTGATGCCATTGATGCGATGACAACCCACCGCGTTTACCGCATGGCAAAACCCTTATCTTTTTGCTTGGAGCAGCTTCGAAACAATTCTGGCATACAATTTGATCCACAAGTGGTTGAGGTTGCAGTTTCGGTGATTGAGAATGGTTTGGTACATACCCAAGCAAACCCAACACCGAAAAATACAGAAGGGCTGATGCCCTTATCTGCATCCGACATGATGGAAGGAGTCTTACATGCCTGATAATGCCGATAACCGCCGACAAGATTTTAGAATTGAAGATATACTACCTTGGAATGATGAACCTTTATCGACTGAGGAATTTGAAATTCGCAGAAAACATGTGGGCATCCGTTCGCGTCAAAGTTCAATGCTGCGAGATATGGTTGGCACTGATTTATTTACGGGGGATTCACGCAATAAATTGAATTCAGAAGTGGCTCAAGCGATGGAGGCTTTGGATGCCAAACTCAATTATTTGATTGGTATCAATACACTAAATGATGCCAATCGTAGTGATTTGAAAGAACGTCCTATTAACTTGAGTGTCACTGGGGCAAGTTTTGTGAGTGATGAGCGTTATCGTCAAGGTGACCCTATTTTTATGACCATGATGTTGCCGTCTTTTCCCCCCGTTGTGTTGGAACTGTTGGGTGAAGTGATGTGGGCAAGGAAAACTCCAGATAATCGGCCGTTTATTGGCGTGAAATTTTGTTATCGCTGTGATGAAGAGGAAGATTCCGTTGCCAAATATGTGTTTCGTCGTCATCGCGAAATGATTCGCTTAAGAAAACAACAAGAAGCGTAAGGGTTGTGTAACTATCGTAATTCAAGTATTAAATCAGCACGTCATTCCCGAAATCTTTTATCGGGAATCTAATGGTAGATCCTCGATACAAGCATTCGAGGATGACGATTGGGGAATATGGAAATGATAGTTCTATACTTGAATGACTATATCGTATGAAAAATGATGATTTTACCCAAGGTTTATTGGATTTTATAAAACAATCACCGACACCATTTCATGCTGTACAAACCATGGTTGAGCGTTTGCAAGCAGAAGGTTTTCAGCGATTGGATGAAAAAGAAGCTTGGAAGGTAGAAAATAAACACGATGCTGGGTCTTATTTTGTGACCCGTAATGACTCGTCGATTGTGGCTTTCAGGCTGCATCAATCTTTGTATAAACATGGCATACAGATGGTTGGCGCGCATACTGATAGCCCATGTTTGAAAGTGAAACCCAACCCAGATATCAGCAAGCATGGTTATCTTCAATTGGGTGTTGAAGTGTATGGTGGGGCATTGCTTAATCCTTGGTTTGATCGGGATTTATCCTTGGCTGGTCGGGTGAGCTTTTTAAATAATCAAGATGAAATTGCACATCAATTGGTGGATTGGGAAAAAGCGGTTGCGGTGATTCCCAGCTTGGCGATTCACCTTGATCGTCAAGCCAATGAAAACCGCAGCATTAACAAGCAAACTGATTTACCACCTGTGTTGATGGTCTTATCGGATCAACACAGGGGCTTTGCTGATGTCTTGTTGGCGTTGGTGAATACACAATGCATGGATGCCAAAGCAGTGAAAATATTGGATTATGAATTGAGTTTTTATGATGTTCAATCGCCTGCACTGGTGGGTTTAAACAATGATTTCATTGCCAGCGCACGTTTGGATAATTTGCTTAGTTGCTATGTTGGTATGATGGCGTTGATTGAGGGTACAGATAAAAAAAATGCCTTATTGGTCTGCAATGACCATGAGGAAGTCGGCAGTATGTCAACCGCTGGCGCACAGGGAAACTTTTTGAGTTCGGTTTTGGCGCGCTTATGTAGAAATGAGGAAAACCTTTCTCGAATGATAGCATCAAGTCTTATGGTATCAGTGGATAATGCCCATGCCATCCATCCCAATTTTCCTGGTAAACATGAACCCAACCATGGGCCTATGATCAATGCTGGCCCTGTGGTGAAAATCAATGCCAACCAGCGTTATGCCACAAACAGTGAAACCAGTGCACTTTTCCAGCATTGTTGCATTTTGGCAGATGTACCTGTGCAGTCTTTTGTTGTGCGTTCAGATATGGGATGTGGTAGTACCATTGGTCCGATCACTGCCAATGCCTTGGGGGTGCGTACTGTCGATGTGGGTGTGCCAACCTTTGCGATGCATTCTATTCGTGAACTGGCGGGGCGTATGGATGCGTTTTATTTATACCGTGTATTGTTGCAGTATTTTAAATAGAAACAGGGGAGTACGGTCGAATCAGATTCTCCCTTAAACCTTCGATGATAGGGTGACAAACACAGCCTTGCATATGGTCATTGACCAAGCCCATTGCCTGCATAAAGGCATAGGCGGTTGTAGGACCAAAGAACTTCCAACCTCGTCGTTTTAAATCCTGACTCAAGGACTGAGATGTTTGGGTGATACTGGGAATCGGATGGTGATATTCACCTTTGCCGATATGTGACTCAGGAAATTTGGCTTCCCACTGCCAAATATAGGCTGCGAGCGAACCAAATTCATCTACGATTTCAAGGGTACGATGGGCATTGTTCAGGGTCGCGTTAATTTTACCGCGATGGCGAACAATGCCTGCATCTTGTAGTAAGCGGCTCACATCTTCTGCATCAAAGTGAATGATTTGATTGAAATCAAACCCTGCAAATGCTCGACGAAAATTCTCGCGCTTGCGCAGAATGGTGAGCCAAGATAAACCCGACTGAAAACCTTCCAAACACATTTTTTCAAAGAGTTGTATATCATCTTGGGTGGGTCTTCCCCATTCATGGTCATGATAGTGTTGGTATAGCACATCATCCCCTGCCCAGCGACAACGGGTGATGCCATCGCTGGCTGTGTGTAAATAGGCCGCTTGGGGATGATCTCGGTCTTGTTGCATCAATTCATATTCACTGTTGTTTTGGAAAACAAATGAATCACCACCACACCTGTAATAATGAGTGCCATGCCAATCATCGCAGGCAAATCAGGTGTTTGTTGGTAGAATATTCTGCCAACAATAGCGATCAAGACGATCCCCACACCTGACCAAATCGCATAGGTGATGCCAATGGGCATCGTGCGTAGAACCAATGTCATCCAGTAAAAAGATAGGACATAACCCACTATGACAACCAAACTTGGTATGAGCCTTGTAAATTCTTCGGATGCTTTGAGTGCGCTGGTGGCAGCGACTTCAGCCATAATGGCAAGTGCCAAATATATATATGTCATCCATACCTCCAGTAAAAAGCATGATAAGAACGCATCGCTTGATTGTTGGCAATATATTTTCACACTCCAATCTTGTAAAAAAAGGTCTGGGGGGATTTTGTTGATGAATCAAGACAATATTGAATCTATTTTAGAAGAAACACGGATTTTTTCACCGCCACAATCAGACACATCATTTTCATCGTTGGATCATTGGCAGATTACATCCGATGCTTTCACAACGGACTTTGAAGGCACTTGGGGTAAGCTTGCACAACAGCATCTAACGTGGCAAAAGACTTTTACGCAAGTCTTGGATGAAACAAACCCACCTTTTTACCGTTGGTTTTCTGATGGACAGATCAACCTTTCTGAAAACTGCCTTGATCGCCATGTGAAGTATGGCTTGGGTGATCGCACTGCCATTATTTGGCAAGGTGAAGCTGGAGATGTCCGCCATATCTCATACACTGAATTATTGGCAAATGTGTGCAAAGCTGCCAATACACTCAAATCTTTGGGTGTGAAAACAGGGGATCGGGTGGTGCTTTATATGCCCATGATTCCTGAGACTGCCATGGCCATGTTGGCGTGTGCGCGTATCGGTGCGACACATTCGGTGGTCTTTGGTGGATTTTCTGCCCAATCACTGCGTGATCGAATCGAAGATGCAGGCGCAAGCGTGGTGATTACTGCTGATGGTGGCTATCGCCGTGGTGTTGTGCATGCTTTGAAATTATCGGTGGATGATGCCTTGAGTCAGGGTTGCAAGAGTGTGAACCACCTGTTAGTGGTTAAACATGGTGGCAATGATGTGGCATGGCAAGAAGGTCGTGATGTCGATTGGCATGAAGCTTTGGCAGCCCAATCCGATATATGTCCTGCTGAAATATTAGATTCGGAACACCCCCTATTTATTCTTTACACTTCGGGTTCGACAGGCAAACCCAAAGGCATCGTGCATAGCACGGCGGGTTATTTATTGTGGGCGCATTTAACCATGCAATATAGCTTTGATTTCAAGCCTGAATCGGATGTTTTTTGGTGTACCGCCGATGTCGGTTGGATTACAGGGCATTCCTATTCGGTCTATGGTCCATTATCCAATGGCGGTACAAGCTTGATGTATGAAGGTGTGCCAACATATCCCGATGCAGGACGTATTTGGAAAATCTGCCAAGAGCATCAAGTGACGGTATTTTATACTGCTCCCACAGCCATTCGTGCATTGATTAAAGCTGGGGATGATTATCCCAATGCTTATGATTTATCAAAACTTCGTGTACTCGGTACAGTCGGTGAACCCATCAACCCTGAAGCTTGGATGTGGTATCACAAAACTATTGGTCAAGAGCGTTGCCCAATTGTCGATACATGGTGGCAGACAGAAACAGGGGGGCACATGATTGCCCCCATGCCATTTGCCACACCCACCAAACCAGGCTCGGCCACCTTACCATTACCAGGGGTGTTTGCAGAAGTGGTGGATGCCGATGGCGAAGTGGTCAAAGAAGGCGGTGGCTTACTGGTGTTAACCAAACCTTGGCCTTCGATGCTTCGCGGTATTTGGGGGGATAAATCCCGTTTTATCGAAACATATTGGCAAAAGTTTGCCAATAAAGGCTATTATTTTGCAGGCGATGGCGCGCGTAAAGATGAAGATGGTTATATATGGATTATGGGGCGTGTGGATGATGTCTTGAATGTATCGGGGCATCGCTTGGGTACGATGGAAATTGAGTCTGCTTTGGTATCCCATCCTGCGGTAGCAGAGGCAGCAGTGGTCGGTTGCCCCGATGACATCAAAGGCGAAGGTATTTTTGCTTTCGTCACCCTTAAAACAACAGAAACCAATGATTTGGTGCAAGTGCTTCGGGCGCATGTTTCTCAAGAAATTGGCGCGATTGCCAAGCCTGATGTGATTCGTTTTACCCATGACTTACCCAAAACACGTTCAGGTAAAATCATGCGTCGTTTGTTGCGGGATATAGCCGCAGGAAAAGCAATAACCTCGGATATATCAACCTTAGAAAATCAAAGCGTGATTGCAATACTACAGGGTCAATAAGGCATGATGTCTGTATATATGGGGCGCATGGGTGCGGCAGCACGCATCTATGCCACTGCATTAAGCATGTTGATGTTCACCTTGCTTGCCATGCACTTTTACCTTCAAGCTTGGAGTCAAAAACAAGCCGAAACTTGGGTGGCAACATGGGAAAAAACATACCATGCCCGTGTTGGACAAGTGCATTTACACATGTTGCGGGGTGCATTGAAATTAAAAGATGTGCATTGGCAATCGGATGATGTGAACATGGATATTCCCACCTTATTGGTGCATGGCGTATTCGCAGGCACGTTGCAGCAAGTGAAAATAACCGATATGACCATGCATGACCCAGACCTTCAAGTCAGCCAAGCTTGGCTACAAAAAACTTGGCTACATAAAAATACGCTATTATCTCAACTACCTTGGTCACCGATGTTGGTATCGCTTCATGCAGTCAATGTGAAAGGTTTACACTGGTCTTTACTGGGGCAACAACAAGATACGCCTGTATTCAATTGTCAATGGTCAGATATGCCTCGTGCATGGTCGTGTGATGGTCAAAATCAATACGGTGGTACATTGCAGGTGAAGGCATCGGGGCAATCAGGGCATGCCGTTTGGATAGATATGCAAGATGCTATATGGATGCAAGTTGCTGGCTTGCCATCCCAAGCGGGTCTTTGGCAAGGTCAAGCGAGTTGGCAAGCCGATCAAATATCAGGGCAGGCAGTTTGGGCAGCGAATGATGCAAGTCAGGATCTTGGGCGAGTGGTATGGCATGGCAAAAAAGAAGGCAATACGTGGCAAACACGCTTGTATTTAAAGCATGCACCCTTGCATATGTTCGCCAACAAAGTGCCGCATCTATTTGGGCAAGCATGGCAACAAGGGTTTGCCACAGGCAATGTCGATATGCTTGGCAAGGTGATGACTTCCGATGTGTTGATGTTTGAAGATGTATGGTTTCAAGGCAAGGATACATCATCCCTTCGCTTGAATCATATTCAGTTATCGCATGTTCAACTTGATACTTATTCACAAATATTCAAGGCAGAAAGCATGCAGGCGAAAGCTGGAACATGGCATGTTCAAAACCTATTATCCGATGCCCAACAAAATCATTCATCACCTTGGACAGTCAAAATTCCTAAGATTTCTTGGCAAGGTATGGTATGGCAAGATGTGCAACATGATGTCATGTTATCGGATGTCTATGGTGATGCTTCATGGCAAGGAAACGCTGGAACAGCGCATGCCCATCAAAACAATGAACAAGGTTTATGGCATATTACCATCAAGAAAAAAGTAGGTGAAACCTTGGGGCTTGATATGGATGCTGAAAAAGTACCGTTACGTTTGCTACGTAGTCTGCTTCCAGAAGCATTACAAACGCAAGGCTACTTCAATGGCGATGTTGCCTTTTATGTGCAAGGTCATATTACAGAAAATGCTTGGCAGTTAGATGGCAACATCAACATTCAAAATTTTTCTTGGCAACATGCAGGTGGCACATGGCAAGCGACATCACTGGACTTACAAGGCATCCAATTATCATCCAATCACCCTTTTCAGGTCACAACGATAAATGTTCAGGATTGGACTGGTTTGGTTTCGATGCAGCCATGGATGCAAAACAGTACAGCAGAACCCATCACTGTGTTGCCGCCGATACCTTTTTGGTTGGGTGATTGGCAAGTTGGGAAGCTCCACTTTTCTCAAGGTCATTTGAGTATTGGTCAAGCAGACAAGGTTTGGTTTACATCCGATAGTATGGATTTTTCACCGATTCAACCATCACATCTGATGAATGTGAATATTCAAGGGCATATCGGAGAAGGGGTGTTTCAATGGCAAGGGAAATGGTCACCTTGGTTACCCAAGCCTTGGTTTGATGCCAGCATTCATCTCAACAACGCCTTACCTTTTGTTGCCAAGGATTGGTTGCATCTTTCAGGGCTACCCAGTTTCACACAAGGGCGCATCTCATTGGAGATGAATATTCACCCACAAAATGAACAGCGCACGCTCTATGCAGGTGATTTTAAGGTGCATCTAAAACACGCTCAATTGGAACAAGGCTTGGTTTCAAATTCACGTTTTGAAGCCTTAACGGGCTATGCACCGCACGCATTGTTTCAACGTATTGCACCACAAGGCTCAATTACCACGCAACAAACCTTTGATAATCTAAGCTTAGAACAAGGTTTTAGCGTGAGTATATTGGGGGATATACTGCTTTCTGATTGGTTGCAACAAAGTCAACAAAGTCAACAAACGATATTGGATGATACACCCAAGCTTGTACATGATGATATTGCCATTCGTTTGCATGCTGTACAGAGAGATAGCTTTAAGCACAATGAACGGGTGCGTTTGCGTCAAGTTTTACATGCCTTGCAAGCCCACCGTGATTGGTATGTCGTGTTAAATCCGATGTTGGGGCAAAGCCCTTTGGATGAGGATATGCTGCTACGCATTCGTCAAACACAACGGCAAATTGAACATTTTTTAGTGGAACGAGGTGTGTCTGTTTCACGCATTGTACCGCGTTTTCCTTTGGAATCACAGCGTTCAGGGGATATGATAGGGATTCAATTGCAAATAATGTAAACACATTGGAAAGCGTAACTGGGGAAGAAGCATGGACGATTTAACGCCAAAAAATCTCAAAGCAATTTTACATTCCAAACGTGCCAATATTTATTATTTGGAACACTGCCGTGTCATGCAAAAAGATGGGCGCGTGCTTTACCTCACCGAAGAAGAAAAACAAAAGCAATATTGGAACATTCCCATTGCCAATACCACCTGTATTTTATTGGGTACAGGCACATCCATTACTCAAGCAGCCATGCGGATGTTGGCATCGGCAGGGGTGTTGGTTGGTTTTAGTGGTGGTGGGGCAACGCCATTGATTGCCGCCAATGAAATCGAATGGTTATCACCGCAAAGTGAATACCGCCCCACGGAATATGTACAAGGCTGGATGTCTTGGTGGTTTGATGATGAGCAACGCTTGAAAGTTGCCAAACAATTTCAACAAAGCCGCATCGCTTATATGCAAACCGTGTGGGCAAAAGATAGGGATTTGCAGCTTGAAGGGTTTACACTGGATGATGATCTAAGCCCTGCCATCCAAAAGTTTTCCACACGCATCGAGCAATCCGTCAATGTCACTGAATTATTGTTGGTGGAAGCACAACTGACCAAAACATTGTATAAAATTGCTGCCAATCGAACCAAAATCCAAGGGTTTACCCGTGATCATAAACAAACCGATGATGCCAATGCCTTTTTGAACCATGGCAACTATTTGGCGTATGGCTTGGCAGCAACCACCTTGTGGGTGTTGGGTATTCCGCATGGCTTTGCGGTGATGCACGGCAAAACACGGCGTGGCGCACTGGTCTTTGATGTGGCGGATTTAATCAAGGATACGTTGATTTTGCCGTGGGCATTTATCTGCGCCAAAGAGGGCGCGACAGAACAGGAGTTCCGCCAGCAGTGTTTGCAAAACTTCACCCAACACAAGGCACTGGATTTTATGTTTGATACCGTGAAAGAAATGAGTCAAATCAATCATAAAACATTGGCAAAAGACTTTTAATAAGTCTTATTAAAGTGTGTTAAGGAGGTAATTATGGCTGCAACTATATTAGCTGATACTGTGATTAGCATTTCAGATCTAAAAAAGAACCCAACACTTGCAGTAGCACAGGGAGAAGGTTTTCCTGTGGCTGTATTGAATAGAAATAATCCCGAATTTTATTGTCTTCCCGCCGAATCGTATGAGGCTTTGTTAAATAAAATTGAAGATTTGGAGTTGAATACCTTGGCAGATTCAAGGGCGAATCAAGCGCGTATAAACGTCAATATAGATGACTTATAAACTTGAATTTGTACGCGATGCTTTCAAAGAATGGAAAGCCCTGGATGCAAGCATTCAGAAGCAGTTCAAGAAAAAATTAGCGCAGCGTTTGGAAGAATCAGAAGTTGCCTTAGCTCGTTTGATTGGTTCACAACATCGTTACAAAATAAAACTTCGTAGTGCTGGATTCCGTCTGGTTTATGAAGTGCAGCAGCAAGCCGTGTTGGTATTGGTGGTTGCTGTCGGTAAACGTGAACGCAATACCGTCTATAAAGCTGCGGCGAAACGACTATTGCCATGATGGCGACCTTTGTTTCCCAATGTGAAAAAAAATCCCTGCCTAAAACACGGCACGGCGCATTGCTCTTTGATGTGCTGGATTTAATCAAGGCTACCTTGATTTTACCGGGGGCATTTATAGTCATTCAATCGTCACCCTCGAGTGCTTGTATCGAGGGTCTATCATTAGATTCCCGATACAAGATTCCGGGAATGTGTACATTTGATTCCAAACAGAGGTGAAAATATGTCCACTACCATGACGATACGTATTGATGAAGAGATTAAAAATCAATTGGGCAAGCTTGCCGAGTCTTCCAATTGTTCGAAATCTTTTTTAGCCGCAGAACCAATCAAGACATATATTGCGTTGAATGGATGGCAAATGCAGGAGATCGAGACTGCTCTTGTAGAGGCGGATAGTGGTCAGTTTGCCAGCGATGAAGAAGTCCATGCCGTGATTGAAAAATGGGTTCCAAGTGAAAATTAAATGGTTGAAAAATGAAAGGTAACAATGTTGAAATTTTACGTGTCTTTCATGCATCAAGAAAACGACCTGCAAAGTGGTGACAAACGATGATGGTCACTTTTATTTCCCAATGTGAGAAAAAATCCCTGCCTAAAACACGCCGTGTACTTGATGCCTTTGCCAATCGCATTGGCAGCCGTACATGGCAAACAGTCATCACCCAAGAAGGCTTGGATGCGCTCAAAACATTGCTGCGAAGCACTGCATCCAAGAATACGGCGGTATCCTGCCATTGGTTAAGAAGCCGTAGCCGCAGTGAATTGGTGTGGATCGTGGGCAATCGGAGTAAGTTCAACGCGCAGGGGATTGTGCCAGTGAACTATACGCAGCAAGAAAATATTTTGAAGCATTCAAATGAAGAGGACTGGTCTTTTTTGCCTGCCATAGAGGCACTTACTGTGTTTTCGGCTCTGTTGCATGACTTTGGTAAGCTCACTGTATTGTTTCAAGATAAGTTAAAAGGGAAAAGTGAAAGCCAAAGTGACCCACTCAGGCATGAATGGGTTTCGGTATTGTTTCTTGTTGCCATTGTAAATCACAAAAGCGATGAGGAGTGGTTAGACAGCCTAATCACTGATGAAGTACACAAGAAAATATCAACCCTTACAGTTTCTAATGTCTCAAATCCATTAGATAACTTGCCGCCTATTGCAAGCATAGTCGCATGGCTGATTGTTTCGCATCACAAGCTTCCTGTTTTAGAAAAAAATAAAGGCAAAGGTATACAGTTATTAAAATTATTCTCAGAGATAAATGCCACATGGGGTTATGAGAATACAGAGTTGGGGAAAGATTTTTCTGAATGGTTTAAATATGCTGAATTACCAAGTAAATCTATAGAGTGGCAATGGGAAATCAAAAGCTATGCGATTAAATTGAAGTTATTGTTGCCGCAAATCCACAGCCTCTTTCATTCAACATCATTGAGACCTGCCATGACGTATTCACGCATGTCTTTAATGCTTGCTGACCATTTTTATTCATCACAACCCAAAGACCCCAATTGGCATAGTAGTGTAAAGTTATTTGCCAATACAGACCATCAAAAAAAACTTAAACAACAATTGGATGAACATTTGGTAGGGGTAGCAAGGCAGGCAAAGATAAATATTAAAAATCTACCGAGGCTTGAAGGTATTTTTAATCAGGATATTCGGATAGTTGATAATGAGAAGTTAAAGCAAAAAAGCCCCAAGGCATATAAGTGGCAAGATACTGCCGCGAATAATATCAAAAAATGGAAGCATAAAGAAGAAGGGCTTGATAAACATCAGTTTGGTTTCTTTGCTGTCAATATGGCTTCTACAGGTAAAGGAAAAACCTTTGCCAATGCAAAAATTATGCAAGCACTATCTGCCAATGAAGAAAGTTTGCGATATATCTTAGCACTGGGTTTAAGAACGCTTACCTTACAAACAGGCGATGAATACAAATCTAAAATAGGCTTAAAAGATAATGAATTGGCTGTACTGATTGGCTCTAAAGCCATTGTTGATTTGCACAACCAAAATAACACTGGCTCTGAGTCCAGCACCAGCCTTTTTGATAGTGAATTGATATTTGATGAGGATTTTCCAGAACAGGGACTCGATACTGTTTTAAAGAACTCAAAAGATAGACAGTTTTTATATGCCCCTGTGCTAACTTGCACCATTGACCACATTATCCAAGCGACTGAAATAAAGCGAGGGGGGCGATACATTCTCCCAACCATACGGCTCATGTCATCCGATTTGGTGATTGATGAAATTGATGATTTTGATGACACAGATTTAATTGCGATTGGTCGCTTGATTCATCTGGCTGGCATGTTGGGGCGAAAAGTGATGATTTCATCGGCAACGATTCCACCTGATTTGGCAGAAGGATATTTTAATGTTTATCAATCTGGGTGGAATATTTTTGCAACCATGCGTGGGAAAAAAACATCCATCGGCTGTGCTTGGATTGATGAGTTTAGAACGCAAGTCAAAGCCCTAGAAAGCAAAGAAACTTATCAGAAAGAACACGATAAATTCATAAATAAACGCATCAAAAATCTTCAACAACAAACTGTAAAACGAAAAGCCAATATTGCCCCATGCAGTACAAACAAGGATTTTAGAGAGTACGCTGAAGCTATTAAACAAGCTGTTTTAGAAAAACACCATCATCATCATGTGGCTGATACAAAAAGTGATAAGGTCATCAGTATTGGTGTTGTGAGGATGGCAAACATCAATCCCTGTGTGGAGTTAACGCGCTATCTGTTGGATAATCATTTGGCAGAAGATACAGAAATCAAAGCCATGGCATACCATTCCAGACAAGTATTGCTTATGCGCCATAAACAAGAAAAATACTTGGATAAAATACTCAAGCGACATCAAGGCGATGAGCATATTTTTAATGATGCGGTGATTCGCAACCATATCGAACAATCCAAAGCCAAAAACATCATATTTGTATTGGTAGCAACGCCAGTGGAAGAGGTTGGGCGTGACCATGATTTTGATTGGGCAGTGATTGAACCTTCATCATATCGCTCGTTTGTTCAAATGGCAGGACGGGTGCTGCGGCATCGAGATAAAGAAGTTCAAGAACCGAATGTTGCGATTATGAAGTATAATTACAGAGCCTTAAAAACTGGTGGTAAGAAAGTTGCGTTTCGCTGGCCTGGTTATCAAGAGAAAACAAAGGACTTAACAAGCTATGACTTGGATCAGTTGGTTAATACCCAAGAATTAGCAAAAAACCTTGATGCAACCAACCGTATCAAGAAAACAGGAACATCTGAATTAGCAGGCTTAGAGCATAAAGTGATTCATCAGCATTTAACCAGTTATGAAAAAGAAGGTCCTGAATCCATGCAGGGCTGGCTTGATAGTGCTTGGTGGCTAACAGGTGTACCGCAGGAATATGTCAGGTTTAGGAACAGTAGTCCGGACTTAACGGTGTTTTTAACTGCTGATAATGAGATGATAGAAAAAGGGAAGAGAGGGAATACGACTACTATAGGGAGAGACAATGTGGAATTTAATATGGATAAGCTGCCCAACTTATGGTTGAAAAGGGACTACAAAGCCCTGCTTCAAGAACAAGTGGATAAGCTAGGGCTAGATATTGAAAAAGTAGAACTGATTTATGGGGAAATCAACTTACCCATCTATGGCAAGACCTTAGAGCCCAATGATCGGTTCATATATCATGAGCAGTTGGGGCTTACTAAAGTATAGCTGCCTGTGCGGCAGTCAATGAATACAACAAAGTATTATATTTTCTAAGCTTTCTATGCGAAAGAATTGGGAATCATAATAAAAGATGACTGCTTTTGAAAACTAAAATTTACTTACCATTTTATAACCAAGTAATATATGGTTGACATGTATAAATGATTGAGGCTACTGTTGCGGTATAAAGTGGAATGATAGAAAGGAAAGCTGACGCTGATAGGAGTGGCTCATGTTAGATAAAGCGATTGCAGAATTTTTAGAGAGTAAGAAACAAGACTTTTTAAAGAAAAAAAATAAAGGCAATGTAAGCGATGAGGATAAACAAAGCTTTATTCTAGAGTCTGAAAATAAATATAGCCTTGAAAACTGGTTAATAGATGCTTCTAAACGCGCCAAACAATTATCGTTGACATCTCACCCTGCTAAGTTTGTTCATCCCAATGCTAAAACAAGCAGTGTTATTGCACATGCAAAGCAAGAAAATGATGGTTTGTTGCGTTCGGGTAATGTTGATGTGCAACTTGATATATTTGGTAATGCCGCAGCTTTGGATGTGGAAAAATTTTTAAGAGTAAGACTGCAAGATGGTAAGACTGTTTTACAACATTTGGAAGAAAATACAGGCGTTATTCAAGAGCAATTTACCATAGAAGGAATTGATTATAAAAAAGTTCGGGATGACTTTATGCGCGTTAAAAGCTCGGATTTGAATCAAACCAGCGAAAAGATAAAGCAAGTCTATTTCCCTGTTGGTAATGCTTATCACTTGTTATCTATTTTGAATTCATCAGGCATTATTTATAAGTTGAAGAGTGAGGTAAATGGTCTGCGGTTTTCTGAAGAAAACAAGCAGTTGCGTGAAGCATTGAAAAAGGCAAATCCGCAGCCCATGCAAGGAACAATTTCTGATTTATATGGACTGGTAGCATTGGGTTATGGTGGAACAAAACCACAAAATATTAGCACCTTAAACAACCAAAATGGCGGGGTAAGTTTGCTCTTGCCTTCGCTTCCACCGAATTTATCCAAGCGAAAAGTACAACCACCCAAAAAAGATTTTTTTGATAGTTGTTTATGGGATGGTCTGTTTCAAAGTGATTTTGAAGCTTTTCATGAAGTGCTTACTTGGCGTAAAAACAATAAAAAAATCAGGGATAAGCGTGATGATATTGTGCTTAACGCCATAGCGAAGGTGAAAAGACTTATAGAAAGTATTCGAGATATACATGTTGGTTGGTCAGACAGTGAAACATACAATGGCTTGCTTCGTTGGCAAAAGATTTGGCTGGATGAACAATATGCAGATATAAGACATGATAAATCACTCAATGATGACTACTTAACCAAAGCACAAAGCTATTTCTCGAATTGGTTTATTAACCATTATAAATCTGTAATAAAAGACAGTAAATTATTGGGTGATGATGATATTCAGCATGTCAAAAAAGTTCTCAACGATGAGCAGGTACTATTGAAATGAAAGATATATTGCTTATTCCCAACATAAAAGTTCATCATGCAAATGCGTTGTCTAGCCCTTATACCATTGGTTTCCCAGCCATGACAGGGTGGCTGGGGTTTATGCACGCACTCGAACGAAAATTAAAAGGTTCTGAATTTGAGGCGGTTAAATTCACGGGTATTATCATCAGTTGTTTGGAGTTTTATTTACACACTTACAAAGGCAGAGGAGATTATGTCCACTCTATTGTTGCCAGTAGTAACCCCTTGGATAAAGCAGGAAAACGCCCATCTTTTATCGAAGAGGCACGCTGCGATATGGAAGTCACACTTGCCATAGAATGTGAACTGGGTGTGCTTGATTATGATAAATTGACAAGCTTCATTGATAACACATTACACACCATGAAAATCGTTTCAGGTGATATTCTTTCTTTTAAGCCAAGCAAACACTTGGAAGTTGATAATGATGAACCTAGAGGGCTTACCAAGTATTTAATGCCAGGCTTTTGCTTGGTTTCAAGGCAGAGCTTAATGGAAGAAGTCATGAATGAGGGCATGGATGCCATGGATGCCATGCTTGAGTATTTAAAAGTCACGACAGATATTGAAGTTGATGAAAACCACCGAGTAAGCAAAAGCAAACCTTCACGGAAAGAAAGTGGCTGGATTGTACCCATAGCTGTGGGTTATCAAGGCATCAGTGAACTTGGGTTATTGAAAAACACTCGTGACGCAACAACGCCGCATAGATTTGCAGAAAGTGTAGTGACGTTAGGTGAATTTAAAATGCCTTACCATTTTGAAAATATAGATGACATGATTTGGCGTTATCAAGCATACCAAGGTGATAATTTATACCTTTGTAAGAACAACTATTCGATTAAAAATGAGGAGAGTAAACTATGAGTAAAATACCAGCGTCAGTCTTAGCTTTTGAGAAAAAATTAGTGCCTTCGGATGGTTTGATGTATGGCACAACTTGGGAAAATAGAAGCAACCAAGCCGCACCATTGGCACTTCAAGAAAAATCGGTGCGCGGAACGATTTCAAACCGCCTTAAGAAAAATGAAGAAGGAAAAATTGATGGAAAAATAGAAAATGCGAACTTGCAAAGGGTTGATAGCTGTGCGCTTACACCTGAACAAGATACGTTAAAATTAAGCTTTACACTAAAAGTATTAAGTGGTGTGGAGAATCCTTCAGCCTGTAATCATGAAGGATTTAATCAAAGCTATACCAAAGCTGTTCAAGGTTATATTGAAGCGTATGGTTTTACAGAGTTAGCACATCGCTATGCTTGTAATTTGGCAAATGGGCGTTTTTTGTGGCGCAACCGTGTGGGTAGTGAGCATGTTGAGGTTCAAGTTAGCGTTTTAAATGGTGATAACCCTAAAATTTGGGTGTTCAATGGCTTGGGCTATGATATGCAAAACTTTGATAATCATCATGCAGATATTGATGAACTTTCAGAACTTATTGCCAAAACCTTGTCGGGTAAAAGTGAGTTTTTACTGTTGGAAATCAATGCGTTTGCAAAAGTAGGAAAATCTCAAGATGTCTATCCAAGTGAAGAGCTTGTTTTGGATAAAAACAACAGCAAAGAGAAGAAAAGCAAGATTCTTTATGATGTGAACGGCGTGGCAGCGATGCATTCGCAGAAAATAGGTAATGCGGTTCGCACCATTGATACATGGTATCCTGAATTTAAAAAACAGCAGCGAGTTATATCCATCGACCCATACGGAGCGGTGACCAATTTGGGCAAGGCATACCGTCAGCCAAAGGCAAAAAAAGACTTCTTTAATTTGTTTGATGCTTTTTCACAGGGTGAAGCATTAGATAGTGTAGAAGATAAACATTTTGTGATGGCAGTATTGGTTCGTGGCGGTGTATTTGGAGAAAAACAATAATGAATTGCTATCTTGATATAAAGATAGTACCTGATGATGACATCCCCATTTATTTCATCCGAAATAAAGTGTACACCAAGCTACACAAAGCCTTATCGACCATGAAGGCAACCGACATCGGCGTAAGCTTTCCTAAATATCGGGTAAAGTTGGGGGATGTACTTCGTATTCATGGCACAAAGCAACGGCTTGAAGCA
>NVWS02000048.1 GCA_002746295.2 Zetaproteobacteria bacterium
CGTGAGTGAATTGTTTTTTCTAAAGCATGGCATTCCGAGCATCTGATTTCTTGTAGTATCATGGATAGTATTCCTTGTGAAAAATCTATTTTCACAAGGAATACATATAAAAACCACTAAATTTCAACCCTTCAAACTCAACTGACCCAGTGCCATGAAAAGTTCCCCGAGTTTAAAACCGCAATTAGTGAATGCTTAAGTAAAACTGGAATTGACTATAAGCAAGAGCTTGATTCCTTCCTAACCATGAATTTTCAAAGCTTTGAAAAAATTCAGATTATGAAAGGTTGAAGTATAATAGGATTACTCATTAACAAAGTTGAATTCGGGGTGGATATTTATCCTTAAATTCAGATTTGACCCATTACCCATCGATCATACCTTCATCAACTCATCCAAAAACACCACACAGTCTTTCAAACGCTGTAAGGATTCGGCATCAACCCAAGCCACGGTTAAATGACCATCAGGGGTGAGTTTGAAACGCTTGGGTTCTTGTTGCACACGCATCATCATCTTCACAGGGTCAATCGGTGATTCAGGTGTGAAGTGAAAACGCATACCAAACGAGGTGCTACGCATCGCCGACATGCATAACTGTTGACCACGCCAATGCAGCCGTGCGACCTCTAAAGTAAGTCGTGCTGTTTCTGGCATCTTGCCAAAACGGTCCGTCATTTCTTCAAACAATAAACTAACCTGTTCATCCGAATCAGCCCGTGCAATGCGGCGATACAATGCCAAACGCTCACCCGATTGCGGAATATAATCAGGCGGTAAAATCGCATTCATACCCACACGCATATCCAATGCTTTCTTTTTCACCTGCTGCCCATCACCACGTGCTTCTGCCACGGCATCGGATAGCATATCCATATACATATCCAAACCAATATCTTCAATCTTACCGCTTTGTTCAGCACCCAGAAGGTTACCTGCACCACGAATTTCCATATCCTGACGCGCCAATAAAAAACCTGCACCCAATTCCGTATGTTCCGCAATGGCTTGTAAACGTTCGCGTGCATCACGGCTTAAAGCTCGGGCATCGGGGGTAAATAAATAGGCATAGGCTTGGCGGTGACTACGCCCCACCCGTCCACGAATTTGATGCAATTGCGCCAAACCCAACATATCGGCGCGTTCGACAATCAAGGTGTTGGCATTGGGAACATCCAAGCCTGATTCGACAATCGTGGTACACACCAAGACATGCAAACGCCCTTCATAAAAATCCATCATCTGACGATCCAGTTGGGCTGGGTTCATTTGTCCATGGGCAATGCCAATTTCAGCTTCTGGCACTTCATCACGCAGCCGTTTGGCAATGCGTTCAATACTTTTAACATGGTTGTGCAAATAATAAATTTGCCCACCGCGATATAACTCACGGCGTATGGCTTCATTGGCAACATGGGCATCAAAGCTGGTTACCATGGTGCGAATCGCTTCACGCTCTGCTGGCGGTGTACTGATAATTGAAACTGTGCGTAAACCTGCCAAGGTTTGATGCAGGGTGCGTGGAATAGGTGTGGCTGTAAGCGTCAATAAATCCACACTGGCGTGCATGGCTTTGAGTTTTTGCTTGTGTTTGACACCAAACCGCTGTTCTTCGTCAACAATCACCAGCCCTAAATCGGCAAATTTGAAAGTATCGCTTAACAAACGATGCGTGCCGACAAGCACACGAATGTCACCACTTTTTAGCTCACGAATAATGCGCTCACTGTCTTTTTTGCCTTGTAAACGAGAAATTAAATCGACTTTTAAGCCTAAACCTGAAAAACGTTCGGAGAAACTACTGAAATGTTGGTTGGCAAGCACGGTGGTGGGGGCAAGAATCGCCACTTGCCGACCCGAAACTGCCACTGTGAACGCTGCACGCATTGCCACTTCTGTTTTACCAAAACCTACATCACCGCAAATCACCCTATCCATGGGGCGAGGTTTGCTCAAATCATCCAATACCGCATCAATGGCAGCGGCTTGTTCATCGGTTTCTTCAAAGGGAAAACGGGCTGAAAATTCATCATAGCGTTCCAACAATGTGCCTTCCAAATGAATCGGTGGCCGTGTGGCATGGTTGCGTTCGGCTTCTGTTTCAATCAGTTCATGCGCCATGGATAATAGATCACGCTGCACACGTTCGCGTGTTTTTTTCCACTTTTCTGAACCTAATTTATTTAATACAGGCGAATCATCCCCTGTGTAACGATGCAAACGTGCCAAATCTTCGACAGGAATAAAAACTTGTGCATCCCCTGCATAGGCAATCTTGATGAAATCCGCTTGATCATCTTCTTCGCCCATGCTTTCCAAGCCAAGATAACGTCCAATGCCATGATCCTCATGCACCACGGCATCACCAAGCTTCAATTCCGCCAAAGAAGTGAACACATCGGCACGCAACAGCGTGCTTCCCTTGCCGCGTTTGCGTGGCAGACGTTGCCCCAAGATTTCTCGCCCTGTGAGAATGAGAAGTTTATCGGATGTACGTAAAAAACCTGATTCTAAACTACCAATGATACTGGCGATGCCATGCGAGGGCATCTCAGATAAGGCATCAAGATGAGGGATTGTCTCTTGTAAATGGCGTAAGGCTTCACCCATGCGTTCTTGCTGCCCCAAGCCATGTGCCACCAAAAGAATCTTACCCCCATCATCCATATACTGTTGTAAGACATCTTGCAAGTGATGAAGCGGTTGCGTGTCTTCTTGGAAATCAAGCAAGCAAGGGGCGGATTGAACATCCGAATGCTGGGCAATGCTTTGACATTCAAGCTTAGATTCAATGGCAAACAACTCTTGCGGTGCAATGCTGGGCTCACGGTTGCTACGCACCATATCAAACTGGCTGCGTACTTGATTGGCAAAAGCATCACGGCGTTGTTCCATATCTTTTGCCGCTAAAATTTGGCTATTTTTGGGTAAGTAATCCAATAAACGTGCGGATGTATCATAAGCCAAGGGTAATAAAGCTTCAATACCAGGATGCGGGCGACCTGCTTGGACGGCTGTTAAAATAGGATGCGTTCGATGTTGTGGAAAACGCGCACGAAAAGCAGCCGTGAATGTTTCTTGCCCGTGTGCATCCAAAATAACTTCACGCACAGGCACAGATGTAAAATGCGTGAGATGCTCGCCCGAACGCTGGGTTTCAGGGTCAAAGCGTCGAATAGATTCAATGTCATCGCCAAATAAATCAATGCGTAAGGGTTGTTCCTCTGTCGCAGGCCAAATATCAAAAAGACCACCGCGTGCGGCAAATTCCCCCACCGCTAACACCCGTTCACTGGGCATCATGCCTGCTTCGGTCAATTTTTCTTTCAGTGTACTAATATCCAAAGTATGCCCGATTTTTAATTGCCAAACATGCGCAGCCACCGATTCAGGTGGTGCAATGCGCTGCAACCATGCAGGCAATGCTGTCAAAACAATGCCTTGGGAGTTGGGGGTGTTGAGTAAACGCCCCAAAGTGGCAAAGCGTTCGCCCACAATACTGTGATGCGGCGAAACACGATCATAAGGCAGCACTTCCCACGCAGGAAAACGCCAAAATAACTCAGGTTTATCGTGTAAAAAAAACGCCAATTCTTCAGCTAAAGACCGATAACTGCGAACATCAGGGCAAATATAAACATGCAAACCTGATTTTTGGGCGAGTTCAGATAATTGCCAAGCTAAACCCATGGTTTGGGATGATAATGGAGGGGAGGAAGCAGATACAAGCATCGTGAATGTCTATGTTTCCATACAAAAAAAACAAGCAGAAAATTTAATACAGCTTGAATGCCGAGAGAACTTCACAAGGTATGCTGCCTGCAATCAATGCTGTTGTTTCAAGATCATCTGAATACGCGCTAAATTTTGTTGTGCCATGGTAAAGTCAGGTAAAATATTCACCGCACGTTGAAAAGCCTGACCTGCTTCCTCATATTGATGGTTCATCAAATATGCTGCACCCAAAAGGTTGAGTGCTGGTGGATTATAAGGATAAATCGTCTCAAAGTGTTGCAAATAAACCACTGCATTAGCAAAACGCTTTTGCTGATAAGCTGCTTGTGCAACACCAAAGACCGCTCTAAAATTATCCTTATCCCAAGCATAGGCTTTCTGGTATTCCACATTGGCAATGCTGGGTTGACGCATGTGAGACATGGCAGAACCTGCATACCATTCAGAAATTAACCAACGTGTCGGCCAAATACTGAGCAATAAAGCGGCAAGTACACAGCTCACTGCCATAGGTCGTAGATATGATGAAGGAACAGCCCATACATCGCCAAACTTGGGCAATGCTTTCATCGCTCCCCACCATCCACCTGCAAAGATGGCAAAGATAAACATGCTGGTAGGATTGAAAAAAACATGGTTAAACATCGCATCAAACAATGCTGCTGTGATACCCATACAACCCATCGCCAACCATGTGTCCCACTGTTTCCAAACATAAACGAGTAATCGTCCCCAAAAGAAAAACAGTAAACTCATAAAAATAATGGCGGCGGGAATGCCTTGCTGTGTGGCTATTTGAAACACAATGTTATGAGGATTGGTGGTAAATGTGCGCGCGCTACTCAAAGCATCCCTAAAATCAGGGAAGTGATTGCTAAATGCGGGGTAAACCGTAAAAAAATTACCTGTTCCTTGCCCCAGTATCGGAGCATCCATCACCATAGCAGTGGCAGAACCATACATGGTCACACGATCTGCCCCCAAAACAGGTGTCAATGCATGCCACATTTCTGCCAAAGGTGGTTGTGGAACATTGGGTGTGAGTGGTTTCATAGCTTTATCTTCAACAGCACTGCCCACGGATGCCGAAACACGCGCTAAATCACGATAATGATAGGGTAAAAGCTCATAGGTGATGAAGGATGCCAGCAAGGCGCTGATGAGAAGCACAGCAGGAATCCAAGTGAGACTTGATTTCCACACCAATGATCGGAAATAACGATGGTGGCGTAACATCAAGGTGATCGTCAGTAAAGCACCCAAGGTCACACCGCCCAAAGCACCACGGCTGGAAGCGACAAGCAGAATTGCTCCCAGTGTGGCAACAGAAAACCAGTTCAATACACGAAGAATTCCATGGTTTTCACTGATTAAAAGGTAGATAAGCACGGGTAAAAGAATAATTAGGGCATCACCTGTAAAATTCACATGTCCAATGGGTGAAAAAAGCACGCTGAAGTTATAGTTGGGCGTGCCATAATCCAAAAAATAGCCTTTCCAATAATGTGCAGAAAAAACAAAACTGCCCAGTGAAACCAACCATTTCCATACGTTATGGAAGCGTGATTCATGTCTCCAAGCCCATACAGTGCTTAGGAATATTGCCAAAGATGCCAACCAAAAAGAAAAACGAATCCAACCTTCGGTGGTATTGGGTCCAATAAAAATACCGATAGCGAGCAAGCCATAGAATAAAAAAAGAGCCAAGCCTGACCGCGTCCATGATAATGTAAGTGTCTTTTTTTGTTGCCAAAGTGCATAGGCACCTGTCAATGCAATCCAAACCCCACATAAAATGAGAAGTCCCCATTTAGGCTCCTCATTGGGTGCAATCATCGGAAACAAACGAACATTAATCATCAATGGAAAAATGAACACAGGCGCAAGTAAGCATAACCATAAAGCAAGTGAAGTGCTTGACTGGACTGTTGATGTTGTTTGATGTTGTTTTTTCATGGGTGTTTAATCCTTATATGCAGAAACTTCTTGCTGACTCACATCCAACGCATCCAACCATATTCCCCCATGACGCACCTTCAGACGACGACGTACAGGCATACCCAAAGCACGTTCATGCTTCCAGCTTGGGCAAATCACCATGATTCGCCAACCATTGAAGGATTTTTTCAAGATGCTTCCAAGCATTTGATAAAAGGCTTCACCTTCAGATTCAATCCGTAAGCCATAAGGTGGGTTACACATGATGAGTCCAACTTCTTTATCTTGTGGTTGAAGCTGGCGTATATCTTGTTGCGATAGACATAAATTTGATAACACCCCAGCCCTTTTAGCATTGCTTTCACATGCCTTGAGCGCACCTTGTTGTAAATCAGATACATAAATCTTGCAACTTGCTTCTTTTTTCATCGCTTGTGTACGCTCTAAAACTCGTTGCCAGCGTTTGTCCTTAAAAATATCCCAATCACAAAAGGGGAAACGATGCTCAATATTGGCCGCTATATGTTGACTCATTTGTGAAGCTTCAATGGCAAAGGTGCCAGAACCACACATGGGAACACGCAAGGTTTCCTCTGATTTCCAAGCCATCCATAGTAACAGCCCTGCTGCTAAGGTTTCACGAAT
Source organism: Zetaproteobacteria bacterium (assembly GCA_002746295.2). Classification (GTDB taxonomy): domain Bacteria; phylum Pseudomonadota; class Zetaproteobacteria; order Mariprofundales; family Mariprofundaceae. The sequence goes on from NVWS02000048.1 coordinate 6,319, forward strand.
GGGTGCTTTCGCGGATGCCAAGCGATAGCCACGGCGATCCAGACGTTCACCTGAACAATCCACACGGATATCACAACGGTTGTTTGTGATATGGATGTAGATGGTTTGTTGGCTTTCACCAGATTTCTGTAATCGTTTCCCCAAAGCCTGGCGAATACCGCCTTCAACAGCTTCAGCAATATGTTCCGAATGTGTTAATTTTGAATGTTCACTGCTTGCCTTGACCGCAAGGCTTGCACCTTGTGGTATGACATGTTCCCAGCGCATATGAGCGATTTGATGCTCAAGTTCAGCTGCTGCCATCGCATGACACTTTCCCACTCTTAATAAAATACGGGTGATAGATCGGGCTCTTAAACTGATACGATAAAGAATGTCTAAGGTGCCTGAAAAATGTACTCCGCCTTCATCTTCACGAATATCATGAGCAGATAAATGGTTAAGTTCTTGGGCTGCGATGGTTTCTAAGCCTGGTAATACGACTGCATAAAACTGGTAAGGATTTCTCATGCCCCGAATTTAATCAGAAAACCCACGAAACACACCTTTTCACTGTTATTTATTTTTGTCTACTTACTTTAAAACTATAGTGGACCTCTCTGTCAAGACACTAATATAGCGAGTTTAAGAGGGTGCTTATTCATGCAGCGGCACCGCGCTGCCCCATTACTCACGTCTATTCTTGAGTGAGCTTTTATTTTTTTGGCTCTTTTGAAAATCAAGTGGGTAAGCAAAATTTATGGCTCTTTTAAATTTTGAGTGGGTAGCGATTATAATTTTGACATTTCATAGGGATTAGGATTTCGATATCATGCAAAAGTTATTTGAAGCAGCATTGGGCATTACATCACCTTGGTATGTTAAGAAGA
>NVWS02000049.1 GCA_002746295.2 Zetaproteobacteria bacterium
AAAGCGTCCACTGACATCAGCAAGAACCACGCAATGATTGTCATGGAAAAGCTTGGTGTATCGCGTATGTCCAAATCTGCGAAAGGAAACAGTGAGCAACACGGTTCCAATGTCAAAGCCAAATCAGGTTTAAATAAGTCCATCCTCGATGCAGGGTGGAGTATGTTTGCAGCGATGCTTGAGTATAAAAAGCGTTGGTGTGGCGGCATGGTTGAATATATACCTGCCGCATACACATCCCAACGATGCAGCAAGTGCCAACATACAGAAAAAGCCAACCGTGTATCTCAATCGAAGTTTTTGTGCCAACAGTGTGGTCATGCTGCCAACGCAGACCACAACGCAGCACTGAACATCTTAGCGGCAGGACATGCCGTGTTCGCTTGTGGAGTGGATGCAATAGCAACCACAATGAAGCAAGAACCTCTTGCAGCTTAACGGCGCAAGGAATCCTCGTCCTTTAGGGCGGGGAGGATGTCAATTTTGAATAACGACTTGCATGAGGGCGTGAGCTTGCGATCGTCCCTCTCTATTTTTTGTTCTCCCGCTGCGCGGACTTTATGCTAATTTGAACTCAATGCAGCTTTCTAAAGGTTGAACTGATATTTTCTATTAGATGCTCTATGTTTAGTGCGTACGATTTAAAGCTAAGCGTTTTTGTTACCAAGGTTTCTCTGTCAATATATTCGTCCATAGATGAAAAAACAAGAGAGTGAAGTCGGTCATACTTAATGTAGTCACGTAGATCATTGCTTGAAATTTCATCTGAATCCCAAGTTGAATATGAACCATCTTTGGTATTTATGACACCCGTCTCAATGAAATTAGCCAATTCATACAAAGGGCGAACATGATGTGTTCCGTCAGTGTAGCCGTTAAACATTCTATTACTTAAAACCAAGCAAGTTACTACTTCTAGGTCGTGTGATGAAATATTCCATTTTGTTTTTCTGTTTAGGTATTCAACGAATTTCGTGTTATTCAGAGCTTTCTGGTATTTTCCTAATTGTTTAAATCCATGAGACAAATTATCAAATGATTTTGTTATTGTCATAAGCCTGTTGTATGTATTTAAAAACCAATTTACACTCAGGCTTAGTCAACGACTGTCCTATCAAACTCTCTTTTATCACATCTGAATCTTCTAGCCAGAACCCTTTGGTGCGTCATTTTAGTATTTCATGCATCGTAGAATCTATAGAGCATAACGACTTGTATGAGGGCGTGAGCTTGCGAGCGATCCTCTCGATTTGAATGGTTAGGCATTTTTTTTCACAGAATCTAAATATAATGTATCAGGGCATATATCTTGCTCGTGTGGCCATGATACTGTACCATTAGTTACGATTGCTTGTTTAAAATACTGTTTATCTCTCAACTCTTTAAACACACCAAATTCAAGCAGTTTGGAACAATCATACAAACCAGATTCTCCATTTGTAAATGTAAGGTGTAATTGATAAGCATGATTAGCATCTACTTTACTGACTCTTGGATTTATCATGCTATTTTAAGGGATCAATTTTGTAGGGATGCTCTCCAGATATAGCAAGTTCCCAATCAGCCATAAGCTCATCCTTATGAATTTCAATCCATGCTTGAAGAAGCTTCATTTTTGATGCAGGTATACTTCCTTCAAAAACCTCACCATTTGGAATGGAAACAACAACTTCTTGCCCTTGATATTTTACATGAATATGAGGGCTTTTGTGTTGTCGGTTATCCATGAAATACATGTAAATTATAATCCCATAAAATGCGGATATTGATGGCATATTATAATCTCCTTAAATACTTAACGACTTGCATGCGTAGCGAACGTCCGTCTTGATGCTCTTGTCAGGTGATAACCGAACAATGAAACAAGCCACTATAATCTAAACCCTCCCAAAATAACCATTTACTTTCAATACAACCTTGTATTTTAGCAAAAAAAAACTAAGAAAATCTTCTCAATATTCAAACTTTTCAGAATAAATACCCGAAAACACAATTTTTTTCGCCGTTATCCTCTCAAAGAAAATTCTTTCTCAAATATTCGTAAGCATGGTTGGGCGTAAAAAAAACGTTGCAAACAAAGCCACGTGGCAATCATCACGAGGAGTCATAAATCCTGTGGGTTAAGACTTTTCTGAAAAAACACCAATATTACGCAAGCGATCTTCACGTTGCTTCAATAACAGGTGAACAGGAATCGCAGAGACTTCACGCAAGCCTTTTTCCAAAACTTTTTTCATCATTTGCGCGGCGCTCTCCAAGTTACGATGCGCTCCTTCGCTGGGTTCGGGTATCACCTCATCAACCAACCCCAGTTCTTGCAAATCACTGACGGTGGGTTTCAATGATTCCGCAGCCTTATCGGCAAATGCACGATCACGCCATAAAATAGCCGCGCAGCCTTCGGGTGAAATCACAGAGTAGGTGGTGAGTTGTTGCATATAAAGCCGATCTCCGACACCAATCGCCAAGGCACCTCCCGAACCGCCTTCACCAATAACGGTGCATAATACAGGCACTTTCAAGACAGCCAATTCCATGAGATTACGTGCAATGGCTTCACTTTGACCGCGCTCTTCCGCATCAATGCCTGGCCATGCTCCTGCTGTATCAATAAATGTCATCACAGGGATATTGAAGCGTTCAGCAAGGTGAAAAAGACGCAAGGCTTTGCGATAGCCTTCGGGTCTTGCCATGCCAAAGTTACGTTTGATTTTTTCTTTGGTATCACGTCCTTTTTGATGCCCGACAAGCATGACGGTTTGTGAACCCAAATGGGCAAGTCCACCAACAATAGCAGCATCATCAGCAAAGGCTCGGTCACCATGTAACTCCTGAAAGCCATCAAAAATTAAGGGTACATAATCCAAGAAATTTGGGCGATCAGGATGGCGGGAAAGTTGCGCCATTTGTCCGCGTGAGGCTTCGCCATAAGTTTTTGCAATCAAATCATCACGTTTGCTGTTCAGTTGTTCGACTTCTTCAGAAATATCCACATTTGCATCGCTGCTCATGCGTGACAATTCATTGATTTTGTCTGTCAACTCAGCAATAGGGCGTTCAAACTCAAGATAACTGTAAGCCATGGTTTCCTCACTTAATCCGATTTCTTTCGAAAGGTTCTTGTTTCTTCAATCTTTGGTTTCCATGTTGCACATTGAACATGAATGTTATCTTTATCCCACAGTGCGAGCAGCTTATGTCGTGTCTCGGCAGTCCATGCGGGGGCAGCTTGATTGGATTCAAGAACCGCAATACTGCCATTGCCCAAGCGGACTTGGAACTTCCATTGTACGATGATGTCTTTATTGACGGCTAAACTACGCAATGTTTGGCACTGTTGTGGACTCCAAGATGCAGCATCGGAGTTGATCGTGATGCGTCGAACCAGTTGGGGTAAAACTTCATCCAACAGGGTGATGGCTTCGGCAATCAAGATGGGTTCATCTTTGGATGTATCAACTTTGGCAGCCAATAATAAGGGTTCACCCGCGTGAATAGCATCACGACATGCACCATAAAGTTTTGAAAATACAACCATTTCAGCACGACCATGCAAATCTTCCAATTGTATAAATGCCATGACCCCACGGGCGGTGCGGTGTTCTTTCACACTGGAGATAAACACGGGTAAAATCACCTTGGCATCATCCAAACAACTATCCAATTCACCCAAATGAATGTCTGCCAGCCCTGAAATATGATGCAAATAACTGTGCAGAGGATGTCCTGTTAAATAAAAACCAAGGCATTCACGTTCGAGTTCAAGGCATTCACGCTCATCCCATGGTGCAACATCCGCAAACAATTCATGCCCATCGGCACTGGCTTCTTCAATGGCAAATAGCCCCACTTGGCGGGCGACGCGATCATGACGACGGCGTGCTGCCTCTTGCAAAGCTGTGCTCATCCCTTCTAAACCCGAACGGAGGTGTGGCACCATGCTATGTAAAGCCCCAGCCTTGACCAAAGCTTCACAGACTCGTTTGTTCAATGTTTTTTCAGGTAGTTGATATACCATATCTTCAAAGGATGTAAAGGCTTGTTTGGTTTTTCGGGTTTTGACCAAGGTGCGAATGATGGCTTCACCCACCCCTTTGATTGCACCCAAACCAAAACGAATCGCATCACCTTCAGGGATAAACTCCCAATCGGATGCGTTCACATCGGGCGGCAACATATCCAACCCCATTTCAGCACAATCAGCGACCAAAACCGCCACTTTATCCGTATTTCCCATATCACAAGATAGGGTGGCAGCCATGAAAGCTTGAGGGTAATGGGCTTTTAAATAGGCAGTTTGATAACAAATGAGCGCATAAGCTGCCGAATGTGATTTGTTAAACCCATAACCTGCAAATTTTTCCATCAAATCAAAGACATGTTCGGCTTTATCTGCGGGGATATTTAATCCCCCTGAACCTTCCATGAAAATTTTACGTTGCTCTTCCATTTCTTCGGGCTTTTTCTTACCCATGGCGCGGCGCAACATATCGGCTTGCCCCAAGCTATACCCCGCTAAGACTTGGGCAATTTGCATCACTTGTTCTTGGTATAAAATCACCCCATTGGTTTCTTTGAGGATGGGTTCAAGTTGGGGTAATGGGTATTCAATGGCTTGCCGACCATGTTTGCACTCCACATACGTCCCGACCATGCCCGATTCCATCGGACCGGGGCGGTAAAGTGCGACCAAAGCAATAATATCTTCAAAACAATCGGGTTTAAGCTCGGTTAAAAGCTCACGCATACCTTGTGATTCCACTTGAAATACGGCTTTGGTTTGTCCACGCTGCATCAGTTCAAAACTTTTAAGATCATGCATAGGGATGCGTGTAATATCAAAATCTTGGCAACCTTTTTGTTTCTGAATCAAACGACATGCCAAATCAATCACAGTTAGGGTTTTAAGCCCCAAAAAGTCGAACTTAATCAGACCCATTTTTTCAGAACTACCCATGTCCCACTGCACAACTTTGGATTCAGCTCCCGTGATTTTAAACAATGGCGCATTTTCAACGAGGGCATCTTTACCGATGACCACGCCCGCAGCATGCGTACCAGCATTGCGGTGTTTACCTTCCAGCTTGCGCGCCAAATCAAACAAACGTGCGACCTCATCATCATCTTGAATCAACTTGGCAAGTCTTTCCTCTTGCGCTTCGGCTTTGGCAAGCGTTATTTTAAGTTCATCAGGAATCAGCTTGGCAACCATATTCACCTTGCTTAGTTCAAGACCCAAGGCACGTCCGACATCACGAATCACTGCTTTGGCTTTCATCGCGCCAAAGGTGATAATTTGAGAAACTTTTTCTTCGCCATATTTATCGGTGACATAACGAATGGCTTCTTCACGGCGTGTCATACAAAAATCAATATCGAAATCGGGCATGGAAACACGTTCAGGATTCAAAAAACGTTCAAACAATAAACCATACTTGATGGGGTCAAGATCGGTAATCAACATGGCATAAGCCACCAAAGAACCAGCACCTGAACCGCGCCCTGGTCCAACAGGGATACCTTGTTCTTTCGACCATTTGATGAAATCAGCAACAATCAAAAAGTAACCCGGGAAGCCCATTTGATTGATAATACCCAATTCAAACGTTAAACGAGCATCATATTCGCTACGCTCTGCATCAGCTTTACCTGCAAGGATAGCTGGCCAACGAATATCCAGCCCTTCTTGCGCGACCTGACACATATAGTCTGCTAAATCCATGCCGTCAGGTGTTTGAAAATCGGGCAGTTTGTATTGTCCAAACTGCAAATCAATGTTGCAACGTTGGGCGATATTCAGGGTGTTTTCTAATGCCTGCGGTAGATCTTTAAACAAAGTTTGCATGGCTTCGGAGGATTTAAGATAAAACTCTGGGTTAAAGCCTTCTGCAACATTATCATCCAAGGTGCGGTTGTCTCGAATCGCCAGCAATGCTTCAAAGGCATTGAAATCGTCACTTTGTTCAAAATGGGTGTTGTTGGAAGCAACCAATGGAATATCGAGGCTGTCTGCGAGTTGGATGATTTTATCGTTGATAATGTTTTGCGCAGGAATGCCATGACGTTGAAGTTCAATGAAAAAACAGGGTGCTTCACCTTGCTCTTGATTAAAAATATCTTGATATTCAAGTGCCAGTTCACGTGCCACATCATCATCGCCTTTTTGTAAGGCTTGCTCAATTTCGCCGTTGATGCCACTGGATAGGGCAATCAAACCTTGTCCATATTGACGCAACAAAGCCTTGTCGATGCGTGGTTTGTAGTAAAAACCTTCCAAATAGCCGATGGAAGCCAGTTTTAAAAGGTTCTTCCAACCTGTTTCATTGCGTGCCAACAATACAATTTGACCATAACGAGGTGAGCGTGGACCTGTAGATACACGTTGTTGATAATCATCACAGACAAATAACTCACAGCCCATGATGGGTTTTACACCTGCTTTGAGTGCTTGAGAATAAAACGTAATTGCGCCAAATAAATTGCCATAATCGGTCAGGGCAATGGCAGGTTGTTGCATCTCAACCGTTTTACTCAATAAACCTTTGATACTGCTCATGGCAGAAAGTAGGGAGTAATCGGAGTGGTTGTGGAGATGGACAAAAGGTGAGAAAGACATCGGCGAAGCTTAACTAAGCTTGATAAATAGGGCTATGAAGCTTGTATATGCTCTAAGTCCGAAAGGTGTCTAGGGATGGCGATAATTTCATGCATGAATAAACTCGCTAGACTGATTCAGAATAAGGAGGTTTCATCATGTGGCAATGGTTCTTTTTATGTATTTATATGTTGGTTGTTGGGGTTGCGGTTGTGCGTATGCATGCATCGTTAAAGCAGTGGACAGCGGGGTTGTTGGGCAGTGCTGTGTTGTTGGTTTGGACAAGCATGGTTCCGAGTGCCGCAGGATGGTTTCTGGTGCTTGTGTTGGCGATGCTGTTGCTTCCTTTACATGCAGATGTATGGCGACAGAAGTATCTTAGTACACCATTGTTTCATCGTTTGAAAAAGATGTTGCCGCCGATTTCCCAAACAGAAAAAGAAGCCATGGCTTCAGGAACCACGCATTGGGATGCTGAATTGTTTTCTGGTCATCCCGATTGGCAGATGTTGTTGAAGATCCCGAAGAACCAGCTCAGCGAAGCCGAACAATCTTTTCTTGATGGTGAAGTTACGACATTCTGTTCGATGTTGGATGATTGGCATATCACCCATGAACGTCACGATTTAACGCCCGAGTGTTGGCAGTACCTCAAAGAACATCGATTTTTTGGTATGATTATCCCTTGTGAATATGGTGGGCTAGGTTTTTCGGCCTATGCGCACTCGCAAGTGATTCAGAAAATTTCCAGTCGCTCACTTTCGGCTGCGGTGACAGTGATGGTACCCAACTCGCTAGGGCCTGCCGAGTTGCTTCTGGCGTATGGTACCGATGCACAACAAACCCATTATTTACCCCGTTTGGCTATGGGATCAGAGATTCCTTGTTTTGCGTTGACCAGCCCCGTTGCTGGCTCTGATGCCACAGCCATGACCGATACAGGTGTGGTATGTCGCCAAATATTTGAAGGTGAAGAAGTCTTGGGCTTTTGTTTGAATTGGGAAAAACGTTATATCACCTTAGGCCCAGTGGCGACGTTGTTGGGTTTGGCATTTCATGCCTATGACCCCGATGGTTTGTTGGGCGAGGACGAAGATTTGGGCATGACTTGTGCCTTGATTCCCACCGATACCCAAGGCATCGATATTGGCAAGCGACACAACCCCATGGGTGCAGCGTTTATGAATGGTCCCAACTCTGGTGAAAATGTGTTTATTCCCATGCACTGGCTGATTGGGGGCGCGGCTTATATTGGTAAGGGTTGGCAAATGTTGGTGGAACGTCTGGCTGTGGGGCGTGGCATTTCGTTGCCAGCATTGAGCGTGGGTGCCGCCAAACGGGTGGCACAAACTACGGGTGCTTATGCGCACATTCGCCAGCAATTTCACCGTTCGATTGGCGATTTTGAAGGTGTTCAAACGGTGTTGGCAGAGATTGCAGGTCGAAGTTATGCCATGGATGCCACACGTTTGTTGATGGTATCGATTCTGGATCAAGGTGAACGCCCCGCTGTGTTGACGGCAATTTCCAAATATTATCTGACTGAATCCATGCGCACGGTAATCAATCATGGCATGGATGTGCATGGTGGTCGTGGTATTTGCATGGGATCATCCAATTATTTGGCAGCCATGTACCAAACTATCCCTATTGCTATCACGGTTGAAGGTGCAAATATTTTGACCCGAAGCTTGATGATTTTCGGGCAAGGCATTGTGCGATGTCACCCGTTTTTGCAATCAGAAATGGAAGCGATGGAACATGATGATGTCGAACTTTTTGATGTGTTATTGCAAGAACATGCTTGGCACTTTGCCCAAAATATTTTACGTTCATTCAGTTTGGGTATCACAAGTCGTTGGCTGCAAGTCCCCATTCAGGGCGCGCTCAAACCGTATGCCCAACAATTGGCTCGTTTTTCTGCATCATTTGCAGTGTTATCTGATGTGGCATTGATGCGGTTGGGTGGAACCTTGAAACGTAAAGAGATGCTGTCGGGACGTTTTGCTGATGCTTTGGGTTATATGTATATGGCTTCTGCAACCATCAAGCATTTTGAAGGTGATGGTTGCCCTGAACGTGATGAAGCAGTGGCGACTTGGGCATGTCAGTGGAGTCTGTATCAGGTGCAAGAGGCATTGTATGATGTGATTCATACGCTTTCATTGCCTTGTTGGATGCGCCTGAAACTCAAGCTTTGGGTGTTCCCATTGGGGCGAGGTTTGCATAAGCCCAGTGATCAACTTGCAACAAGTCTTGCTTTGCAATTGCAAATATCGCGGCAGGCGCGCGAGGCGTGGTTGTCTGGTTTGGATGAAAATACGGAGGCAGAGCATATCACAGGACGTTTGGAATATGCCTTACGTTTGAGCTTAAAGGCAGAGCCTGTGGAACAGCGATTACGCCAGCAAGGTATTCATTTTACAGAAGAAAATCAGCAGGATTTGTGTGAACAAGGTGTGTTGACCAAGAAAGAAGTGAAGTTGCTGGTGAGCAAAGCCAAGGCTGTTCGCTATGCTATTGATGTGGATGATTTTGTGGGTATTTAAGTTTTTTTCATGTATTTTCAGTAGCCTGCGCCTTTTTTGAAAGACCATGCTTGCTTTTGGAGTAATTTGGCACTGACCCAGTCCTAAATTTTTTACATGAGGTGACCCTCTTGATGATAAAGATGAATAGCTCGGAAAACCAACGGCATGATAGCGGATATGCTTTGTTTAGATTGGGCTTTCGCCCCTTTTTTTTGGTTGCCTCAATATTTTCTGTGATCAGTATGATGATTTGGATGAT
>NVWS02000002.1 GCA_002746295.2 Zetaproteobacteria bacterium
TAGCGCATTCGGTGCTGATGACTAAAGTCATCAAGCTCGCACCATCATAAACGCGCATGAGTCAAAACATTAAAATCAAAGTCACCGTCTAAAGACGGTGGTTTTTACCAAATTACTGGAAAATAAAATTACATCTATCGTGCAACCTTAAGCTGTGATTCAAAACATTTAATTTTGATTGTTTTGCTGCTTCATTTGCAACCCATTCAAAATATGGCTGTGCAGCCTTTACGGCTTTCTTTATCTTTTTAACAATTTCGTGGCATTCGGCTTCTTGATTTTTCTTATCAGAAGCAAATAAGCCCATACCCATCTTTCTGTGCTCCAGAAGAAAGGCCGTTCCGTTATAGTCTATTGGTACCGACCATGCGACTTTCTCAAATTGACCTAAATTCTTATAACCAAGGAGGTCAACAAATAGAAAATAGATTAAATAATATGATGGTAAACTCCTTCCAGCATCTGTTCTGTCAGAAGCAAACAGGAAGTTTTTCTCAGCCTTAGTTCCTTTTTCTATCGCAGATACAATAGGGTCAAGGATTTTTTGGATTTTCTTACTCAAGTCATCAATGTTATCTGGAATATTCATTGTGCCTTCTATACGCCTAACGATCTGCATGAGGGGCTGGAGCAAAGCGGAAGTCCCTCTCGATGCCCTTGTTAGGCTTTATCTCTATTATCAGGGTGAATTCTTTCCTTTAAAATATCAACTAAGTTCTGTGCAGAAAGAGGTTGAAAGTTTAAATCTTCTAACATTGGCTTGAATACTGAAAGCATGCGACTGTAACCTTTTATTGAAGCACAATGTGAATTAAAATCTCTTCCTTTAAACTCTTCAAATCTCTCAAGATCATTAACTATAAAAGAAGCCGCACCCATGTAATCTGATTCGTTATTTCCATGGAAGCCAAGAAACCTTGGATTCTTACCAAATGGTTCCGCCTCTTTTTCTACGAAACTTTTCTCATCATCAGATAAACTTTCATAGCTTCGTTCGATAAAACTCCACATATCGAGGATATCGAGTACTTCTTTTACAGTTTCTGGCGTGTCTTGTTTCTCAAAAGGAATCCCAATATACTTCCATGGTATACCCCACATGTTATCGCTAAATATAGCTGATCGAATAAAATCAGGCTCAATCTCACCATTAACCTCTAACTTATCATAAAGTTCGCTAAGCATTAAAAGTATTAATTTTTCACCATCTGTAATTTTCATAATTTATTCCCTTCTCTAGTTGTGACTACATGTTCTCTTTTTTCATCAGATAGCGCTTTAACAGTTGGCATGAAATTGTTTATTTTGTAATAAATGCTTTTGCCTGCCTTTTTTTTATCATCAAAGGATTTTGCTTCCGATAACTCTTCTATATCACCATTAAGACTAGTACAAAGTTCCTTTGCTTCATTTTCAAAAAAACATGTGAAGTAAGAACTATGTTCATTTATGAAACGAGCGTATTCTTCAACATCTTTTGCAATATTTCCGCAGTTAACACCTTTAAGCATTGATGGATTACAAGATGGCCCAACGTTAGAAACGATTTTTAATATTCTGCTGGTTTCAGTATGAACTTGAGAAACCTCAATGATTTTTCTCCGTTCAATAATTTCATCGCGTACCTTTTCTGCTTGTGTGGCAGATAAAGATGCATTCTTAGCTTCACGGAACGCCCATACTGCACCGCCTATAGAAGCAACTGATCCAATTATTGATATCCATGTTTCTATTGTGTTCACAAATTTGTATTCCTTACGAGCCTAACGATCTGCATGAGGGGCGCGAGCGCAGCGAGCGTCCCTCTCAATGCCCTTGTTAGATAATCTACCACCAAGGAAATCACCCACCATAATTCTAACCCCTCTCAAAATAACCACTCACTTTCAATGCAATCTTACCTTTCAGCAAGGAAACCAAGAAAAGCCTCTCAACCTTTATGCTTTCCAAAACAAACACTCGAAAACACAAAAAACTTTCTTCATCTTCACCATTTCTAAAGGCAACTCATAAAATCTGATTGAACCTCAAGCTTGATGGAAATACTGCTCATTTCTTTTGACGCAATCACCCTTGACTTTTTCATTGAAGGAGAAACAAAACAACTCACTCTTTCAAGCTTGAAGCAACTCCAAAAAAATCACCAAACCCAGACAAACCTGATTTAGCAAGGTAACAACGATGACCTATATTTTTATCAAAATACAGCCTTAAATTGACCTCCAAGAATTATCTAACGACCCAAATGAGGGGCGCGAGCACAGCGAGCGTCCCTCTCGATTTGACTGGTTAGCTTTTATACTTTCTTGTCATGTACTCTTTAATTTTCTCTGACGAGTAATTATCTGGGTTTTCTTTCTTAGGAAAGTAATTCATTAGGTTGCAAAGTTCCTCTGTTAGAGGATTTTTTGCATTAGGATTATCAAATCGTATACCTTGATAGTCAGCTTGAAAGGTAACAGGGTATTTTAAGTTCAATAATAGTACAGACGATATAAGTTTAGTTTCTTCGGTTGGGTGGTCAAAATAACTTTGAGGAAACTCAGTACCACCTTTCTTTTTCACCTTAGCTGGATACTTATTGACAGAGACAGAAACATTGTTTTCGTTATTATATTCAACCAGAACCTCGTCTCGATCGAAAAATACTGACCATAAAAGTTCTAGGCTATTTGTTACTAAACCTTCAATATAACCTAGATTGATAAGAATTAAGTTAACATCTTTTGGTGATATAACCTCTTTAGCAGCCCATTTATTATATTGTTCTAGTTTAGCTTGATAGACTGAAGAAACTCTAGTTTTTAATGACATATCGTCAACAATATCTATTATTTTAATATCACGTGTGCCTTGAATACAATTAAAATGCTCATACTGTTCTTTGGTACTTTCAGTTTTTATAGGTGTTACAATTTCAATATTACAATTACCTGCTTTAGTCTCAATTATTAAATCAGGCCCATTCGACTTGCCTGATAGATTAGTAAATCCTAATGTTGATATGAAGTGAGTAACACTTATTTCAGATAGCCTAGATTCTACTCCATTATCTAAAATCTTTTTAACAAAATTATCATCTAAAACTCCATTTGGAATTTTCTTATAAGCTTCTATGTATGATGGAATTATACTTTTCTTATCCTGAAAATAGTCCAATGTATTTAGTTTAATATTAAGCTGATTACTCATTTTATACCCTTGGAAAGCTAACGACCTTTATAAGCCGAGCGCGGAGCGCGTCGGCTTGATATTCTTGTTAGCTGAACACAATACGATTGAAAAGGATGAATGACCATGACTGAACGTGATTTTATTATGAAGATGAGAATTGATCTAGAGCTTCAAAGACAAGTAGCGCACAGCAGGGTGCAACGCGCAGAAGAAGTTTTAAGAATTGCAAAAGCAGATTATGAAACTATTGCAGAAAGGAAGCAGCGCCTTCCAAATCCTAATGATTTCAATGAAGATGACCTTTTGAACATGTAAACAGCTAACGTCCCAAATCAGCGGCGAGCGAAGCGAGTCCGACTGAATTTGACTGGTTAGCTGTATGTTTTTTCACGACACTCCCTGATAGAAGAAACTATATCATCTGAA
>NVWS02000050.1 GCA_002746295.2 Zetaproteobacteria bacterium
GAAGCGGCAAAAATTCAGGGCTTTGTCTGGGAAGACGACAACACGCTTGCACTTGATGAAAATACCTATCTGGTGTTGGCATTACGTTATAAAGAATTAGCAAGCGGGGGCGAAGAAAATGGCGGCGGTGAAGAGGATGTGCCGTTTGATATTGACGGACACCTTACCGAAATTGATACGGGGAAAATCGACGCAGACTATATGAATAGCCGCTTTGATAAATACCTGAAAATATTATCGTCTGGTGCAGATGCGATTGAGATTCAAAACACCGTAAACGCATTGCATCAATCGTTTGCCAGCCTCAGCCAAGAACAACAAAAGTATGCCGATATTTTTTTGCGCGATGTGCAACGCGGCGATGTAACACCAGAGCAGGGCAAGACCTTTAGAGATTATATTAGCGAATATCAAAGCCATGCTAAAAATGCACAAGTAAGGCAATTGCTAGAGGTGTTTGCCTTGGATGAGGGTAAATTCAATGCCTTGTTAAACGCCAATATCACCGCTGCCAACATCAACGAGTTCGGTCGCTTCGATGCCTTAAAAAACACAGTGGATAAAGCCAAAGCCAAACACTACTTTGAACAGCGCGATGGCGAAAGCTTGTCGATATTTAAAGTGAATATGAAAATTGATACATTGTTTCAAGATTTTATTATCAAGGGTGGGTTTGATTTAGAACCCTTGAAGTAACTGATGTTACGCATTTGGCATGAAATACATGTTAGCCTAAAGTACGTCACCCTCGAATGCTTGTATCGAGGGTCTTTTGCTTCAAACAATAGATCCTCGATACAAGCATTCGAGGATGACGATTGGGGTGATAAAAAAAAGGATAGAATATGACCTCTATTTTAAAAGAGATTGCAGCTTATAAACGCGAGTGGGTGGCAACATGCAAAGCCAAAGATTCAGAAGCTGACTTGCTTCATCAAGCCCAAGCCTATCAGCCCTTGGATTTTGCTGGCGCATTAAGCCAACGCATTGCCAACAAACAAAATGCTGTGATTGCTGAAGTCAAAAAAGCATCACCTTCCAAGGGCATCATTCGTGATGATTTTGATCCTGTTTGGATTGCCAAAAGTTATGAAGAGGGTGGCGCAACATGTTTATCTGTCTTGACCGATGTGAAATATTTCCAAGGCTCGGATGAATATGTGCGGGATATTCGCCAAGCGGTCAATATTCCGATGCTTCGCAAAGATTTTATGGTAGACCCTTATCAAATCATTGAAGCACGCAGCATGGGTGCGGATTGTATTTTAATCATTCTTGCCATGATTGATGATGGTTTAGCGCATGAGCTGGCTGCAACTGCCAAAGAACTCGGTTTATCCATACTTCCAGAAGTACACAATGCCAAAGAGTTGGAACGTGCCATGGATTTAGACACAGCCTTGATGGGCATCAACAATCGAAACTTACATAGCTTTGATATATCACTACAAACCACCTTTGATTTATTGCAAGAAGTGGGAAGTGAGCGCACGGTCATCACCGAGTCAGGAATTTTCACAACGGATGATATTCAAAAGATGAATCAAGCTGGTGTGTATGGTTTTTTGGTGGGTGAATCCTTGATGCGCCAGCCAGTTCCTGGTGATGCATTACAAAGCTTATGCGTTAATTTGAATAGCCGTGCAGCTTAAAATAGGTCTCGTCACGCTCGCGTGCTTGTGTCGAGGGTATTATAGATGCCCGATAAATTTTCGGGCATGAGGAACTAAGAGGTGGCTTTTGTTCCATTCATTCACTTTCAAGACAATTGCGTTTGAAAACCCTCAGCCTCAACACTTTGATCCAACACAGTTGTGGCTTCCCCCATCATTTCTTCAATGCGCCATGATTCAGGGCTGGCTAACAATGCTTGCACCAATTGGTGGTTCATTTTATGGCCTGTACGTGTTCCTTCAAAAGCACCACAAATTGCCAAGCCCGCCAACGATAAATCCCCAACCGTATCTAAAATTTTATGGCGAACACACTCATCATGATAACGTAAGCCGCCTTCATTGATAACACGGAATTTATCCAAAACAATGGCATTTTCCAAGGAACCGCCCAAAGCCAAACCCGCCTTTTGAAGGGCTTCAATTTCGTGTAAAAAACCAAAGGTACGGGCGCGACCCACTTCACGAGCATAAGCTTGCTTTTGAAAATCAACACTGACTTGGCTGTTGCGTAACAATGGATGGTCATAATCCAAGGTGTAAGATATTTTGAAATTTTTGGATGGATAAAGTGCGCAATGCTTATCTCCTTCCTCTACTTCAATCTTATTCAAAATACGAATAACCTTCTTAGCTTTCGACTGTTTTCGAACACCCGCACATTGAATGAGAAAAACAAAGGGTGCCGCTGATCCATCCATGATCGGAATTTCAACCCCATCCACCTCAATATGGGCATTATCAATACCCAAACCTGCAAGTGCTGACAATAGATGTTCAACCGTCGATACATGTGCATCACCCACACCAATCCTTGTACAAAGCCTTGTATCCGTCACATAGTCAGCATGTGCTGGAATCGTGACATTTAAATCTGTTCGGCAAAAGGTAATCCCAGCATCTTCTTTGGCTGGGTGCAAAACCAATTGAATCTTCTTGCCAGAGTGAAGACCAATGCCGCTACAACGAATACTGTGATTTAATGTACATTGTGGAATCATGAAAACAGTCCTTACAAGCCTGATGTATAAATACGCGAACGTGTGCTGCGGCGTACGATATTCAAATCAAAGCAATGTGCAGTGATACTTATCACGCCGAAAAAACCACACTTTGTCACAAAAACAATCCATTGAAAAGGATGTTTTATCCAATTTATCGTAAAATCCGATTCTTCAGGTTGGGGATATATAGTGATTCAAGTATGAATACTACATGATACTGTCGTCACCTTCGCGTGCTTGTATCGAGGGTCTATGGATAGATACCCGATAAAAGATTTCGGGTATGACGAGCAGGTGGAAAAATAGGATGACCGAGTGCGTAACATCTATTATATCATATTTTTGGGGCTACCCTTATGCTCAGAAAAACATACCCTGCGCCGATGCGCTTTACACTGAATGGAGAATTTGAACCCTGCGGCGACCAACCTCGCGCGATTGCCGAGTTGGTCGCAGGCATTGAACAAGGTGAGCAACACCAGACCTTATTGGGGGTCACAGGTTCGGGTAAAACATTTACCATGGCATGTATCATTGAAGAAACTCAAAAGCCCACACTGATTCTTGCTCCCAATAAAACACTTGCTGCACAATTGTACGGTGAGTTTAAACAGTTTTTCCCCGATAATGCCGTCGAATACTTTGTATCTTACTATGATTACTATCAACCCGAAGCCTATGTCCCGTCATCGGATACCTATATTGAGAAAGATTCTGCCATCAATGAGCAAATTGACCGTATGCGCCATGCCGCGACCCGCGCATTGTTGGAACGCGAGGATGTGATTATCGTCGCTTCGGTCTCTTGTATTTATGGTTTAGGAAGCCCTGAAGCGTACAGCAATATGCTGCAATATTTTGAAGTCGGGCGTGATGTCGATCAACGTTCTGTCATCAATAAACTGGTAGAACTACAGTATGAACGCAATGATATGGACTTTCATCGCGGTACGTTTCGGGTGCGTGGCGATGTCATTGAAGTGTTTCCTGCTCATGCTGAAAATTTCGCGATTCGTGTCGAACTTTTTGGCGATGAAGTCGATGCGATTTGCCAGTTTGACCCACTCACAGGCAAACGATTGGAGTTGTTGCATAAATACACCGTCTTTCCAAAATCTCACTTTGTCACACCACGCCACCTTTTGGTGCGAGCCATGGAAACCATCAAAGAGGAGTTGGCAGAGCGTTTGGCAGAGCTTTATGACCAAAACAAGCTCGTCGAAGCGCAACGCTTGGAACAGCGCACAATTTTTGATTTGGAAATGATTCAAGAGATTGGTTATTGCAGTGGTGTGGAAAATTACTCCCGTCATTTAACAGGGCAAGAAGAAGGCAAACCGCCGCCAACTTTATTGAATTATTTGCCCAACAATGCTTTGGTGATGATTGATGAATCGCATGTCACGGTACCGCAAATCGGTGCGATGTTTAAGGGGGATCGCTCACGCAAACAAACCTTGGTGGACTTTGGTTTTCGTCTGCCTTCTGCTTTGGATAACCGCCCCCTTCAATTTCATGAGTTTGAAGCCATGGTTCCTCAAACTATTTATGTTTCTGCCACACCCAGTGTTTATGAAATGGAAAAAACAGGTGGCGTGTTTGCTGAGCAAGTGATTCGCCCCACAGGCTTGCTTGATCCTGACATTGAGATTCGCCCAGCGGTGAGCCAAGTGGATGATTTTGTCTCGGCAGCGCATGAAGTCATTGCCCAAGGTTTTCGTGTCTTGGCAACCTGTTTGACCAAACGTATGGCAGAAGATTTGACGGAATACCTTAATAACTTGGACTTAAAAGTCCGCTACTTGCACTCCGATATTGATACTGTGGAGCGTATGGAGATACTGCGCGATTTGCGTTTGGGTAGCTTTGATGTGTTGATTGGTATCAATCTGTTACGGGAAGGTTTGGATTTACCCGAAGTCGCTTTGGTGACTATTTTTGATGCGGATAAAGAAGGTTTTTTACGTTCTGAACGCTCCTTGATTCAAACCATTGGGCGAGCGGCGCGAAATGTTCATGGTCGTGTGATTCTATATGCCGATAAAATCACCAAATCCATGCAAAAAGCGATGGATGAAACGGCACGCAGACGCAAAAAACAAGAGGCATACAACCAACAACATGGTATCACCCCACAAACGGTGACATCTGCGATCAAAGATGTGTTGGGTTCGGTGTATGAGATGGATTATGGGCATATTCCAGAAGTGGAAGAAGCTGCCCCACTGAATGCGTATGATGCAGCTATTCGCATGCAAGAGCTGGAGCGACTGATGACCGAGGCAGCAGCAGATTTAAGATTTGAAGATGCGGCAAAACACCGCGATGAATTGTTAACATTAAAGGAGCATGGCAACCATGCATGACACCCCCAAATTAACCGTTGCGATCATTCGCAAATGGCTGGGTTCAGCGTCCACCAATCAAGGACGTGATTATTATAAACAAGGAAAAGTGATTGAATTTGGTGATTTGGACGATGCCAATGGTGTGTATGCCCATGTAGAAGGGCGTTCAGGGCGACGTTATTCACTGACCATTCATTTTCATGAAGACGGTGTGGCCTGTGCATGTTCCTGTGAAACAGCAAGCAAGTGTAAACATGCGGCTGCCACCCTTTATGAAGTGATGGAAGATCAACGCAAGCCCAGCGAATCGGTTCCCGAGGTATCCCCCTCATTTTCGATGTGGTTGGGTGGGATTGCCCCTGCATCCGCAGTCAATCAACCCAGCAAGAAGTATTCAGAAGATGTCAAACAGCGTTTGTTGTACATCCTTGAACCTGAACGCAACACCCGCCATATCACCGTACGCTTTGTCACCACCCGTTTACTCAAAGATGGGCGATATGGAAAAGCCAATGATTATTCGGCAGTGAATATCTTGGATGGGCAAATGCCACAATACATTTTGGTGACCGATGCCGATGTATTACGCACGGTGGCCAAGGATCGCAGCTTGGGCGCAACCGCATTGAATGGCGCTTATCGCCTGAAGGGTGAACAAGGCTTGAATATCTTGCGTAAATTATTGACAAGTGGACGTTGCCACTGGCTTGATAAAGATACGCCAGCTCTCAAGCAAGGTGAAAAATGCCAAGCCTCATGGTTTTGGGAGTGTGATGAACATGGTGGTCAGTATTTACAGTTAAAAATGCCCGAAAGCATGGAAAAAACGGCATTTATGCTCACTTCACCGCCTTGGTATATTGACATCAAACATGCCCGATGTGGTTCTATTGAAACGGGGCAACTTGCGGATGTGGCAGAAGTTTTATTGAATATTCCAGCGATTCCTTTGGAGGCTGAAAAAGAAGAATACGATGATATTCGGGCACAACTACCCGATGACATAGCTACCCCTGAACCTTTGCAATATTCGCAACGTGTTGTCCCACCCGTGCCTGTGGTTCAATTGCTTAGCAAAGAGATGATGAACCCCAACTCATTGCGTATGGAAGCGACGCATATCGTTGCCTTATTGTTTGATTATGATGGTCATAAATTGCCATATTTGGCACAAGATACCTCAACCTTCCGAGCAGTGTCACATGGCTTGGTGGTGGATTTTCAACGTGATGTTAAAACCGAAAATGCGGCAGTGGCTGCCTTGCTTGAAACACATCTTTATACGTTAAGTGATGACTATCGGCGCAATCGCCATGCGATTCCCAAACATTATTTTACCTTGCATGATACCAACTTTTGGGCTGAATGGGTCTTGCACACGATTCCACGTTTAAAAGAAAAAGGTTTTCAAGTTCAGATTTCCAAAGATTTTGCCTATCGTATGGAAACGGCTGAAACATGGCAGTTGGATATGGGCAGCAACAATCATGGTCATAGCTTGATGGGTGCAGCCGCATTGTCGGTCACCTTGGATGATGGCGAAGAAGTGGATTTGATTGAAGTCATGGGACGTTGGGTTGCCGCATCGCCCAACTTGTTGCAAGAAGCATCCATTTTAGAAATAAAAAACAAAGAAAGTGTGGCGTTGCCTTTGGCCGATGGCCGTTTGCTTGCCGCACCAGGTCCGATGATTGGCAATATTCTGCATTATATGTTGGATGTGTTTGCCACCAAGAAGCCTGAAGAAGCGATGTTAAGTGCGCCGCAAATGTTGGCCTTGGAAGAAAGCCTAAAAGCCTTGGATACGCCGGTTCAAGTCAGCAGTTCAACATGGTTGAAACACATGAAAAAACTTTCTGCCATAGAAACCATTCCCGTAGCCAGCATTCCCAGCACATTGAAAGCGGAATTGCGTGATTATCAACATGAAGGTTTATCGTGGATGCAGTTTCTACGTGAAATGCAATTGGGTGGTATCCTTGCTGATGATATGGGCTTGGGTAAAACCGTTCAAGCCTTGGCACATGTGCTTGTGGAAAAAGCCGAAGGGCGGTTGAAGCACCCCGTTTTGGTGATTGCTCCCACAAGTTTGATGTACAATTGGCGACGTGAAGCGGAGAAGTTTGCCGAAGATTTGAAAGTTCTCACCTTGCATGGTGCAGAACGCGCCAAATTATTTGCTAAAATCAGTGAGTATGATTTGATTTTGACCACTTACCCCTTGTTGGTACGTGATTTTGATATTTTGGCTGCCCAAGCTTGGCACTTGTTGATTTTGGATGAAGCGCAATACATCAAAAACCCACGTTCCAAGGTGGCGCAACAGGTGCGTAAACTGGATGCCAGTCACAAGCTTTGCTTGACAGGCACGCCGATGGAAAATCATTTGGGTGAGCTTTGGGCGCAGTTTGATTTTTTGATGCCAGGTTATCTTTATGACCAAAAACAATTTATGAAAATCTTTCGTAAACCGATTGAAAAAGAAGGCGATGTTGCCCGTCAAGAAGCCTTAAACTTACGCATTCGTCCGTTTATGTTGCGTCGTGCCAAAGAAGAAGTGGCATCTGAACTACCACCCAAAACTGAGATGATTCGTAGTACAGATTTGAACGATCAACAACGTGAAATGTATGAAAGTGTCCGCCTTGCTATGCAGAAAAAAGTACGCGATGCCGTGGCCACATTGGGCATGGAAAAGAGTCAAATTATTGTCTTGGATGCTTTACTTAAAATGCGTCAAGTCTGTTGTGATCCACGCTTGGTGAAAGGTATTGAAGGTGCTGTTCCAGCTTCTGCTAAATTGGAAATGCTCTCTGAGATGCTGGTGGAAATGCATGAGGAAGGGCGACGTATTTTGTTGTTTTCGCAGTTTACAGGCATGTTGAAGTTGATTGAAGATGAAGTGAATCGCTTGGGCATCGGCTATGTTAAACTCACAGGCAGCACCAAAGATCGCATCACACCCGTGGAAAGCTTTCAAGAAGGCAATATACCTTTGTTTTTGATTAGTCTCAAAGCGGGTGGTGTTGGGCTGAACCTCACCGCAGCTGATACGGTGATTCATTATGATCCTTGGTGGAACCCTGCGGCTGAAAGCCAAGCAACGGATCGTGCGCATCGTATTGGGCAGGAAAAATCAGTGTTTGTTTATAAATTGATTACCGAAGGTACCGTGGAAGAGAAGATTCTTGAACTGCAAGAGCGTAAGCGTGCTTTGGCAGAGGGTATTCATCAAAAAGCAGGCGCAAGCACAGCCTTGTGGACAAATGAAGATATGAATTCCTTGTTCGCACCTTTGCATTGATTTTATCGTCGTTTAAAGTATTTAACTGATGTTACGCACTATTTACGCATCGCTAAAGATTCCATGTATTTTTTTACCACAGAGACGCGGAGAAAAAATATAGGCTTATGCAGTAATGCGTAAAAATGTTGCGAATTTCGCATGAAACACATGCTTATTCTCAAGTAGGTCACCCTCGAGTGCTTTTATCGAGGGTCTTTTGTTTCAAATCATAGATCCCCGATACAAGATTTCGGGGATGACGCTGTTTTTTACAAGCTGCGTAACATCAGGTATTTAAAATGGTATTTTTTTAAAGTTTTTCAAAGTTTTCTCAATATAGTCACGATTCGTATTAAGTTACCTCTTAGTACGTCACTCTCGAGTGCTTTTATCGAGGGTCTTTTGTTTCAAATCATAGACCCCCGACACAAGCATTCGGGGGGTGATGATTCGGATGATGGACGAAAGGGTAGTTGCACGCTTAAAGCACTATAGTAGTCAAGGAAATGGGAAAATATGAACAGTGAACTTGTAGAGAATGGAGTCGATTCATTGCAGCTTGATCAAGTCTGTGATTGGAATGATGTGAAGGTATTGCAGGCAGAGTTGCAGCGCTTGCAAAAAGAAAACAGTGATTTGTTGCGTATTTATCGAGATATGCCAGATACTTATTATCGCGCCAACAATGAGGGTATGATTATACAAGTATCACCGTCTGCAGAAGCTCTGATGGGGTGTACGGTTGAAACATTGGTGGGTCAGAAATTAACCGATTTTTATATTTACCCAGAGGATAGAGTTTTATTTCTTGAAAAACTTACAGCATCAGGGGGTGTTGTTCGGGATCATGAACATCAGGTACGGCGTGCCACAGGGGAAGTAGTCTGGCTGTCAACAAATGCGCAGTATGTTTATGAAGATGGGTGTGTGGTGGGTGTGGAAGGAATCATTCGAGATATTACACACCGAAAAGGCTTGGAAGAGAAAGTAATGTTTAAGGAAAAACACCAAGCATTGCAAGGTCTTATTGCTGGTATTGCACATTATTTCAACAACGATTTGGCTGCAATTGCAGGGTTTCTTTACTTATTGAAAGGTGATGTGAAAAACAATGTGGATGCTTGTGGATATCTTGAGTATGCTGAAAATAAAGTTTTCCATATCGCTGATATTATTAAAGAACTTTTAATTTTTTCAGAACAGTCCAGCAGTGATCGAAACATAGACACTTTGAATGTTGCCCATCTGTTGGAACAAGCGGTGGCACGATTTGAAGAAACATTGGATAAGCCATTAAATATTCGCCTCATGATTTCTGATTATCTGGTGGAAATACGATGTGATGCGGAAGAAATGACGTCGGCTTTGTTACATGTTTTGAACAATGCAAAAGATGCTATGGCAGATTTTCCTCAAGCATCCATTGATGTGACGTTGCATGTGCTTTCACTGCCTAACCATAAACAGCATGTTGAGATCACAGTGGTTGATCATGGTTGTGGTATGAGCGATGAGGTCTTGGTGCGTGCCAAAGAACCTTTTTTTACCACCAAAGAAGTTGGTAAAGGCAAAGGGCTAAGTTTAGCTGTGACTTCTGGTATTATTGAACAACATCAAGGTGATTTTCATTTGAAAAGTATGTTGGGTGAAGGAACGGTGGTACATATTTTCTTGCCTGCCATGGTGGTGGCATGATGGATATGACGATTGTGGTGATGTGCAAAGCGCCAGTACAAGGTAAGGTAAAAACGCGATTGATGACGAAGTATTCAGCCTTGGAAGCCATGCAATGGCATGAAGCCATGGCATATACCGTCATTGAACGTGCGAAGCGTATGTTTACGGATGTTGTCATTGCCGTCGATGATGTGAAACATCCATTTTTCAAACTATTTGAACTGCCTTTGTTGGCACAAGGCGTGGGTGATTTGGGTGCCAGAATGGTACGCATGATGCAGCAAGTTTGTCCCAATGATGAAGCAGTATTGTTTTTAGGAACCGATTCGCCGCACATGCAAGACATACGTTTACTGCAAACTGTGGATGCCTTGCAAACGCATGATGTGGTATTGGGTGCCGTCGAAGATGGTGGTTATGATTTGATTGCCATGCGCAAACCTTGTGCTGCGATGTTACAGGGTGTGGATTGGGGTACAGAAAAAGTTTTGCAGCAAAGTGTGAACAAGGCTAATGCACTTGGTTTAAGTTACCATATATTGAGTGTCAGTTTTGATATTGATACCCCTGAGATGTTGGAGCGAGCCATTCAAATGGGATGGGCAAAGGAGTTTGAGTATGAAAGTAGCGCGTCATCCTCGCATACCACACCCTCGTCACCCTCGAGTGCTTGTGTCGAGGGTCTATCATTAGATTCCCGATAAAATATTTCGAGAATGACGGGCGGGAAAATCGTGAAGGATGATAAGGGTCAATGAATACTTAAACGACTATAAAGGAGAAAAAATGAAGTTGAAGCTTGTGATGGTTGCGGTGGGTATGTCGGGCTTGTTGATGGTACAAACAGCCCAAGCCAATGATTGGATGAAAAGCTTGGGTGATTTGGGCGTTAATTTACAAGATATTGGGCAAAAAACAGGTCTTCAAAAGAAAGTAACGGGTGCTTTAAGCGCCAAGGATATGGTGGCGGGGCTAAAAGATGCACTCAAGGTTGGCTCCGAGCGTGTGGTTCAACAACTAAGTCATAAAAACGGTTTTAATGCTGATCCGAAGATTCATATTCCTTTGCCTGATAGTTTGAAGCGGGTGAAATCCTTGTTGGCATCGGTGGGTGCTGCAAGTTTGATGGATGATTTGGAACTAAAATTAAACCGTGCTGCGGAAGCCGCGACCCCCAAAGCCAAGCAATTGTTTGGCAATGCGATTCGTTCGATGAGCTTCCAAGATGCACGCGGCATTTTGCAAGGTTCCAATGATGCGGCGACGCAATATTTTAAAGATAAGATGAGTGCGCCACTGGCCAAAGAAATGCAACCCATTATTGAACAAATGCTTCAGAAAGTGGGGGCGATTCAAGCGTATAATAAGGTCATGGGTCAATATAAATCCATGCCTTTTGTGCCGAATATTCAGGCGAATTTACAAAAGTATGTGACACAAGGCGCGCTCAAGGGTGTGTTTCATTACATGGCTATAGAAGAAGCAGGGATTCGAAAAAATCCAGCCAAACGTACCACGGATATACTTAAAAAAGTATTTTCAAGATGATGATGCAGAACTTTGATTTTGCAGCGACACCACATATTCATTTTGGTGTTGGGCAACGTGCCTTGTTGCCAGATGTGTTGCGCAACTTGGGTTCGCGTGTGTTGTTGGTGACAGGTGGTGCATCTTTTGATGATTCGCCTTTATGCCAAGATATGCAAGAAAAACTGGCAGCTTTGTTCACATTGTATCGGGAGAGTTTATCGGGTGAGCCTTCACCTGCTTGGGTGGATGATGTGGTGGCACGCTACCACGGTAAAGCTGTGGATGTTGTGCTTGCTATTGGTGGTGGCAGTGCTGTGGATGCCGGCAAAGCAGTGGCAGGCTTGTTGCCCACGGGTGATTCGGTGATGGCATACCTTGAAGGTGTGGGCGAAGGAAAAATATTTGCAGGTATCACCACACCATTGATTGCCATGCCAACTACAGCAGGCACGGGGGGGGAAACCAGTAAGAACGCTGTGCTTTCGGTGATTGGAGAACATGGTTTTAAAAAATCATTTCGTGATGTGTCATTGGTGCCACAACACATCATTCTTGATCCTGAATTGGTATTAACGTGTCCAGCCCATGTCACCGCCGCATGTGGCATGGATGCTTTCACGCAGTTGTTGGAATCCTATGTTTCTCAAACATCCAGCCCCATGACCGATGCTTTGGCATGGAGTGGCTTGCAGCGTATTCGTGATGGTTTATTGCTTGCGGTGACCGATGGGCAAAACATTGAGGCGCGTTCAGCCATGCTTTATGCCTCATCCCTTTCAGGTTTAACACTTGCCAATGCAGGTTTGGGTTCGGTGCATGGTTTGGCATCGCCGTTGGGTGCATTTTTTCCGATTCCGCATGGTGTGGCATGCGGCGCATTGCTTTACGAAGCTGTGCGTTTGAATATCGAAGTGATGCGTGAGCGCGATAACGATAATGTTGCATTGAAGAAATATGCCGATGTTGGACGCTTGTTTTCTCGAAATATGGGTTTGAATGATGTCAAAGCACAAGATGCATTGCTTGTCATATTGAAGTCCTATGCTTGCCAACTCAAAATGCCAAAGCTCTCCGATTGGGGGGTGAAAGATGCTGATATAGAGCGGTTGGTTCGCCATATCAGTGGCGGCAGCATGGCAGGTAACCCTGTGGTTTTAACACATCATGAACGGGTTCTTTTGTTACAACGGGTGATTTAATGGCAATTTATGTGGTGGGTGATATTCAAGGATGTTACACACCCTTGCGGCGTTTGTTGGATAAGGTGAAATTTAACCCTAAAAATGATGTCTTGTGGTGTGTGGGGGATTTGGTCAATCGTGGTTCCGATTCATTGAAAACATTACGTTTTCTCAAGGCTTTGGGTGATGCCTGTGTGTGTGTGTTGGGCAATCATGATTTTCATTTGTTGGAAAAAGCGGCAGGTGGACGTGATTATCCACGCGATACGCTGACGCAAGTATTGGATGCACCCGATGCAGATGAATTGTTGGCATGGGTGCGTACTCGTCCATTGCTGCACCATGATAAGAAAAAAAATTGGTGCATGGTACATGCAGGTTTGCATCCATATTGGACACTCTCTGAAGCCAAACAACGTGCCAAAGCTGTTGAAGCAGTGTTGCGTGGCAAACACTGGCAATCGTTTTGTCAGCAATTGCAACAGGCAAGGTTTCCAGAGTTACAACCCCAATCCAAGCAAGATAACCTTATCTTCACCGTCGCTGTTTTAACACGCAGCCGATATTGCACACAAAAAGGTCGGTTTAACTGGGCTGTGCGTTCAGGTGAGCCAGATGATGTGAACGATAAACCGTGGTTTCAACATAAACATTTGGCATGGGCTAAAGATTGTAAGGTGGTGTATGGACACTGGGCAGCGATGGGTTTGGTCAACCATGAAAAGCATGTGGTTGGTTTGGATACAGGCTGTGTTTGGGGTGGAGAAATGAGCTTGTTGAAACTAACACGGCATACGCTTGTATGCGATCAACCACAGATTTTTCAAGTCCAAGCGTGATGATAGGGAACCCAGCCTCACCCGAATCGTCATCCTCAAGTGCTAAAACACCATCAGAGTCCGCGTCATCCTCAAGTGCTTGTATTGAGGATCTGTTGGAACACATAAATCCCCGAAAAAGATTTCGGGGATGCCGCTGGTTTTTGGTCAAGTGCGTAACATCAGTTAAGAAGTCGAACGATTTTTCTTTTTCGATTTTACTTTTTCATTGACCAATAATTTGGAGTGCGTGGTTTGATGTTCCAAATCATCATGCCATGTGACACGAAGGCTAATACGATTTCGCCCATCTTCTTGGCTGGCTGAAATTTTGAGATGTAACAAGCCTTCAGCTTGCAATTGAATGTCGTCAACATCATCGCTGAAATTTAATTCACCGCGTGCAAAACCTTTGCTGATGGCTTCCAGCAATTGCCCAATGCTTTTGCTATCTTGTAAAGATTCATGGTGAAATTGATGTTTATCGGAGGGTATTTTTAGGGCTGAATTTGAGGACATCTTATGCTCCTGAAATGATGGACATATCATGTTGAATAATGCTTTGTGGGTGAAAGAGTTTGGCGGCATGGTAATCGGTGCTGATACCCAATACATAACCATCGGGGTGAATCAGCGTTGCGCCAGCACCTTGACCTTGTAAACCTTCTTTTTGCCGTGAGCAACGATCCAAGGTCACATCGCATTCAAAATGAAACAGTTGTTTGCGTAAGGCAATGCGTTGCCCGCGCCGTAAATTCCGATGCCCATGTACAATGGCATGGATGCCAAGTTGGCGGGCTTGTTGCCCACCTTTGCCTGTGAGTGGTTTATCAGTATGACGATATTTGGTGCGAATGGTATTGGCAAGTGAGCCATAATAAAATTCAAAGGGGCTTCCTTGCATCTGTTGTTTGAATTGCTGGTTGATGCAAGGGGTATCGTAATCGCGCAAAGTATCGGTCATTTGATCATCAATGCCTGCGTGAACAAACAAAAAGGAACCTTTGCGATACGCCAAACGCAGTTGTTGGAAAAACCAGTAAAATTCGCCTTGGGGATGTAAAAATAAATACTGCCAGTGAAGGGCTGCGGCATAGGCTTCACGCATGCTTAAATCGTGTTTTTTGCAGTGTTTTTTAAATTTTTCCATTTTTTGACGGATTTTATCCATTTCACTCTGCATCTTTTCAATGGACATGACGGTTACAGCATGCTCGGGGAATTCTTTCCACCAAGTGGGCGTGGGAAATAAATGTTGCATACAGCTTGCTTCATCGGGAATATCTTGCATGGCTTTGGGGTGCCTGAGGTAAGTATCGCGAATTTCATGTAAAAAAGGCACTGCTTTGGCACCCATACGCATGAAAAAATGACCATTGCGAACATCACCCGTGTTGCCTGCACTGCGCATACCAAACAACACCCGCATATCATGGTTGCCTGCCAACATTTGAACATCTGCGCCTGTCTGTATAAAGGCATGCAAGTTCCGCAGTAAACCTAAATTGCTGGGGCCTTTATCAAAAAAATCACCACCAAATATAAACATCATCTGCTTGCCTTGGGTGTTTAATATAAAGGGCTGATCGACATGGTCAGTTTTTTCGACACCACCGCTAGCAAGCAATGAGGCAGTCAGGGCATCGGCATCGGCATGCAAATCAGAAATGAAAACTGTGGTGCGTTCGGGCCATGTCCAAGTATGCTTTTGCAACAAATATTGTGCATCTTGGCGACATTGATGAAGACTCTTTTTACGTTGACGCAGTCCATGTTTGCTACAGTCCAACCAATTTTGTGTACTTTGAGGTAAGCCATACTTTTGGGGCAGGGCAAGGTTGATGGGAGACATGTCTAATCCGTGTACGTTGAGCTTGGGCTGCGTATTTTCCAATCTCCCGCTTGCTGCTGCCATACATCACCTTTAGCAGTGAAATAGATGGGTTTTGCGTGGAACATGCTCAGTCGGGCAATATCCTTAAAGGCTAACATACCTTTATGACATGCTGCATGACGAAAGGCTGCGCCATGCCCGACAAATATTTGTAAAATCCCTGCCTCTTGGGGTAAGGATGTCATCACTTGTTGAATGTAGTTTGCCACACGTTGTCCTGCTTGCATCAACGATTCTGCACCGGGATAGGGCAGTGCATAGTGTGAATCAGATTTCCAATTTTGAGGCGGCGTGGGGTAACGTGGGTCGTTCTTCAAAATATATTCTATGGCTGTGGCACTTAAATTGGCAAGACTCCCCACTGAACGTTCAGACAAGGCTGGGCTTTCTTGCAAGGCTAGGGTGTGATCCGTTGAAGAAAGATTTTCAGCCACGATGTTGGCTGTTTGCCACGCTCGCAGAAGGCATGAGCAATGCACTGTGGGTGAGATGTGTAAACTATATGCTGTGGCAAATGATGCCAGTATGACAGCGGCATCTTTGGCTTCATGCTCACCCTGTGATGAAAGTGCAAAGGGTTGCATGGCGCTGGGGGTTTGCTCACGTTGCTGATAATCACCATGGCGTATAAAAGCAGCGATATTTCGCCGCTGACTCATGGATACAAATGGTGGGTACAGAAATCTGTGATGGCTTCAAAGTTGATCCCACCATGGACTTCATAAACTTGGATGTTTTGAAGCACTTTGGCATAGGTTTTATGAACCAAGTCTGTACCTTCACGATAAAAAGAGCCGTCGGCATATTGATAAAAAGGTCCTGAAGATTTCATGATGGCATCGAGTAAGTCAGCTCGTTCATCGGCTTGAATGAGATCAATGTGGGTCAAACCCTTATTTTGATGAGACCAGTTCAGAATAAAGAAATGTTTAAGCATAGGTGATGTGCAAAAACGTGATTTTCCATAAATATCACTGATATCCACATCATATTTATCTTCCAAATCCCATAATTCAGATGCTGGCATGGCTTGTAAGCGTTGGCTTTTTTCAGGCTCTAAAATAGACTTTAAGTGCGGGTTGTTCAGCAAGGTGCCTGGATTGACACGCGGAAGCTTGGGGATGCCGCGCGCTTGCACACCATCTGCATCTTGACGTATAAATAAACGATCATTGGAGACAAAATCAAAACGTTCATCAGCCATCAAGTGCAACATTGTGGTGGATTTTCCACCGCCTGAGAAAGCCGCAAAGGCCATGCCTTCGTTATCTTTGGCTAAGGCAGCAGCATGACAAATAAGGTGGCCATTGTTTTGTAAATAGTTGATATATTGATTGTTGATAAAATTGATGACTTGATTGCTGTTAGCAAGGCATGGTCCCGCTGCTATGCGATCGGTGAGACTTTGTAAAAACATCATGCCCGTTCGCACCTTATAAATCAGGCGCGCACTTTGCATATCGGTATTCATATCAATATAGGCATCTTTTTTACCCACTTTGCCAGTGTCGCGTTGCCAATGTTTGAAGGGCAAATCCAAATCCAAGTCGGGGCATTCGATGGCCGTGACATCCACGCTTTCCAAACCCGTTGGCTGTTCACAAACGATGTGACGAAAATAATGGTGTAGGACATCCAAAAGATCTTGGCTATTGCTACGCACATGAACTTCAAGATCCCCCAATGCAAGATACAAAGGGCGATCACATAATCTGGCATTGCCGAGCATGGTTTGACGTACAGATAATAGGTTTGACATAAAAACTCCGTAGAAATGATGGGTTGTAACGGTTTTCCCGCTATATTTTTCGTCACCCTCGCGTGCCACACCCTCGTCATCCTCGAATGCGGTATCCACCACCCGTCACCCTCGAGTGTTTGTATCGAGGGTCTTAGATTCCTGATAAAAGATTTCGGGAATGACAGGCTTGTGGCATGACGACGAAGTTTTTTCGAGAACTGTGCTCAATGGTTATTTCAGTTGTTGCATGGCATAAGCGGCATAAGCGGCTGCGGCATCTAGCCCCATACCTTCTTTGGCACCGCGAAATCCACCAAAAGCCGAAACTTCAAAAACAATGGGTCCGTCTTCGGATTCAGCCACATCGACTGTGGTAAAATCCATATTAAAAGGGTCTTGGGCGCGATATGCCAAATCTATCCAAGCTTGCGGTGCATTGAAATTGGCATAACGACCGCCACTGTGAATGGTGGTGTTCCAACTGTTGTTTTGGGAAATGCGCGCATAGGCTCCCAAATATTCACCGCCCAAAAAGACCATGCCTGCATCGCGCCCTGATAATTCCAACTTCTTCTGAATATACATCATGGGATTGTTTGCTTGAAAAGCGGCAATATGTTGACATTGTTGATCCAGATCATCACTGGCGTGGATGACCTTCATGCCGCGTGCTTTGGTGGAATAAAGCGGTTTAAACACTGCACTGCCAAAACGTTTAATGGCAGATAAAGCCACATCCATGCTTTCTGTGATGCAGGTGGGTGGCATAGGGATATGATGGTTGCTAAGTGTTACTGTACAGCTAAGGCGATCTATCAAACGTAAAATATTTAAAGCAGGGCTGAAAATACGTACACCCGCAGCTTCGGCAATACGTAATAATTCCAAGCGATCCAAGGCATGTGGGCTATAGGACTTGCCAATTTTTTTGACCAACAAAGCATCGAATTCGCATAAATTTTTATCGCCCCAATAAAGTGCTTGGTCTTCTAAATTCAGCCAAACATCTTGAATATCAATGACAGGGCAATGTCCTGTATGTTGGGCAACAGCTTGGGCGAGTGCTTCGCTAGACCACTTGCCAGGTAGTCCAATCACGCCGATGTGAAGTTGGGTCACTTAAATAACTCCTTGATGGGTAGTTGATAATTTTCGGGGTGTTGTGGGTCGCATTGAGCGACTTGTTTCAATAAATAATGGGCGCGTAAAAACATGCGTTGCGCTATCTTGGGATCCAGAATGAAACGTGTGGATGTTGCCAAAGAACGCGCCAAACCCAAGGCTAAGCGAATTTGAAATGAACTGTCGCCTTGTTGTGTTGCAAAGGTTTGCATGGCTTGATAAAAATCATGGATTTGTTTGCGAATACGTCGCCGTTGGGGAGCGTCAAACACCTGTAAGCGATCATGTGAAATAATAAATACCGAAACATCCTGTACATAATCCATATGTGTGGAACGGTGTAAATCAATAAAGTGAATTTGCTTACTGTTGGGTTCATAAAGAATATTATCAATATTAAAGTCACCATGAATCAACATGCTGCGTGGTACTTTTAATTGACACTCTACTTTTTCTGCCGCTTGTAGCAAAGCTTCGAATGTTTTGGGTGATTGACCACAAATATACGTTTTACCTTGTCGAAATTCGGGATGAACAGCATAAACATCTGCCAGTCGTTTGCGTGTTTGACGTACAAAACTGGCGGGTTTGGGGCGTTTCCGCTGCCCATCTCCCCATACTTTTTTCAAGGTTTGGGTTAACGCTTTGATGGCGGCATGCATCACATGCATGGGTTCGTGCAACACAATGTGTTCAAAGGTCATGCCTTGCAAATGCTCAATCAACAAGGATGCGCCCTTGTCATGTTTGTTGTAGGCAAGAATTTGAGGGGCAACACCGGGGTAATGGTCATGCCATGTTGCCACGCCATGCAGTTCTTCTTTGAGCTTGCGTTTATCTCCCGATTTATAGATGACCAAGGGCTGGCTTTTTGCTTTGTCTTGTAAGGATGAAATGCCACTGCCAGAACGTGTTTCCGCGACAGATTGAATGTCCATATCGATCATGTTTTGTTCACCATTCCAAGCGGAAACTGTATCTTGAAGGGCATGGAAACGCGGCATATCCATCGGTTGTCCGAGGTTGTTGGAAATAATGGCTTCGCTGATGCGCAATAAGCTTTCGCCTGTTTGTTGGCAACAGCGCTGGGTAAAGAGTCCTGCAATCCAAATTTCGGTGTGTTGGCGTTGTTTGAGTTTGGTCGTGTATGTTTTTAGCATTTTTTGGCATTGACGGCTGATTTTATGTTCACCCAAGCCCATATGCAGTGCCAAACGTGTATCACGTTGCCAAAAAGCTTGTTCAAGATGTTGTAGGCTTTTGTTCAATTGACGTGCAACCAAGCGATAAGGTGATAAATCAAGGATGTTGAAGTGTTCTGTTTGAACCCATTGCTGCATACATTCATGGCATAGGCGTGTGATGTGTACCAAATCCGAAGCGATGGCATTGAGGGTTCGGTGTTGCATCCAAATAAGGGGTGTAGGTTCACTTGTGTTTGATAAAATGCTGTTTTGAATGCGAAGATTGAGGTTGTAAATATAGGCACTGCGTTCGCTCATACGCTGGAGGTGTATGGGTTCTGGATCTTGGGTGTATGTTTGCAACAGTGATAGTTGTGTTTCCACTTCAATCATTAGAAATCGTAAGTTATTTTTAAGCGTCTCAGTCATATATGCGGCAACGTACCTCGGTTGAAATTACCCGCTACCTTTATCAGCCTATAAATAAGCTATAATACTTATCGTAGCTATAATACTTATCGTGGTTTAAGTATTAAATCACCACGTCATTCCAGAGTGCTTGCATCTGGAATCTGATGATAGATCCTCAATAAAAGCATTCGAGGATGACGATTGGGGGATATAGAAATGATAGTACTATACTTAAATGACTATAGTGGTTTAAGAGTTTGCAATGATCCTAAGTCGATAAGATTTGTAAAAGGTGGTGAACACAATGGTAAAAATGAGACAAAGCAAATGTAAAATTGTGATTGTTGCAGGTATCCGTACACCACTGGGTAAAATAGATGGTGCATTCTCGGGATTATCGGCGGTGGATTTGGGTATGCAGAGCATGCGAGAGCTGTTGGTGCGCTCACAAGTCACGCCCAAAGATATAGATGCGGTGATTGTGGGAAATGTGATTCAACCTGTAGAAGCAAGCAATATTGCCCGTGTGATTGCCTTAAATGCTGGTTTGCCCCGTTCGATTCCTGCGCACACTGTGCATCGCAACTGTGCATCGGGTATGCAAGCGATCACCGATGCTGCTGAAAAAATTCAACTTGGGCGTGCCGATGTGGTTATGGCAGGTGGTGTGGAGTCTATGACCCATGCCCCGTTGCTTTTTCACGATGATGTGCGTGCGGCGATGTCACGTTTGCAAAAAGCGCGCGCGTGGCAAACGAAAATAAAAGTTCTCCCCCAATTGCTCAAAGCCTCATGGAAACCGCGTGTGGGATTGCTGGAAGGTTTGACCGATGCAACCATTGGCATGGGCATGGGGGATACAGCAGAGGTGCTGGCAAGAGAGTTTTCCTTGTCCCGTATTGAACAGGATGCATGGGCACTACAAAGCCATGAACGGGCGCAAGCAGCATGGGAATCAGGGTGGTTTGATGAGGAAGTGATGCATGTATTTTCAGGTTCAGCTTTTACACCTGTGCATCATGATGAAGGCATTCGTGTGGGGCAATCCATGCAGGCTTTGGCCAAACTACGCCCTGCATTTGATCGGTCTCTGGGCAGTGTCACCGCTGGCAACAGTTCGCAACTGACCGATGGTGCAGCCATGTTGATTGTATCGCACCGTGAAAAAGCCGAAGCCGAAGGCTGGTCCATTTTGGGTTATTTACATGACTGGGCTTATACAGGGTGTGATCCCAAACGTATGGGAATGGGACCAGTACATGCCTGTCACCAATTGTTATCGGCTCGGAATCTTAGCATGGAAGATATGGCAAGGGTGGAAATCAACGAGGCCTTTGCTGCGCAAGTGCTTGCCAATTTGGATGCACTTGGCTCGCAAACCTTTGCAGAAAAAACATGGGGTGAAGGTAAAGCGGTGGGTGCGCCCGATTCCAGTGTGTTGAATGTGCATGGCGGTGCGATTGCGATGGGGCATCCAGTGGGTATGACAGGTGCGCGTTTGATTCTTACCTTATTGCGTCAATTGAAACACGATACACAAGGTGGCTTGGGTTTGGCATCGTTGTGTATCGGGGGTGGACAAGGCGCGGCAGTGTTGCTTGGAGGTGAAGCATGGAAATGACATCAACAGTAAGCTTGATATGGCATGAGCAACAAGCGACCTTGTTGTTTTCACGGGATGATAAGTCCGTCAATGTGTTGGATGAAGCGTCTATGCAGGCTTTGGCATGCTGTATGGATGAACTGGAGCTTGCATCGCCGACACATTTGTTGGTTCGTAGTGATAAAACCCACTGTTTTCTTGCGGGCGCGGATGTGCATGCCATTGCCGCTGTAAACAATGTGGAACAGGGGCGTTTGTTGGCAAAGCGTGGACAGGATTTGTGCTTACGCTTGCAACAACTTCCCTGTGTATCCATTGCGGTGGTGCAAGGTGTGTGTTTGGGCGGTGGACTAGAACTGGCACTGGCCTGTGATGCGATTTTAGCTGTTGATGATGAAAAAACGCAATTGGGTTTGCCTGAAATTAAATTGGGAATTCACCCTGGTTTTGGTGGTTGTGTACGTTTGCCCAAAAAGGTCGGGTGGCTCAAAGCCAGTGAGATGATTTTAAGTGGGCGCAGTGTTCATGCCAAGCAAGCCAAACGTTTGGGCTTGGCAGATATGGTATGTTATATGGAGCAAGTGGAGCAAGCCGTGGATGTGTTGGTGGCGAAAGGTAAAAAACAGCAAGGCATGAAACCATATTGGTTTTCATTGCCACCTTTACGCGCCATTTTCTTTTATGTGCTAGAACGGAAGGTACAAGCACGTTTTCCTGTATTGGATATGGATGAAGCTTACCCTGCCTTATCTGCAACCTTGCAACTCTTTCGGAAGATTGCAGGCATGGATGATGCAGAAGCTTATACACTGGAAGCGCAATCTATTGGTAGATTGGCGGTGACCGATAGCTGTAAAAACCTTATTCATGTGTTTTTTCTTGGTGAAGGGCTGAAACACCAAGCGGCTGTGCGTGCAGGGCAAACGATGGCGGCAGGTTTGCGACATACCGCAGTTTATGGCGCAGGTGTGATGGGCAGTGGTATTGCTTGGGTGGTGAGCAAGCAGGGGCGTGTTGATTTGCACGATGTATCTGCGGCTGCCTTGAGTCGAGGTATGACACATATCGCAGGCTTTGCCAAACGAACACACGCGCATGGGCAACAACGTCTGCAAAGTATTCGACCCACGTTGGATGCCAGTGGTTTACACGCGGCAGATGTGGTACTGGAAGCTGTGCTGGAAGATTTATCCATCAAGCAAAAGCTTTGGCAGGATGTGGAAAGTAAAGTGAGTGAAACAACGCTGTTATTGAGCAATACCTCGTCACTTTCGGTCACAGCGCAGCAACAGGGGCTTCAATATCCCGAACGTTTGGCTGGTCTACACTTTTTCAATCCAGCTCCCAAAATGCCGCTGGTTGAAATTATTGCGGGTGAACAAACATCACCTGAAACCATTCAAGCTGTGGCCGCTTGGGCGGTTTCATTGGGTAAATATCCTGTGGTGGTCGCAGATCGTCCTGGTTTTTTGGTCAACCGTTGTTTGATGCCATTGATGACTGCGGCATTACGTTTGGTCTCAGAAGGTCAATCTATTGTGCATGTGGATGGTATTTTGAAAGCCTATGGCTTGCCGATGGGTGCGATTGAACTGGCAGATCGGGTGGGTTTGGATATTTGTTTGCATGTGGGTGAACATTTGAGCGCAAGTTTCGATACAGATGTGTTCCAGTTGCCAACATGGTTTGCACGCATGGTGAAAGATGGTGTGTTGGGTGAAAAATCAGGCGCAGGTTTTTATGTGTATGAAAAAGGCAAAGCCAAGCATATCAATGAAGGTTTACACGCATATTTGAGTTATACAACACGCGAAAAAGAATGCGATGCCAACATCGCTGATGATGTGGTGATGGGTAAACAGGCTGTGTTGGATGCTTGTTTGTTGCCGATGTTACGCGAAGCCCAGCGTTGTTTGGATGAGGGAGTGGTGGATGATGCCAAACATTTGGATGCTGCGATGATTTATGGCATCGGTTTTCCCCCTTTTCGTGGTGGTTTGTTGCATGCAATGTTGGATTGAACGCATGCAGTAGCGTTTTTTCACTCGCGTCATTACCGAAATAAAAGCACGGTCATTC
>NVWS02000051.1 GCA_002746295.2 Zetaproteobacteria bacterium
CGTTCCAATGATGTACGAAGGTACAATGAATGGAGAATTATTTTTGTATTGGTTGAAGAATATGTTTGTCCATTCTTTAACCAAAGGGCAAGTGGTCGTGATGGATAATGCAGCCATTCATAAAGTGAAGCAGGTCGTCGAAATCATTGAAGCGGCTGGCTGTACCTTGCTGTATTTACCGCCATATTCTCCAGATTTTAATCCTATTGAAAATTATTGGGCTGTCATGAAATCGCATATTAGAAAAATACGTGATAAATTTGAAGATATAAATGATGTGATTATGGAAACTTTAAAAAATACAAAATGCCGCTTTAGTGCTTAATCTACTATATATACTGTGGATATTCGGAATTCTGTGCTGGTTTTCTCGGAATCTGAATGGGATTCAACATGGGTGTGAAATGATTGCCTTTCTTGGCGCGCTTCGAAAGAGTTGCGAGCCATGAAAACAACCCATTTTCCCACGTTATCCAAGCCAGGTCTATTGTTTATGGACATGGATTCCACACTGATTCAATGCGAGTGTATTGATGAGATTGCTGACTTTTTGGGTATTAAATCTGAAATATCCAAGATTACAGAGCGGGCGATGCGTGGCGAACTCGATTTTTCAACATCATTGATTGAGCGGGTGAAGCTTTTGGCTGGTCTGGATGCGAATGTGTTGGAGCAGGTTTACCAAGAGCGCATCCAACTCACCGATGGGGCGGAAACATTGATTCAGACTGTTCAATCACATGGTTGGAAGGTGGGTTTGGTCTCTGGTGGTTTTACCTATTTTACAGAGCGTTTTCAAAAGCGTTTAAACTTGGATTTTACGGCATCCAATCAGCTGGATATTCAAGCGGGTACACTGACAGGCAAAGTGTTGGGGCATATTGTAGATGCCACTTATAAGCGGGCATCACTTTTCACTCAAGCTGAAAAATATGGGCTGTCAATGCGTCAGACTGTGGCGATTGGAGATGGCGCCAATGATTTACCGATGATTCATGCCGCTGGTTTGGGGGTTGCATTCCATGCTAAACCTGCGGTGCAAAAAGAAGCAGATGTTGCCATTCAAGCGGGAGGGTTGGACGAAGTCCTCAAGATTCTTTGCAAATAACGGTTAAAACAGGGTATAGTCATTCAAGTATAGAACTATCATTTCTATATTGCCCAATCGTCATCCTCGAATGCTTGTATCGAGGATCTATCATTAGATTCCCGATAAAAGATTTCGGGAATGACGTGCTGATTTAATACTTGAAT
Source organism: Zetaproteobacteria bacterium (assembly GCA_002746295.2). Classification (GTDB taxonomy): domain Bacteria; phylum Pseudomonadota; class Zetaproteobacteria; order Mariprofundales; family Mariprofundaceae. The sequence continues at coordinate 1,255 of NVWS02000051.1, forward strand.
CACTATATACATTCCCATGCAAGATCATGGGAACGCGAGCAAAGGGATCAGATTCAGTACAAGAAGATGGAGATGTGAGATGATTTTAGGGGGTGAATAAAACCGTATGATATCAGAGGTGGAATTTTCAGAAGGAGAAAAGCGAATCCTTATTGAAAAGATAAAAACATATTTTGATGCAGAATTGGATCAAGATATTGGGCAGTTTGATGCAGAATTTTTACTCACTTTTTTTTCGAAAGAGATGGGTGTGTATTTCTACAACCGTGGATTGAATGATGCTCAATTTATTTCACAAAATCGTATGGAAAGTATCACAGATGCGATTTATGATATAGAAAAGCCAACAGATTCTTCTAGGTAATAGGGTGATGATGAAATTTTATAAAATATGTATATGTTTATGTGTGATGTTATCGGCGCATACGACATGGGCTTCGGATTTACCGCAGGCTTTGCAAGATGGTTTGCAACGCTTATCTGAAATAAAAGGTTTTTCTTGCGCATTCAAACAAACCATGACCTATGATGATGGTAGTCAGCAACAGTTTAAAGGGCATTTGTCAGTGGCAAAATTCGGACACTTTCGTTGGCAATATACGCAGCCGTATGCACAGCTTTATGTGAGTAATGGTGAAGATATTTGGTTTTACGAACCCGATTTGATGCAAGTGCAACATTTACAATCTTTGGATGCCATTGATCCGATTGCGATGCGTTTGCTGGAAGGTCGGGTAACGGCTGATGATATTAAACTTTTGGGAGAATCCCAAGAATCTGGACGTTCGGTGTATCATTTACGCATGGGTTTACAGACTGAATTATGGTTATCCCTACAAAATAATGGTTTGCCAGCATGGTTTGAAAGCCGTGATGCCTTGGGTAATCGTAACCGTATGCAATTGTTATCCTTGCAAACGGGTGCGCCTGATATGAAAATTTTTGAATTTACAGTACCCAAAGGTGTGGATGTGTTGAACGCCGATGGGCAGATGATGGAGAGATAATGAAAAAACGAGTGGCAATAAGTTTGGGAATATTATCCTTGTGTGGCAGTGCTTTGCAAACAGCACAAGCATCGGGCTTTGCCAATAGTGATGCCAGTGCGGCAGGTGTGGGTCTTGCCAATGCTATGGTGGCAGGTGTGGCAGATGTTTCTGCTGCTTCTTATAATCCCGCAGCGGTGGCGTGGCTGGAGGGTGTGGAAATTCAGTTGAATACAGCGGTTAAATTACGTAATTCATCGGTGGTCACGGCCACAGGCATGCCTTTTAATGCAGGGAATAACTACAAAGTCCAAGGCTTCAATGCGATTTGGATGCCGCACAGTGGTAATGTGGGAGCTTCGATGGCGTTAACACGCCCGTTTGCTGCGCATAATGCATGGTTTGGTGCGCAAACCAACCTTGAAGTGGATAGGCTATCCTTGGATGTTGTGTATGCCTTGAGTAGTACATTGGCTGTGGCACACGGTTTGGATATTTATCAAAGCCGTGTTCAAATGACACAAGGTGCAGCAGCATTTTCAGGCAGTGATCGCGCGAGTTTTGGCATCAATATTGGCGTGAATTGGAAGCCTGCACCTTTTTGGCGGGTAGGCATGCTGTTGCGCACAGGTAGTAAAGTTAAAATCAGCCAAGGTGTGCAAAAGATGAATCTAAACTTGCCTGAAACATTGACCTTGGGTGTCTCTCATGATGTCGATGATATGTTTCGTTTGGAAGGCGATGTGACTTATACCCATTGGTCGCGTTTAAATGATTTGAATGTACAAGGTGGCACCATCACCCATGCCACATCGTTGAAAAATACTTTCGCAATTAAAACAGGCTTGAGCTATTACTGGTTACCCAATACTGCATTTCGTTTTGGTTATGCTTATCAACAAGGTGCCAACAGTACAGGCAATGTACAGCCTGCCATCATCGATCAAGCAGGGCATCGCTTCACCATAGGCGCAGGTGGCGATTTGATGGGGGTACATATTGATTTGGCTTACGCTTATGGCTTTTATACAAATCAGACGGCAACTGCTCCTCTAGCATTTGCAGGTGCTTATCATGATCGTCAGCAAACGCTGGCATTATCTGTTTCCAAAAAGTTTTAATATCGCGTGAATACACTGTTTGATGCGCCATCCAAGGATGTACCACTGGCTTATCGTTTGCGCCCCAAGTCTTTGCAGGATGTGCAAGGTCAACAGGGTATTACCAATGATTCGGGCTGGTTTGCGGTAGCTATTCGTGAAAATCGCGCAGTTTCTTGTATTTTTTGGGGACCACCAGGTGTGGGTAAAACCACACTGGCAAGCTTGATGGCAGAGTCTGCCGATATGCCGTTTGTCATGCTTTCAGCTGTATCGGCAGGCAAAAAAGAAGTGCAAGCCGTGGTGGCGCAAGCCCAATCTGAGAACCGATCTTACCTGTTGTTTCTGGATGAAATTCATCGTTTTAATAAGGCGCAACAGGATGTGTTGTTACCCTACTTGGAAGATGGAACCTTAATTTTGCTGGGCGCAACCACGGAGAACCCATCGTTTAATTTGAACAATGCCTTGCTTTCGCGTTGCCGAGTGGTGGTTTTGAATGCCTTGGAAAAAGATGCGGTACTGGTGATTTTACAGCGGGGTTTAAAGAACTTGAAAACTGAATATACACGTTTTTCTGTTCAACAAGAAGCCTTGCAATGGCTGGCAACGGCTGCGAATGGTGATGCACGTTATGCATTGAATGCCTTGCAAGCCTTGATTGAAAGTGATGATAAAAAAACGTGGGCATTGCAGCAAGTTCAACAGCAATGGATGCGCCGCCAAGCCAATTATGACCGTGATGGCGATGGACATTATGATTTAATTTCAGCCTTACATAAATCCATTCGAAGTTCTGATGCTGATGCAAGTTGTTATTGGTTGGCACGTATGCTGGAAGCTGGTGATGAGCCGTTATATCTGGCGCGGCGTTTGATTCGTATTGCCACAGAAGATGTGGGCTTGGCAGATCCGCGCGCACTCAGTGTTTGTATGGATGCCCAGCGGATGTTTGAGTTTTTAGGTTCCCCCGAAGGTGAGCAAGGTTTGTTTGAGGCGGCGATTTATTTGGCATTGGCTCCGAAAAGCAACGCCGCTTATTTGGCAGAAAAAGCCGCGAGAAAATTGGCGCGTGAAAGCTGTCATTTGGATGTACCCATGCATTTGAAAAATGCGCCAACAAAGTTAATGAAGGATCTGGGGCATGGTGAAGGTTATCAATATGCCCATCATGCTAAGGATGCCGTTGTCGATCAATCTCACTTTCCTGATGCTTTGGGTCATATTCCCTTATTTGAACCGACACAACGTGGCTTTGAGCGGACATTGAGTGAACGCATGATATGGCTGAATGAGCGACGTGAAGCACTGCGTAAGGAGTCAAAAATATGAAGCAAATGCTGGCGATTGCAGCAGGTGGTGCATTGGGCGCGGTGATGCGATGGTATGTTGCAGGATTTATCCAACGTTTATCAGGTAGTGCATTCCCTTGGGGTACCTTAACCGTTAATATTGTGGGTAGTTTTCTGCTTGGTTTTTTGTTCGTGTGGATGTTAGAACGTGTGACGGTGGGTGAACTGGCACGTTTGGCTGTTACAGTCGGTTTTCTCGGCGCATTCACCACCTTTTCAACCTTCTCAGTAGAGACAGCACGGTTGTTGCAAGAAGGTGCGTTTAGCATGGCATTGGGGAATGTGTTGGCGCAGGTATTGATTTGTGTGACCTTAGCATGGTTGGGCATGCAGTTGGCAAGAATACTTTGAATCATACATAGTTTGACTGGCGTACCTCTTGCTTATCTTGCTTCTAATTTGGTGGTTTGTAAGGATTACCTCAAGTGACATGGATGGTGAGTATGAATCAAGAAGTTCAAAAATTACGTAAGCAACTGCGAACACTTGAAAATAAATATCAGCAATTGAATCAAGAAGTGGATGGTTTGCATGATAGTCTGCGTCAACGTACATTGGAGTTGGAACGTCAAAAGAATGTGATGAAGCACCAAGCATTGCATGATGTGTTGACAGGATTACCCAACCGCACATTGCTGGAAGAACGTGCGCAGCAATCCTTTCAAATCGCGGGTCGTGAAAACTTTCCATGCTGTTTCTTGATGGTTGATTTAAACCGTTTCAAAGAGGTGAATGATACTTTAGGCTACCACACGGGTGATGTTTTATTGCAAGAAGTCGCTCAACGCTTTCGTTTGCAATTGCGAAGCTCGGATACGCTAGCACGCTTGGGCGGTGATGAGTTTGCCGTAGCTCTCCCAGATACAAATGCAACCCAAGCCGAAGAAGTCATTCAGAAGCTGATGCAATCCTTGACCTTGCCATTGAAAATACTTGATAACAAACACACGATACAAATGAGTGCAAGCATGGGTGTGGCAATGTTTCCCGAACATGCCCAAGATGTTGAAGGCTTGATGCAGTGTGCCGAAGTGGCGATGTATGTGGCGAAGAAAGAGCAGCGAAGTGCGGTATTTTATCAGCCTGATATGAAAACCCACAGTGAAGCGCGCTTGTCGTTGGTGGGTGATTTAAAGTATGCGATTGAAAACAATGGTTTGGAGCTTTATTACCAGCCACAACTGTTGACAGAAGGGGATGGATTACCTTCTTTCGAAGCATTGGTTCGTTGGCATCACCCAACCCGTGGCATGATATTTCCTGATATGTTCATTCCGATGGCAGAAGAAACGGGGTTGATTAACCCCATGACATGGTGGGTTTTAGAAGAAGCGGCGGCGCAATGTGCAGTTTGGCGAGCAGAAGGCATGGAAGTTTGCGTTTCGGTTAACTTATCTGCTAGAAACCTGAAGGAAGAGAGTTTGCTGGAGCGTGTGCGTGGCTGTTTTCAACGTTATCACTTACCCCCCGAAGCGATTGTATTGGAAATTACCGAAAGTATGCTGATGGATGATCCCAAACAAGCTTCTGAAGTGTTGCATTCGATTGATGCGATGCGGGTAGAAGTTTCGATAGATGATTTTGGCACAGGTTACTCATCGTTATCCTATTTGAAATATTTGAAAGTGAATGAACTCAAAATTGATCGCTCATTTGTCATGGGTATGCAAAAAAATGAGAATGATATTGTGATTGTGCGCGCAATTATCAGTTTGGCACACAACCTTGGCTTACGTGTGGTGGCGGAAGGTGCGGAAGATCAAGGTGATTGGGATACTTTGGTTGCTTTGGGATGTGATCGTGTGCAGGGCTATTTTATCAGTCGCCCCATGCAGGTAAAGGCGGCTACAGTATGGCTTAAAAAATGGATATCCGAGCATGAAAATATTTGATCGTATATCCAAGCGAATGCAAATCTGCTGTGAAGCACTGGCTTGTATGGGGTACAATAGCTATGATCTTGCCGTTAATATCAATAGCTTCAATGGTGCTAAAATCATTCAATATAATAAATGAGATGAAAAAGCATTGAGAGGGATTATAGTCGTTTAAGTATGAAGCTAACCTTTCGTTCATCATCCGAATCGTCACCCTCGAATGCGTGTGTAGGGGGTCTATGGATAGATCCCCGATAAAAGATTTCGGGGATGACGCTGTTTTTTTGATAAGGTGCGTAACATCAGTTAATTAAGCCGTTATACCGAAGGATTCCGAACGATGAATACAGAGCATCTACAATATGATTATTTGATTGTGGGAAGTGGGGCCGCTGGCTTATTGGCAGCCAAAGCTTTAGCGGAACATGGCAGCGTAGCCTTGATGAATAAGGGCGAATTTACAGACTCCAATACCTATCAAGCGCAAGGCGGTATTGCAGGTGTCTTTGATGCCGATGATTCCATTGAAAATCATGTCGCTGATACCTTGCGAGCAGGCGTTGGGCTTTGCCATGAAGATGTCGTGCGGCAAGTGGGTGAACGTGGTGGTGCCATGATTCAGAAATTATTGGCATGGGGAACACCGTTTGATGGCAACGATGAAGGTTTGCATTTAACACAAGAAGGTGGGCATAGTCATCGCCGTATTGCCCATGCCCAAGATGCAACAGGGCGCGCCATTGGCGAAACCTTATGGAAACATGTGCAAACCCAGAAAAACATTCATTGTTTTCAACATCATATCGCCATTGATTTGGTAACCAGTCATCATATTGGACATGTTCGTGGTAAGAACCGTTGCTTGGGTGCTTATTTTCTTAAATCGGATGGTTCGGTTATGAGTATCGCAGCAAAACATACCATTCTTGCCACAGGCGGTGCAGGAAAAGTGTATATGTACACCTCAAACCCCCATGCTGCTACAGGTGATGGCATTGCCATGGCATGGCGTGCGGGTTGTACGGTACGCAACATGGAAATGATGCAATTTCATCCCACTTGTTTGTTTCATCCCCATGCTCCTTCGATGTTATTAAGCGAAGCATTGCGTGGTGAAGGCGCACATCTGGTGGATGCTTTAGGGCATCGCTTTGTTTTTAATTATGATGAACGGGGAGAGCTTGCGCCCCGAGATGTGGTGGCAAGAGCGATTGACCATGAGATGAAAAAACAAGGTGATGATTGCATGTTCTTGGATGCACGCGGACTGGGTGAAGCCTTGATTTTGAAACAATTTCCGAATATCCATCAGCGTTTGATGGCTTTGGGTTTGGATATGAGAACAACGCCAATTCCCATTGTGCCTGCGGCGCATTATATCTGTGGTGGTGTGGCAACGACATTGGCGGGTGAAACGGATATTGAAGGACTTTATGTCATTGGTGAATCAGCATGTACAGGTTTACATGGTGCGAATCGTTTGGCGAGCAACTCCTTGTTGGAATGTTTGGTGATGGCCGAAGCATGTAGTCAAAAAGTGATAGAAGGCACAAGTAAACAAGCATCCATGGCTATTCCAGCTTGGGATGATGCGGGCATTGTTCCTGAACAAGAACGCATCCAAATCAAACAAAACTGGGATGAAATTCGAGCGGTGATGTCGCATTATGTGGGTATTGTCCGTTCCGATTTGCGTCTTCGGCGTGCCAAGCGGCGTTTGATGGTCGTGCAAGAAGAAATTGCCAATTTTTATTGGCGACATCCCTTGAGCCGTGATTTGATTGAGCTTCGTAACCTTGCTTTGGTCGCGGAATTGATGGTGCGTTCTGCGCAACAGCGTCATGAATCGCGTGGTCTTCATTATTCAACCGATTACCCCCAGCCTTTGCCCATTGCCAAAGATACGGAGCTGATGCCTGAATGAAAGAAAACACGATAAAATTTTGGCAACAACCATTGAATACACTCACACAAAGCGAATGGGAACAACTTTGCGATGGGTGTGGTCAATGTTGTATGCAAAAATTTGAAGATGAAGATACGGGTGAGATATTGCACACCCGCATTGCCTGTCGTTTGTTTGATGATGATACATGTGCTTGCTCTGATTATAAACATCGCTTGTTGCGCGTGCCTGAATGTCTGGATATGCGAACATTTCAGGCTGAACATTATGCGTGGCTTCCTGAAACCTGCGCCTACCGCTTACGTTTTGAAGGCAAATCATTGTTGCCATGGCACCCTTTAATTTCAGGCACTCAAGAAAGTGTGCATCAAGCAGCTATCTCTATGCGAGGTCAAACGGTTTCGGAAGATGATGTGCCCGAAAAAGAATGGTTGGATTACAGTCTTTAAACGACCTTTAAATACAGCGTACACGAAACTTTTTACCCTTTAATGTGCCTTCTTTAAGCTTTTTAAATGCTTGTTTGAGTACAGTACGTTCGACTGCAACATAAGCCCATTGATCCAAAATATGAATTTTCCCCACTTGTTTTCCTGTGATGCCGCCTTGACTGGTCAAGGCTCCCAAAATATCACCAGCGCGAATTTTTTGTTTTTTGCCACCACCAATTTGTAGGGTAGCCATGCGTGCTTTGGCGATGCTTGGGGCGTTATTATCGATAGTTGGTAGGGCTTCACCGATCACTGTTTGTTCGAGGTAGTCACCCAAACGTGCAATTTTAAAGGCTTCTTTGGCACTAAAAATAGAACATGCCATGCCTTGGTGCCCAGCCCGACCTGTTCGACCCATACGATGAATATGGGTTTCAGGTTTTTGGGCAATATGGTAGTTAATCACCAAATCCAAGCCTTCAATATCCAAACCACGTGCAGCCACATCGGTGGCAACAAGTATACTGATACTTTGGTTGGCAAAACGAATCATGGCTTGATCACGTTCCCATTGCTCCAAGTCACCATTCAATGCCAAAGCACTCAAACCTTGATAAATCAATGCGTGGCTGACTTCTTCGGTGTCTCGTTTGGTGTTGCAAAAAATAATTGCAGATTCAGGCTGGTAATGCTGTATCAGCGTGAGCAGTGCCGCACCACGATCATCTTGGGGCTGAATTTCGTAAAAATGTTGCTCAATACTGGTTTGATCATGTTGTTCTTCAATCCGAATATGGATGGGGTGACGCATGATGTGTTGGCTCATGCTCTCAATATATTCAGGAAATGTCGCACTAAACAACAGCGTTTGGCGTTGTTTGGGAACATGTGAAGCAATGGCATTCAAGGATGCTTGAAAACCCATGTCCAACATACGATCAGCTTCATCCAAAACCCACGTTTGCAGATGCTCTAAATTTAAATATTCACGTTCAAGATGCTCTTGAACCCGCCCTGGTGTACCAACCACGATATGCGCCCCATAAGCCAAAGATGTCGCTTGTGCTTTGAATGGAAGACCGCCTGCGAGGGTGAGAATCTTAACATTCGCAAGCGTACGCGCCAGTTTGCGTAAATCCTTGGCAACTTGATCCGCCAGTTCTCGGGTTGGGCAAAGCACCAAAGCTTGAACATGCAAATCTTGAATATTGAGATTATTGAGTAAACCCAAACCAAAGGCGGCTGTTTTTCCTGAACCTGTTTTGGCTTGTCCGATCACATCTTTACCCGACAAAATAGGCGGCAAGCTTTGTGTTTGGATGGGTGTCATGGTGTGATATTTGAGTGATGAAAGGTTGTTCAGTAATGCTTGATTGAGTTTGAGGGTGGAAAAGTTGTCTTGACTCACGAATATATTCCTATGTTGATGTGAAATGGTGGTGATGTTTTTTTTGCGCACACTCAAGTTGTTGGGCTTTGGATGCAAACTATGTTTGTTCAAAGAGGGGGAGGAGAGAACCGTTTATAGCGAATATGTGAGCCGATGTTTACAATACCGCACCAATGGCAAACTCAACTTTTAAACAGCAATATATTCGCAATTTTTCTATCATTGCACACATCGACCATGGTAAATCAACGCTGGCTGACCGTCTGATTGAAGAAACTGGCGCACTTTCAGAACGTGAAATGAAAAAACAGGTGCTTGATTCGATGGACTTGGAACAAGAACGTGGAATCACCATCAAGGCGCAAACTGCTAGCTTGGATTATCCAGCCCAAGATGGGGAAGTCTATAAGCTCAACTTGATTGATACCCCAGGGCATGTGGATTTCACCTATGAAGTATCGCGTTCTTTGCAAGCATGTGAAGGTGCTTTATTGATTGTCGATGCGACCCAAGGGGTGGAAGCACAAACCCTTGCCAATGTTTACTTGGCGATGGAAAATGATTTGGAAATCATTCCTATCATCAATAAAATTGATTTGCCTTCTGCTGATGTGGAAGAGGCCAAACGTCAAATTGAAGAAGTGATTGGTATTGATGCATCCGAAGCCATTGCGGTATCTGCAAAAACGGGTGAAGGCATTGCCAATGTATTGGAAGCCATTGTGCATCGCATCCCATCTCCGAAAGATCGTGATGACGAAATACTGCGCGCACTGATTATTGATTCATGGTTTGACTCGTATGTGGGTGCTGTGGCTCTGGTTCGGGTTTTTGATGGTGTGATGAATAAGGGTGATAAAATTCGTTTGATGTCCAACAATATTGCTTATGAGGTCAATGATGTGGGGGTGTTTCAACCTGCGCCTGTTTCTCAAAAGTCACTAATTTCAGGGACTGTGGGCTTCATGATTTGCGGTATTAAGAATCTCCGTGATTTACGCGTCGGCGATACGGTAACATTGGATCGAAAACCTGCTGTCGAAAGTTTACCCGGTTTTAGAGAACCCAAAGCCATGGTCTTTTCAGGTCTTTACCCTGTGGATTCTGCTCATTATGTGGATTTGCGCGACTCACTTGAGAAATTAAACATGAATGATCCTTCCTTTACCTATGAAACTGAAAGCTCGACGGCATTGGGTTTGGGTTTTCGCTGTGGTTTTTTGGGCATGTTGCACATGGAAATCATTCAAGAGCGTTTGGAACGTGAGTATGATTTGGATTTGATTACCACGGCACCATCGGTGGTATACCGTATTCATTTTAAAGATGGAACGATGAAAGAAGTCGCCAACCCGAGTGGTTTTCCTGACCCTGTCGAAATCACAAAAATTGAAGAACCCACGGTTCGTGCCAATATTTTTATGCCCGAAGAATTTGTGGGCGCATTGATGAAATTATGCCAAGAACGTCGTGGCTTACAGGAAGATATGAAGTTTATTGGGCAAGGTCGGGTGATGCTGACATACAACTTGCCATTGGGTGAAATGGTGATTGATTTTTATGACAAATTAAAATCAGTGTCGCGTGGCTATGCGTCGATGGATTATGAATTGGCAGCGTTTCGTGAAGAGTCTGTGATTAAATTGGATGTGTTGGTGCATGGTGAAGCGGTGGATGCGCTGTCGATGATTGTGCATCAATCGGTGGCTGAATCACGCGGACGTTTATTGGTGAAAAAGTTGCGTGAATTGATTCCGCGTCAACAGTTTGATATTCCCATTCAAGCCGCGATGGGTGGTAAAATTTTAGCCCGTGAAACGGTGAAAGCCGTGCGTAAAAATGTCATTGCCAAATGTTATGGCGGCGATATTACACGCAAACGTAAATTGCTCGAAAAACAAAAACGTGGTAAAAAACGCATGAAGGCGATTGGTAGTGTGGAAGTCCCACAAGAAGCATTTTTAGCAGTCTTAAGACTCAACGAGGAGAATTAACACGATGGAGAAGCAAGATAAACCGATTTGGCGCGAGTGGCTGGAGAGTTTGATAGTGATTGCTTTGATCGCCATTGTCATTCGCAGCTTTATTGTCGCGCCGTTCAAAATTCCATCATCCAGTATGGTGCCGACCTTAGAAGTGGGTGATTACTTGTTTGTCACCCGTTATGACTATGGCTTTCGTATTCCCTTGACCGATATTCAAATCGCTCCGAAAAAAGCACACCATGGTGATATTGTGGTCTTTGATTACCCAGGTGATCGAAGTATTGATTATATCAAACGTATTGTGGGGTTGCCAGGCGATAAGATTGTCTACAAAGACAACGAACTTTATGTGAATGGTACAAAAATGAAGTTAGAAAAAAAAGGTGAACGTGCTTACTTTATGGGTGATGGAAGCATTGATGTATCGGGGCTTTATGAAGAACATTTGTTTGATGTCGATCATGAAGTCTTGCGTAAATCTTATTCCATCAAAGATGGTTCTTGGACTGTACCTGCTGGGCATTACATGGTGTTGGGTGACAACCGAAACAATTCAAGAGATTCACGTTTTTGGGGCTTTGTACCGCAATCATATTTGGTGGGTAAAGCAGAGGTTGTTTGGTGGTCTTGGGATCATGAGAAAGGCACTGTTCGTTGGGATCGTTTGGGAAAACTTTTACATTAAGGTGGAAGGGCACAATATGACAAAGAAAATGAAAGGATTTTCTATATTTAAGATGATGATTTGGGGTATGATACTGGGTGGTGGAGGCTTGTATGCTACCGCTGTATGGCCGATTTATAGTAGCTATTGGAAAACCCAAGATACATTTGATGGCATAGTGAAAAATTTATCGAAACTGTCGGAACAATCGATTCGTGAGCGTTTGCCTGACTTGTTAAGGACACAATATTTAAGCCCCGAAAGTCTTCCCAAAGAATTTTATGAACATTTGGAAGTGACATCAGATGGTGAAGGATATGTGAAAATTTCATCCTCTTATCATATCACGGCATGGTTTTTGGGGCAGCCCAATGTCGGTGATTCTGAATCGGATGAAGGCGTTGCGATTCAAAGTAAGTGGGATAATTTTCGTAAGCAGTGGAAAGAAGACTTTGAAATGAAACCGTATGCCGAGTCAGCCCATGAAGCCCCATAACTTGGCTCATCATTTGGGTGTGTCCTTTTGTGATGGACATTTGTTGCAACGTGCTTTAACCCATTGTTCCTATAGTCATGAGCACATGGAGCGTTTGGAATTTTTGGGTGATGCTGTGTTGGGTTTGGTCATTGCTGAATATTTGCATGACCGCTTTCCCGATGAAGCAGAAGGGCAATTATCTCGCCTTAGAGCTTCTTTGGTGCGCAAAGAAAGTTTATATGAAGTGGCAAAAATTTGGCAGCTTGAAAAGTATTTGCGCGTGGGTGAAGGCGAAAAAACCAAACAAGGCGGTGTGAAATCGAATTCTATCGTTGCCAATGCGGTTGAAGCGGTGTTGGGGGCTGTGTTCAAAGATGCGGGCTGGGAGGTTGTCCGCCCTTTGATTTTAAAAGCTTGGCAACCCTTGTTTGAATCTTTGGCAAAAGGCGATGCACGCGATGCCAAGAGTCAATTGCAAGAATATACGCAAGGTAAAACTTGGGGTTTGCCAAGCTATGAAGTGGTGGATTTGGGGGTCAACTATTCGCCACGTTTCCAAGCATCATGTTATGTACAGGGGGCATTGAAAGGCAAAGGTTTTGGCGAACGCAAAAAGTTCGCGGAACTGGCAGCAGCCCATGATGCCTTACAAGCGTTTAAGGTGATTGATTAAATTGTTGGTGGATGTGGCGGTGTTTGCCCCACTTCGCATGCTTTTTTCTTATCAATGGGTGGCTGAACTGGGTGAACCTATGGTAGGCATTCGTGTGCAAGTCCCCTTGGGTTCTTCTTACCGCTTGGGCGTGGTTTGTGCCATGACGGTTTCCAATGATGGTATGCCCACCTTAAAAAAGGTACATGATCGTTTGGATATTGTACCCTTATATGATGATGCCTATCAAGCATGGTTAAAACGGGCGGGGCGTTATTATTTAGCCCCTGAAGGACAAGTTTGGGAGATGGGTCTTGCATGGGCGCAAGAAAATAAACGGCGTTTTCGCTGTATTCACCGTGATGCTTTGCAAGCTTATGATGCAGATTTGGCAGCCGTATTTAAGACCAAAGCTGCATTATCTTGGGCAACCATCATACGTCGCATCCAAGGGGATTTTCCTTGTTACCGTTTATTACAAGCCGTACAACATGGCGATGTTGAACTTGCGCTACCCACCTTAAAAGAAGCGAAAAAATCCAGTATGCAAGAGCAACGTCCCACCCATTTGCGAGCTGTTCAACGCAAGTCGGTGGCAAATATCTTAAAAGCTAGAAAACGATTTCAACCTTTTTTATTGTTTGGTGTCACAGGCTCTGGAAAAACAGAAGTATATTTAAAAGCGGCTGAGGCTTTGGTCAAACGAGGACAGCAAGTATTGATTTTGGTGCCTGAAATTGGTTTGACTCCGATGTGGCTGGCGCGATTATCCCAACGTTTTCAATCCTTGATGACATGGCATTCGGCGATGTCCGATAGAGAACGGATTGCTGTACGTGCGAGCTTGGATAACTTGGATGTATTGATTGGCACACGCTCTGCACTTTTTTTGCCGTTGCCACGTTTAAGCATGATTGTTGTCGATGAAGAACACGATTCATCATTTAAACAACATGATGGGGTGGCCTATTCAGCGCGAGATATGTCACTTCTTTTGGCGCAAGAAAAGAAAATCCCTGTGGTTTTAGGATCTGCGACACCCAGTTTAGAGAATTGGCGGCAAGTCAGTTTGGGTGCGATGACATTGTTGGAAATGCCTGAACGCATTTCAGGTCATGCTGCCATTCAACCTGAGATTGTGGATATGTGTGGGAATCATTCGGTGTTATCGGATGCTTTGATACAAGCCTTGCGGGATACCCAAGAAGCCAAGCAACAATCCATCCTTTTTCTTAATCGACGGGGTTATGCACCTGCATTGCAATGTACTGCCTGTGGTTTTGTACCTGAATGTGATGCTTGTTCTTTGCGTCTAACCTTGCATCGGCAGAAGGGTGAGTTGCGTTGTCATGGCTGTGGTTATGTTCGCCGTGTTCGCCGTGTGTGTGAAGTTTGTGGTGAAGATGCTTTGTTACCTTTGGGTGTGGGTACGGAGAAAATTGAAGAAATACTTCAAAAGCACTTGCCTGATTTACGTTTTGCGCGTTTTGATAGAGATGTGGTGCGGACACAAACGCAGTTGCAAGCTATGTTACAAGCTTTTGCTGATGGTTCATTGGATTGCTTGATTGGTACGCAAATGTTGGTCAAAGGGCATCATTTTCCGAAAGTGACCTTGGTGGGTGTGGTCAATGCGGATTTGGGGTTGAATTTGCCTGATTTTCGAGCGGGCGAACGTTGGTGGCAACAAATGACCCAAGTCATGGGCAGGGCAGGGCGCGGTGCTGATAAAGGTCGTGTATTGATTCAAACATGCAACCCTGATGCCTCTTGGTTGGCGCGTTTGGGCGGTGTCGATGCGCGTATCACCTTGGATGAGGAAATGGCGTTGCGTCAAGAACTATCCTTCCCACCTTTTGGGCGTTGGGTGCGTATCGTATTTTCATCCCCTCATCGAGATAAGGCAGAGCAAGCAGCGGAAAGTATGGCAAGCATCATCCGAACTTGGGAGGCTATTCAAGTGGGCGGTCCAATGGCGTGTGCGATGGAAAAAATGGCAGGGCGATTCCGTGTGGAAGTGTTGATTCGAGATGCCTCACGAAAAATATTACCTTGGAAGCTTGCGCCACTGCTCGATGACATGCGTGTGCCTTCTGGAGTTAGGCGACATCTGGATGTCGATCCACAGGATATGATGTGATACATGCTCCCGTAGAAATTTGGGGGGTCGAAGCAATGGCAGGTATATTGCAACGGGTGGGCATGTTGAATCATGGTATAGATTTATGCAGTATTCAATGGATGTTGGGGTATGCACATATCACAAGCACTGAAATCTCTACCCATGCAAGTCAACAACACCTGCATAAGTGTATCAAATCATGTCACCCCTTGGGTCAAAATTATGGATAATGAATTACCTGTATTGATACGCCAAGCGCGTCAACTTTTGACAAAAAAGTCATACCATGAGGCAGTCGCGACATATCAAGAAATCGTGCAATGTGAAGATATGAAACATTCCAAGGATATGTGGTTGCGACTTGCATGGTGTTATGAGCAAATGGAGGCATGGGGTGATGCATGTGCGATGTATGAACATGTGGCTGATATGTATGAGCAGCAAGATGAAGCGGATGCAGCCCAAGCCTTAGACGCAAAAGTTCAAGATATATGTGCTGCATGGATTCCGAAAGATGAAATTTTAGAATCTTCAGAAGTTTTGCAAGTCAGCGAAGTATTGGAAGAAACCCCTGAGCCACCTACTGCCATGGACTTTCCAGATCTATTGAATGAGCTCAAAGGTATAGGTGATGTATTAACACTGACTACGGGTGAAGTGTTGTGTGAAGCAGGTGATCCAGCGGATTTTTTATGGTTGTTGGAGGATGGGGTGTTGGGTATTCAACTTCCAGAATACTTGGAAGATGGTGAAGATATGTTGGTAGCTGAGGATGGCGTCTCGGTATTGCTTGGAGAATTGGGACTTTTTACACGGCAACGCCGTTCAGCCAGAGTACGGGCAAAACAAACCTCTCGCTTATTTCAAATTCCCATTTCAACGATTGAGGCATGCGAATCTGCCGCTTTTAAACTGGCGATGTTAGATTTATTGAAACATTATTGGATGTACCCAATTCTTTCAAAACATTCTATTTTTGAACGTATGAACGATGTTGATCGCAGAGCTTTGTGTGATCTATTTACACCCATCTGTATGCCTTCAGGTGTTCGTCTTATTCATTATGGTGAAGATCATGATGGTGCTTACTTGTTGCAACAAGGTTGTTTGTTTTTTATTTGCAAATCAGAAACAGGTGAAAAACAGGTGAGTAGTATGTTTCCAGGAGATATGGTGCATTTGGGTGGTTTGTTACATGCTTATGAAGCAAATTATGAGGTACGTACAGCAACCAGTGTGCGTTTGTTGCATTTATCACGTCACAATATCGAAAGTTTTATCAAAAGCCGCCCTTGGATGGTCGATATTTTGTTGCGTTATTCTAGGCGTGCAGCATGGCGACAAGTGATGCACCCCGATGATGCCTACTTATGGATGACCAACCGAGAAATTCATCAGCGTCGAGTTAGTCTTAGTACGGATGAATAAGGGTTTTGTCGGGATGGTTTCGCGTTGACAGTTGACCTTGCCGCTCTAGTTTGCAGCCGCTTATAACGCTTGAAGCATAAAATGACGCATTTCACTCCTTGTTTATTACTCAAGCGTTGGGGAGTTGTAACGCGACTTGCGTCGCTATTCCGCTGCAATTATACCGATGTCATAAAGGTGAGAACGTGACCCAAAAAAATCAAAAAACATTAGAAGAAACAGCCGTACATCCCAAGTTTGATGAAGATATAGCTGAACTTAAAAAAGATATGAAGTCTGCCAAACTCGTTGATTGGCTGCAAAATAACCAACAAAAACTCATGGTCGGAGTGCTGTTGCTTTTGATGGGAATGTTTGCAGGTGGTTTGTGGTCAGAGCAACAACAAACCAAGAAAGAAGCGGCTGCCATGATGTATTATCAAGGCATTTCTTTGCTAGATCAAGAGAAACAACAAGCAATGTTGGAACAATTGATACGTGATTATGGTGATACAGCCTATGCAACGTTGGCAAATATGCGTTTGGCAAACTTGGTAGATACTGAAAAACACCTACGTAATATCATGAATGATAAGAAATTAACCCCCGAATTACGCTGGCAAGCAAGCTTGGATTTGGCAGAATATTTTATTCAACAAGATAAAAAAGATGCTGCTAAATTGGTCTTGAATGAGCATGTGGGCACTGAGTATAAACAAGAACGTTATGCATTGCTGGCATCCATATCTGAAGGTTCTGCTAAAAAAGATGCTTTGCAAAAAGCCTTGGATGCTTCATCGCATGATGAAGTATTGAAAGAGCGCTTGACTGCTGAACTGGCTCAATTTCATTGAGATTTTCCTTGCTAAATATGATATGGCGAAAGCAGTGGGCGGCTACGGTGATGTTTTTTCTGGGTATCTTGCTGGCTTCTTCGTCGCCTTTGGTAGCAGAGCCTGCTGCTTCGTCGAGCACACTAAAAGTGGTCTGGTCTACGGATGTGGATGGGCGCAAACCCAGAGATGCTTTGAGTTTTTCAGCACCTGTGGTGACAGGAACAGGCAAACAAGCACGGATTGTCATCGGTGGTGCTGATGCCCGCGTGCATATTTATGACATGCACGGTCAAGAATTGTACCGTTTGCCCATTGATAAAAACTCAGATTCGGGTGCTGTGACTTTGGCATCGGGCTTGGTTGTTTTAGGGGATAGTCAAGGTCGGCTTTATGGTGTGGACGCAGAGCAAGGTCAGGTGCTGTGGCATGTGGACTTATCATCATCGGTGACAGGTATCCCCCTTGCTGTGGGTGAAGACGTGGTGGTTCAAACCACCGATAACAACCTTTACCGCATCAATGCCAAGGGTAAGAAGGTGTGGAGCTTTGCTAGTCAACAAGCTGGTTTGGGTTTATATATATCATCATCCCCTATGTTACACGATGGTAAATTGTATGCCTTGTTGGGCAATGGTGATGCGATTGCTATGGATGCTCAAACGGGCGATTTAATTTGGCGAAAACAATTGTTATTGGACACCGATGCAGCCATGTTAAGTGAGCTTAAAGCACCCCAGGCAAGACCATTGTGGTTGTCGAAAATTAGTTTTGATGGACGTGTCTTGCATGATGCGGTGCTTTTCTCATTTTATCAGGGTAAAATATTCGTTTTACATCAAAATAATGGCAATACCATGCTTAGCCAAAATTTATCATTGAAGTCACCACCAGTATTGTTGAATAACAGCTTATATTTTGTGGATACAAAGGGTCTCTTGCAAGCTATAAACCGTAATACGGGTCAGCAACGATGGAAAAAAACGTTATCCATCCAAGAATGGATGGGACCCATTGTTTGGCATCGTGCCTTATGGTTGGTGGGTCAGGATGGTAAACTTTTGAAGGTGTCTTTGAAGGGCAATATCTTGGCAAGCTTAGACATGGGGGGCAGCGTCGAGCGCTTGCCTGTGGTTACAGACCATGGGCTTTTGCTGCATAACACTTTGGGTGGATTATATCTTATTCACTGATGTTACGCGGTTGTTCATAGGATCTAAAGTTCTTGATGACATGCTATAGTCGTTTAAGTATAGAACCAACCTTTGTGGTTAATCATCCGAATCGTCGCCCCCCCGAATGCGTGTATCGGGGCTCTATGAATAGATACCCGATAAAAGATTTCGGGTATGACGGGAGAGAGGGTGCTTTTATCAAGGATCCGTTATTAATATGAGTCAATGGAGAAAAAATATGCGTGAACGTTTGCCAATTATTGCCATCGTTGGTCGCCCCAATGTAGGAAAGTCAACTTTATTTAACCGTTTGGTGGGTAAACGCCAAGCCATTGTGGGTGATCGCCCTGGTGTCACCGTTGATCGTTTAGAAACCACATGTATGTTCCATGAAAC
>NVWS02000052.1 GCA_002746295.2 Zetaproteobacteria bacterium
GCAGGAAAACCATCCACCGCTTCCCCCCAATCTATATCTGCAATGCGCACCAGCGCAGGACTTGCCCGATGAATGGCATTGTCAGCATCTTGCGGGTAAGCCGAATGACCTTGCTTACCATGAAAATGGATGCGAATTTGCACCACACCACGGCGACCACGGCGAATGGTGTCACCGACTTTTTTCGAGCAAGAAGGCTCACCCACAATCACCGCATCAGGAAGGGTCTGATTGGCTTGCATATACTCAACGATACGAACGGTACCGTCTACCGACTCACCTTCTTCATCGGAGGTGATGAGTAATTGTAAGGTGGGTAAAGGCGTTTGTGCCGCGCAAAGCTGAGCAATGGCAGCCAACCAACAGGCAATGCCACCTTTCATATCTTGTGCACCGCGACCATGCAACACGTCATCTTTGACCACCGCGTCAAACGGTGGGTGGGTCCATTCATCAACAGGGCCCGTAGGTACAACATCGGTATGCCCTGCAAAGGCTAAGGTGCCTTTCACTTCGCCTTGGCGCGTATAAATACTATTGGTAATACCGTTGGCATCCACCGATATACGCACAAACCCCAACGGTGAAAGCAAGGTTTTGATGTAGTTTTGGCAACCTGCATCTTCAGGTGTGGGTGATTCACGACGCATCAATTTGATAGCAAGGTTGAGTGCAAGCGATGTCATAGGGATAAAATCCTTTCAAATGACTCGCATTGACGGTGTATGCCTTGGAAACAATCCTGTTGCGTTGCCAGTTGTTCTATTTTTTTCATGGTGGCGGAGTCTATGTGTTCAAAGACTTCCATGAAAGTTGTCTTTTCATCTTGCTTACGTTTGTAGAGTTTACCTGTGCATGATATTTTATTTTCAAGCATGGTTAACCATTGTTGAAACTTACGTTCTTGATGAGCATCCGCATGGTACCAAACAAACACATCAGGCATGACATGCTTCCAGTATCTTGATGCTTATGGTGTTTTCTAGGCTTAAAGGTGAACCTTGTTCAACAACTTCAATGGGTAGGTGGGCGATACCCCAAACTTTGCTTTTTTCATCTAGGGCAGCACGCCTCAATGTGCCGATATTCACAGTGCTTTGAATCGGGCAGGGTGTTTGTTCAGGCATAGCGGATAATGAAACATGGTAGAGCTTCTTCTTCACACCACCACGCCAGTGCATACGACTGGTGACTTCTTGTCCAACGTAACAACCTTTATCAAAACTAACCCCCCTCATTTCGATGAGGTTGGCATTCATGGGCTGAATAGATGTATCCCAATCCATACCAAAGCGCGGCTTACCATGAATAATACGTGCTTGTTCCATCTCTGTATCGGTACAAACATGAGGAAAAAAAGCTAAAATTTGGGCGGCATATCGATGTTCCACAACCCACCAAGCACCGTGGCTGTATGCTTCACTCATGGGCATGGAGGCGTAAACCATCGCTTGCATGCTTGTTATTTCAGTTGGGTTGAGATCACCTTGAATCGATAACATAGTTAATGACTCCACAATACCGAGGCGAATGGCATGCCCCATGGAGAATCGCCGCAACCGTTCAACCAAAGCAAGGGCATGATGCTTACCTGTTATCATGACAAGTTCATCGCCTGCATCCATGATGTACATATCGGCAATCATTTTCCCTTGGGGTGTTAAAATAGCCGTGTAAATAGGGTTTTCTGGCGTAAGTAGAGATATATCTTGGGTGATTTGGCTTTGTAAATAGTCACGAATATCATCGCCTGATGCTTTAAGCACCTGATAACTGCTACGCAAACAAGCAAGGGTGGTGGGTGTCTTTATCATGTGGGACATGATGGGAATGAATATATGTTATTCAATGGTTAAAAGGTAAGCGAAGGTTTTCGGACAAGATAAAGGCTATCCAAACCTCTCCACGGCCGTGAATTGATGGCATCACCATGACCATTGCCATTGAGGAAAAATTGGGCTTGTGGAATATGAACGGGTTGCCAGTGTTTTTTCAAATATGAAACCTCGATTTTTTGGGTTGCATAGAAGCAAATGTGATGATAGACAGACACCATATATTATTGAATAGAACGATGATGAAAAAGGTATTGAAAAGTAAAAAATACACCCCATTGACGAAAGCGGGCATGATGCTTTAATAATATGGGTAAAGCGTATCGCTGATACAATAGAAAGCTTGCATTTTATTGTATCAACATCATATTTTGCTGGTTATTTTTTAGATATAAAGGAGTCAACCATGACGTTAAAAAAATCAAGCAAAGGTATGTTATTCGGCTTGGGTCTGATGGTTGCAACGGCGGCACCTGTATTTTCACCTGTTTCGATGAGTATGCAATACCCATCAGTACAAGCGGCAAGTCAAATGGGTAAAATTCAATTGATTTTGAAAAAATTACGTACTTCCATGAGTAGTATGAAAGACTTTGATGAGCTGGAAAAGGCTGGGATGTCAAAGAAAGATGTTGATCGTATGCGTCGTGCCATGACACAAAAAATTCAACAGCTCACAGATGATGCTGTTCGTTCCATCCGTAACATTTAGTTGGATTGAAATAAGAAGCGACCTTTGGGTCGTTTTTTTGTTATGAAAGCAATGCCCAAACAGGTGCGTGATCAGAAGGTCGTTCTTTGGCTCGGTAGTCGCTATGCACGCCTCCTTCTTGAATCTGCAAGTTTTGCGTGGCTAAAATGTGATCAATACGAATCCCCCAATCACGGCGAAATGCATTCATCCGATAATCCCACCAACTGTGCATCGCTTCATTCGGATGCAACTGGCGTAAGGTATCGTAAAGCCCCAAATCCATCAGTGAGAAAAACCATTCCCGTTCATCTGTAGAACACATGATTTTTTCGACCCACCGTGATGGGTCATGAATATCCAAATCAGCGGGAGCAATATTGTAATCACCCAACAAGACCACATGTTCATGCTGCTGCAATTCTTGTTTGAGGAAATCACGCAAGGCATTGAGCCAGCGGAATTTGTATTGATATTTATCACAACCCACTTCCTGGCCATTGGGGATATACACATCAATGATGCGCACCCCATCAATCGTTGCTGCCAACAAGCGACGCTGTGGATCATCCAAATTTGGAATATCCATGACCACATCATGCATCTCATGTTTGCTGATGATGGCGACACCATTGTAAGTCTTCTGCCCTGAAAATTGGACATGATAGCCCGCAGCTTCAAGTGCTTCTTGGGGAAAATCTTTGTCTTGCTGTTTGGTTTCTTGCAGTGCCAACACATCGGGCTTTTTATTCTCAAGATATTCCAAAACGTGAGGCAACCGTACTTTGAGTGAATTCACATTCCATGTGGTTATTTTCATGCTGTTTTACCCCTAAACATAAGCCAAGCCATCCAACTCATACCCACAGCCAACATGCTGGATGAAAGCAACATACCCATCGTCAACCAATCGCTATAAATAAAACCAAGTTGTACATCGGGTTGCCTAAATTGCTCACAAAAAATACGTGCTAAGGCATAACCGACCAAAAATAGAGCCGCACGCATACCAATCGGCCAGTCCAATTTCCTCGTGAACCACAGAAGCATAAACAACAAAAGTCCTTCAAGCCCAAGCTCATAAAGCTGACTGGGATGACGTGGTTCGGGTCCTGCACCAGGGAAAATCATCGCCCACGGCACATCCGCAGGATGCGTGACCACACGCCCCCAAAGTTCACCATTGATAAAATTACCCATGCGCCCAAATGCCAAACCAATCGGAGCGACCACGCAAATTTTATCCATCATCAACATAAACGGCATATTATATTTTCGGCAATACCACCAACCCGCCACAATTGAACCCAAAAAACCACCATGAAAGGACATACCACCCTGCCAAATATAAACAATCTCAATGGGATGTCCGATGTAGTAAGAAAAATTATAAAACAACACATACGCCAAGCGACCACCCAGAACCACACCCAAAATCAATGCCGTAAACAAGCCTTCATAGGCTTCGGGCTGAACGGTGACTTCCCAAGCACCACACTCACGCAATTGTTTGCGCACCAATAGCCATGTAGCCGTAAAACCAAACACATACATCAAGCCATACCAATGAATGGCAAACGGTCCTAATTGCAGGGCAACCGGGTCAATATGCGGGGCGATCATGATGCCATCATCCAAAGCAATAACAGCCCAAACACAATGCGGTACACGCCAAAGGCTACAAAGGTGAAGCGTTCAAGAAATTGAATCAATAAACGCATGACCAACCATGCCGATACAAATGCCACCACAAAACCTGTCAATAACGGCAAAATATCCACACCGATAAAATCGTGGTAATGTTTGAGTAAATCAAAACCGCTGGCTGCCAACATCACGGGCAAGGCCAATAAAAATGAAAATTCAGCACTCGCTTTGCGGCTTAAACCGACCAACATCGCACCAATAATGGTTGAACCTGCACGGCTTGTACCAGGAATGAGTGCAAACACCTGTGCCACACCAATCCATATCGCTTGGCGATAGCTTAAATCTTCAACTTTTTCTACTGGATACACCTTATCTTTATGTAGATATTCAATAATGAGAAAAATCACACCACCCACGATAAACATGATGGCCACGGTTTCGACATTGAACATGGCTTTGATTTGATGGTGAAATGCCAAACCCACTGCACCCACAGGCACAAAAGCCAAGACCACTTTTTTCCATAGCTCTAAATATTTTAATGAAAATTTTTCACTATAATTGGCAATCACTGCCAAAATCGCGGCCAGTTGGATAATCACTTCAAAGGCTTTGTTTTCATCATTTTGTACGATGCCCATCCATTGACTGGCAACAATCAAGTGTCCTGTGGAAGAAATGGGTAAAAATTCAGTCGCACCTTCGATGATGCCTAAAATGATTGCTTGTAATACGTCCATAGTTATTTGATGCCCCTTGATTCAGTAGGCGGCACTATAGAAAAAGTGTGTGTTATTTCACCAAAAAATATGAGTTAGAAGGTCAATTGGTCGGGGCGTTTTTTCACTTCGCCTTGATTTTGCGCCAAAACCATCGCTTTAAGCTCTGATGATGTTAACACTTCAGCAATTTTAAAAATGGAATAATTATCACCATACTCTCCTGTAGGATAAATACGGCATAAATTGGATTGCGCACTATCTGTAGATTGAATGGATACCGTCAATGGTGAATGGTAACGATCCTCTCCACCCATCCATACATGCCAACCATTGGGTAATTTTTCTAACAATACGGGAATATGAACATCTTGCATCATAGCATTGCGCATATTGATAAATTGCAAACTCGATGCTTTGATGTCACCACGAATAAATTCCACACCCAAGCGTTGGTAACCTTGTAATGAAACCTGAACGCGGCGTACCAAGGCATATCTTGGCCATCCTTTCACTTTCCAATCAAAACTTAACACCGCACCCACAGGAATGATGCGACCATGCCGAATATCGCATTGCAACATCGCACCCTTATGCGATAAATTATGCAACACCCAGCCTTTTTCTGCCGTACTTTCCCCCCAGTCCTCATCAGCATCGACATAAAGTCCAACATACACCCCAACATCAACTTTTTTCTTGGTTAAGGTGGTGCGTGTTTCACGTTTCTTACGGCGAAATGCAGACATAATGATTTGTCCACAAACACGTGCATCCGACACATCTGTTTCCAAACGTAGTGCATAGCCCTTGCTTGCTAGCGACTCTGCTTTGGCCACCATATCCATATCTTGCACAACACGGCGCAACAAGCCAGCCGCCGAAATAACCATCACATCATAATCAAGTCGTTCAGGAAATGTAGACAGACGTTTGGGTTTATTGTGAGGCTTGCTGATTTGTGTTACCAAAAAAGGACCTCGTTCAGGGTGAGATACCGAATCTCCTGTGCGCACCAACTCCACATCAGCGAGAACTGCATATTGTGAAACACGCCACAACATGGTTTTCATATCTGTTTTAGTACAAGCACAGAGATCCATGCGGCGAATCAATTCATGTTGAATGATAAATTTATTGAGCCGTTCACCCTCAGCCTGACAATCACTGGGCATGGATTGCACTACCAAAAGACCCAGCCTTGCAATGTCCAAACTTTGACGGACTTCAATGGTGCTATGTGATAAATAACATTCACTATCATGGCTTAATTGCCGACCCGATAAATCCAAAGCAATGGCAGCAATATTCACAACTTCACGTAAATAAGCACTGTTATCCAAGCTTTTATCTTTCAGGTGCAACATACCCACCTTATATGATTTCAAGATAAGGCTACCCATATCATGTGCCAATACATCAATATAATCTTCCAATTGACGTAAATTTTTCAAACGAAATGAAAGTGGTAAGAAAGGCGCATTGTTTAAACTGTTGAGCCATTTCCGCACACTTTTTGACAAGCGCTTCTTCTCTTCGGCATCACTGGTTGAAATCAACGCATCCAACTCTTTAATCAAGCTGATAAATTGCACGCGCAACAAATCCACCAAGACATTCGAACGATCACTTTCAGCAGCGTACACCGATAAATTTAGATCTCTGCCCAATTCTAAGGATAAAGCTGCGATCATTTCCTCACGTTTTCGCTCATTTTCTTCACCCAAGTTAATAATTTGGTCACTCATACATGACTCACCCCAAGAAAACTCGTGCATTTTGGAACATTCTTAACCACGCCCCTGATTCACCATTGGCTTCAGGGTTATAAGAGAATTGGCTTTGACGAAACAAACGTTCGGGATGTGGCATCATGATATTGAAACGTCCATCATCGGAGGTGAAGCCCGTCAGACCTGCTGGCGAACCATTCGGGTTATAAGGATAGGATTCAGTCGCTAAACCATCCGCCCCCAAATAACGCAACATGGGCTTGACTTGGCTGGCATCATTGCCTTCAAATTGAACGCGTCCTTCACCATGTGCCACCACCAATGGCATCTTAGAACCCACCATGCCCTGCATCAAAATTGAAGGTGAATCCATCACTTCCACCATCAACAAACGTGCTTCAAATTGTTCCGAAAGATTGCGTTGAAAGCTTGGCCAATGGCTTGCCCCTGGAATCAAACTTTTCAATTGCGACATCATTTGGCAGCCATTGCACACACCCAATGCAAACACATCATCACGATGGAAAAAGGCATCAAATTCATCCCTAGCACGCGGGTTATACAACACTGAACTTGCCCAACCGCGCCCTGCACCCAAGACATCACCAAAGGAGAAACCACCGCACGCCACCAAACCTTGGAAATCTGCCAAGCTGACACGTCCTGCAATCAAATCTGACATGTGAACATCCACAGATGTGAAACCAGCCCGATCAAAGGCGGCGGCCATTTCAATCTGACCGTTCACTCCCTGCTCACGCAGCACTGCCATTTGTGGGCGATTTTTTAGAATAAACGGTGCTGAAATATTTTCATTCACATCATACGTCAATGCTGAAAACAAGCCTTTGTCATTATGATTGCCAATCGCATCAAAGGCTTGTTTGGCACATGTAGGATTGTCACGCAAAGCACTCATGCGATATGATGTTTCGCTCCAAACCTGTTGCAATGCCAATACATCGTCATCCAACACCGTCGTTTGCTGACTGCTTATATGCAGGCGCATATCATCATTCAACTGACCGATGATATGGGTCATATCACCCAGTCCTTCATGTTTTAAATAGGTCAAAACAGTATCACGATGTTCATGTTTGACTTGAATCATCGCCCCCAATTCTTCAGTAAACAAGGTCGCCAACACATCTTCGCCCGATTGATTTTCCAAGGCATCCAAGTGAATATCCACACCTGTACGCCCTGCAAATGCCATTTCAGCCACGGTTGCCAACAAACCGCCATCCGAACGATCATGGTAGGCAAGAATTTGACCCGCTGCATTCAAGTGTTGAATCGCATGGAAAAATTTCACAAACAAGGCTGCATCATCCAAATCGGGCGTTTCTTCACCTGTCACGCCATAGACTTGTGCCAAAGACGAACCACCCAAACGGTGTTTCCCTTGCCCCAAATCAATCAACATTAAATCGGTATCCCCCACATCGGTACGCAAGGCTGGTGTGAGCGTTTGGCGAATATCGCTTACAGGTGCAAAAGCAGAAACAATCAAGGATAAGGGTGAAAACATCTCTTGCTTTTCACCATCTTGTTCCCAAACCGACTTCATGGATAGCGAATCTTTACCCACAGGAATGGAAATACCCAAGGCAGGGCAAAGCTCCATGCCCACTGCTTTGACCGTGTCATACAAGGCTGCATCTTCGCCTGCATGACCACAAGCTGCCATCCAGTTTGCCGATAATTTCACATCACCCAACTTGGCAATCGATGCCGCTGCGATATTGGTCAATGCCTCACCTATCGCCATGCGCCCTGATGCAGGTGCATTCAAAATCGCCAACGGTGTGCGCTCACCCATTGCCATGGCTTCGCCTGTATATTGACTAAAATCACTGGCAGTCACGCCCACATCAGCCACAGGCACTTGGTATGCCCCCACCATTTGATCGCGTGCCACAAGCCCAGTAATCGAACGGTCACCAATGGTGATGAGAAACGCTTTACTGGCGACAGAAGGTAAGCGTAAGACACGTTGAATGGCTTCACTCAACACAATATTTCCATTTTGAAAAGGCGTTGATTTGTTGGCTTGATGTTTAACATTACGCACCATTTTAGGTGGTTTACCCAGCAATATTTCCAATGATAAATCCACAGGAGCGTCACCCAGTTCCGAATCATCGACATGCAAATGCCCATCATCCGTAGCTTCGCCCAAGACCGCAAACAAACATCGTTCACGCTCACAGATAGCTTCAAATTCAGGCAAAGATTCAGGCGCAATGGACAACACATAACGCTCTTGCGCTTCGTTGCACCAAATTTGCATCGGACTCATACCACGTTCCATATTGATAACATGACGTAAATCAAAACGTCCACCCCGTCCCGCATCATGAATCAATTCTGGGACTGCATTGGAAAGACCACCTGCACCAATATCATGGATAAATAAAATCGGATTCTCATCACCTTTTTGCCAACAGCGGTCTAAAACTTCTTGGCAACGGCGCTCCATTTCAGGGTTTTCACGTTGCACCGAATCAAAATCCAAGGATTCTACATTCGAGCCAGTGTCCATACTCGATGCCGCACCACCACCCAAGCCAATCAACATGGCAGGTCCACCCAGCTGAATAATCAACGACCCCGCAGGCACATGATTTTTATGCACATGGCGCGCATCAATATTACCCACCCCACCCGCCAACATAATGGGTTTGTGATAACCGCGTAAATCACCGTCCACGTCTTGTTCATAGGTTCTAAAATAACCTGTGATATTGGGGCGACCAAATTCATTGTTAAAGGCTGCCGCACCAATCGGTGCATCCAACATAATATTGAGTGCCGAGGCTGTGCGTTCAGGTTTGCCGTGATTCACTTCCCAAGGCTGTTTGAAATCAGGAATTTGCAAATTGGATACAGTAAAACCACACAATCCCGCTTTGGGTTTGGAGCCAATGCCTGTGGCCCCTTCATCACGAATTTCACCCCCTGAACCTGTTGCCGCCCCTGCAAAAGGGGAAATGGCGGTGGGATGATTGTGTGTTTCCACCTTCATCAAAATATGCACATCATCATCGTGTTCACGGTATGTTTTATCCGCATTGGGATAAAAACGCTTGGATGCACCGCCTTCAATCACCGAAGAGTTATCGGAATAGGCGACAATCGTACCGTCTGGGGATGTTTGATGGGTATGACGAATCATCGAAAACAAGGACTTATCCATGGTTTCGCCATCAATCGTCCATTCCGCATTAAAAATTTTATGGCGGCAATGTTCTGAATTGGCTTGGGCAAACATCATCAATTCAGCATCACTGGGGTTGCGCTGCATGGCTGTAAAATTTTCTAAAAGATAATCAATTTCATCATCTGCCAGTGCCAAACCCAAGCTTTGATTGGCTTGCACCAAGGCATCACGCCCATCTTTTAATATATCAATACGCATCAAAGGTTTCGGGGGTTGATGTTGAAAAAGTTGTTGCAAATCATCAACGGATGATAACACCGATTCTGTCATACGATCATGCAATGCCGCGCTGATGACCTCACGCTCCCCTTGAATACGATAAGCTATGCCTCGTTCTATACGCAGCAAGGCTGATAAACCACAAAGCTTGGCAATATCTGTTGCCTTGGATGACCATGGTGAAATCGTGCCGACACGGGGTGTCACAAGAAACAAATCATCCGCCGCATCGGCGGTAAAGTATTGTAAATCATGCCCTAAAATATCAGCCAAACGCTGGCTATCTGCTTCACACCAATCACTGGATACTTCAGCGATATGAATAAAGAGGGCATCAATATTAGGTACTTGCAGCACATCGCATAATTTATTTTTTCGGAAATCAGAAAGTGCCGAAGAGCCTTGTAGCATAATCAGTTGGGAAGAAGCAGATAAAGGAGTCATACGCGCATACTATAAATTTCATGATGGAAACCAAGGCAATATCGTTGCACACTTATAGCAAGCATCATCCAAGATTAGCAAACAAAAGAAAAAGTGACGTAGAAAAAATAATTTGTAGTTTAATACAAGAAAGTAAAGGTGAGAGAGATATAAACTCTGGCGGAAGGGGTGGGATTTGAACCCACGGAAGTTTTACCTTCGCCGGTTTTCAAGACCGGTGCATTCGGCCGCTCTGCCACCCTTCCTTAGAGTTATCCTGCTAGAATTAGCAGGGCAAAACGAACGGGGCGCATTATGTCGCCCCATTGTCCTTTAGCAAGTTTTATCTTTCGATAAACCCATGGGTCATTGGATAACGGCGGTCACGCCCAAAAGCACAACGTGTGACCTTTACCGCAGGTGGTGCTTGGCGACGTTTATATTCATTATTTTTCACCATACGCACCACGCGTACGACTTCATTCCGATCAAATCCACGTGCAGCAATCGCATCAACAGATAAACATTCTTCAATACTTGCCTCTAAAATTGCATCCAACACATCATAATCAGGCAAGGAATCGGAATCTTTTTGGTCAGGACGAAGCTCTGCCGACGGTGGTTTATCAATACTATTCTGTGGGATGACTTCAATATTGCGATTCATATCGTTTGCGAGTGCAAAGACATCTGTTTTATAGACATCTTTTAACACTGAAAAACCACCTGACATATCACCATACAAGGTGGCATAACCCACTGCCATTTCTGATTTATTGCCCGTGGTTAACAACATGCGCCCTGTTTTATTGGAAATTGCCATCAATAAAAGTCCACGCATGCGAGCCTGAATATTTTCTTCAGTCACATCAGTTTCACTTTTACCCCATGCTGAAAATACACCGCTCAACATCCCATTCACACAATCCACACCCTCAGAAATCGCTAAAACCGTGGATTCAATGCCCAAATTCTTTACCAAAGCATGCGCATCTTCCAACGAGTGATTACTCGAATATTGCGAAGGCAACAACACGCCCAACACATGTTTAGCCCCCAAAGCTTCAACAGCAATCACTGCCGTGACAGCCGAATCAATGCCACCTGACAAGCCCAACACCACCTGTTGACAGTCATTACGATGCACATAATCACGCAACCCCATGACCAAAGCATCATGCAGTTGGCTCATTCGAGAGGGTAAATCAGGCACAACATGGGGATGGCTCTCTAAATCAACACACACCCATTGGTTGGCAAACAGAGGAATCCGCTGCAAAAGATCACCCTCAGCATTGACTACATGTGAGCCACCATCAAAGACCACTTCATCTTGACCACCCACAGAATTCACATAGATCACAGGAGCTTGCCACTGTTTGGCAGCGGCTGATGTCACAGCTTCACGCTTGGCTTGTTTACCCAAATAAAACGGTGAGGCATTTAGAAAAATATAAACATCACAATCCTTTTTTATTTGAGCATCACGCCAATCAGCTTGCCATAAATCTTCACAAATCCCTAAGCCTATGCGTTGACCATTCACTTCAAACACATTGTCACCTTGACCATGTTCAAAGTAACGACGTTCATCAAAGACACCATAATTGGGTAAGCATTGCTTATCATAGACACCGATAGATGCAGTATACTGGCAAAGAAAAGCACTATTTTTCAAGCCGTTTGAAGTACGCCGTGGTGCGCCAAAAATTACACACACCGATAGTGATGCCTTGATGAGCCTATGCACACCTTGTTCAACAGCATCCAGAAAAGAAGGACGCAACAGCAAATCTTCGGGTGGATATCCTGTTAAGGAGAGTTCTGGAAAAACCAATAGATCCACGCTTGCCTGTTCTGCCTGCTGCATCATGTCCAACATCATGGCAATATTGCCTTCAATATCCCCCACACGTGGAGCGCATTGTGCCAACATGACCTTCATAACTTCATCCTTGTTGTAAACATCGCATCACCATACGAATAAAAACGATATTTTTGCTCAATGGCATGTTCATAACTCGATAACACACGCTCTCTACCCACCAAAGCAGCCACCAACATCAACAATGTCGATTGTGGCAAATGAAAGTTGGTCAACAAGGCATCCACCATCTGAAATTCATAACCGGGATAGATAAAAATATCGGTGCGCCCTTTGCCAGCACACATCACACCATTCTGAGAGGCAGCTTCCAAAGTTCGCAAACTGGTTGTTCCCACTGCCACAACACGCCGACCTTCTGCTTTGGCTTGATTGATGGCATCGGCAGCATCTTGCGACACCACATAAGCCTCTTCATGCATCAGATGGGCATGGACATCATCGACTTGTACGGGTTGAAAAGTCCCTGGCCCCACATGTAAGGTGACATGTACAAACCTTGCCCCTGCATCTTCCATCCTTTGCATCAAGTTTTTGGTTAAATGCAAGCCTGCTGTGGGTGCAGCCACTGCCCCATCATGTTCTGCAAATACCGTTTGATAACGACGTTTATCTTCTTCCGAATCAGGACGATCTATATAAGGTGGCAAGGGGATATGTCCGTAAGTTTCAATGGCTGTAGGGACATCATCGGCAAGCAATCGAACTTCCACCTCTTTGCCTTGGCGATTTAAAATCTCCACCACAAACTCATCCGCAATGATGATACGGTCACCTTGTTTTAAGGGTTTATTGGCTTTTCCCCAAGCTGTCCAGACATCTGGAACATCCGAAGGTTCAAGTAATAAAATCTCCGCTTTTCCACCACTCGGGCGATGCCCCAAAAGTCTAGCAGGAATCACACGGGTATCATTGATGACCCAAACATCACCTTGTTGCACCAAATCCGTTAAATCACGGGTGTGCTGGTGATTTAAACCACCCTCATTCACAATCAACAAACGCGAAGCATCGCGTTGTTGTAACGGGCATTTGGCTATCAGTGATTCGGGTAGTACAAAATCAAAATCGGATGTTTTCATAGGCCGAGTGTGTCGCCACATTGAATATTCGCACCGCGTAAAAAGTCTTGGGCTTGCATGGCTTTTTTGCCTTCAACTTGCAGTGTATGAACTCTATATATCGAACCTTCACCACAGGCAATATCCAATCCATCTTTGATATTCACAATTTCACTGGAAGCACGTCCAGTCTGATCCGACAACACCTCACCTTGTAAAATTTTCAAGCCTTTACCATTCAACAAACTTCGGACTCCAGGCTTGGGCGTAAAACAACGCACCACACAATCAATGGATGCTGCGCTCATGGCCCAATCAAGCAGACGTTCATCATTGCTTATTTTTTTTGCGTAGGTCATACCCTCTTTTGCCTGCGCTTGGCAATGCAAGCCTGCTGCAATCTTGGGTAAGGTGTTGACCAGTAAAGCTGCACCCAAAGGGGCTAAAGAAAACCATAAATCTGAACCTGTGGTGCTTGCAGTAATCGGCAATGTTTTCACCGCATAAATACCACCTGTATCCAACCCCTCTTCCATCTGCATCACACACACGCCCGTTTCTTTATCACCTGCCAACAATGCGCGCTCAATCGGTGCTGCGCCGCGCCAACGTGGTAACAATGAGGCATGGACATTGATCGGCGCAATACTCGGCGCATCCAACCAAGATTTGGGTAAAATCATACCAAATGCTACCACCACCAAAAAATCAGCTTTTTTATGCTGTAACCAAGCCAGAGCATCGGCATCATCACGCAAGGATTCAGGTGTTAAGACATCAATATTCGCAGCCAAAGCAGATTTTTTCACAGCACTGGGTGTGAGTTTCATGCCGCGCCCTGATTTACGGTCAGGTTGCGAGACTACACCCACGACTTCCATATCAGGTTCTTGCATCAATGCTTCCAAGTACGGCACTGAAAAATTGGGGGTTCCAGCAAAAACAATTCGCATCATTTATTCCTTTTAGTCATGGTAGAATTTAAGCATTTTTTTACGAATCATTTTACGTTTTAAGGGTGATAAATAATCTACAAATAACTTGCCATCCAAATGGTCAAATTCATGCTGCAAAGCAACCGCTTCAAAACCTTCGAAATCTTTCTCGTGTTGCACGCCTTTTAAATCCATCCAACGCAAACGAATGGCATCGGGGCGTTCCACATCTTCATAAATTTCAGGTACCGAAAGACAGCCTTCTTCATAGGTTGTCATACGCTCACTGCGCCAAATAATTTCAGGATTAATCCATACTTTTAGGTTCTTTTTTGGCGGTTCTTCTTTGACATCATTCTCATTATCATAACGACCACTGCGCCAATCAGTATCCGTGATTACCAAGCGCAATGAAGCAGCCACTTGTGGTGCTGCCAAACCCACACCTGGTGCATCATACATGGTTTCAGCCATATCTAGCACCAATGTTTTTATGTCATCCGAACAAGGATCTAAAACAGGCTTTGCCACCTGCAATAACATCTCATCGGGATAAATTAATATTTTACGAACGGTCATAAATCTTTCCTCTTTTAGAATCACTTCTTACTCAATAAATATTTTATCGGAAATCTACCCATAGACCCCCGACACAAGCACTCGGGGGGTGACGAGGGGAGTGACGATGGGGATGATGAAGAAAGGGTAGTTCCATACTTAAAGCACTATATCAGTTTCTCATAAAACTGAGCTTCTGGCTCATGGATATAATATGTTGTGCTAGGATTCAAGTCAGCATACAGTTTTTTTAGCTATAAAATATGCAAGTGTGGCAGGTACAGCGTTACCCACCATCTTGTAGCCAGCCAATACACTTTTATAATAAAATTGATGTGTATCAGGAAATGTTTGAATACGAGCGCATTCACGTACTGACAGCCTGCGATATAAATGTTTTTTGGCTGGCACAAACACACGTACATTTTGCTCAATAAATGCCATTTTTGGTGCTTGAGGATGAATTGGCGCATGCCTTCCACCCGCTTGAATGGTAAAAGATTGCTCATTCCATGCTCTAACACGGTTTCGAGACATATACATGGTAGAAAAACCACCCGTTAGATATTCGTGATTTGACAATATACAGTCATCACCATTGGTATGGTTCTTTTCTTTTGCGGGTAACGCCGAATCTTTGATGTTATAAATAATATCCTGTAAACAACGTTTTTTCTTAAAAGGGGTGGGGAATTCAAATGTCTTGTTTAAATCTTCACGAATACCAATGAAAAACACACGTTTTCTATCTTGTGGAACACAATAGTCGGAAGCATTGAGCATGGTGAATGATAGATTATACCCACTTTCTTTAAATAATTTTTGAATAGATTCCATAGCATTCGTATGCCTTGATGCCAGCATTCCCGATACATTTTCTGCAACAAAAAACTTAGGCTGTTTGTCCCTTAAAATGCGAATAAATTCATAAAAAAGCTGTCCTCGTTTATCCTCAATCCCCCGCAGTGTCCCTGCTTCACTCCAACTTTGACAAGGAGGACCACCAATAATACCGTCGCAATCGGGTATTTCGGATGATTCCACATCACGAATTGATTTACGGTTAAGCTCTACATGAGGAAAATTTTTTTCGTAGGTTTCCCAAATATCCTTGTCGTATTCATTGGCCCAAACTGTTTGGAAGCCTGCTTTTTCAAAGCCAAGGTCTAAACCACCTGCACCAGAAAATAGAGAAACTATTTTCATTTTTTTTCAACCGTAATCAACACTGCTTCAAGTTCTTTCACAGGGTTATTAGTTTTTTTTATTTTCACATCACGAATGAAAATATTTAGGTTTCCTTCTAAGCTAGACTTATCTTCTTGAGTAAAAGAGTTAAACTTATCAATATTGTGAATTCCTTTTAGTATATTAGACATTTTCTGGGTCTCCCCTAACGAATAAACCCACTTACAGAAGTTAAAGCTTCGGTAAGTTTTGCGGTTTCAGTGCC
>NVWS02000053.1 GCA_002746295.2 Zetaproteobacteria bacterium
AGACGAATCAAGGCATTGAGTAGCCAAAGTAACCAAGGCGGAAGTCTTAAATCAGAAGGATCATAAGCCATTAGGCAGGTACAGGCACTTGTTCCAACAATGTTTGCATGGCAGCGCTCACATCACCATGAGCAAGAATACGATGTGCCAAACAGGGTTGCCATACCGCCTGAATATCCGAAGCTGAGACATAATCTTGACCATTGAGCCACGCATGAGCTTTAGCTGCCCTCAATACATCTTGCCCAGCACGCGGAGAAATACCTTGTTGAAGCCATGCACCCGTGCGACTCAATGCCAACAGTTGCAAGATATAATCCATCAGCACATCGGCAACAGGCAGTTGTTGAATCCTTTGATGGACGTGTTGAATATCTTCCCATGTTGCCAAGGCTTGAAAATTTTTCAATTGTTCATGTCCCGCTTGCCCCATCAACAATTGGCGTTCGGCTTCCATATCGGGATAACCCAAAGAAATACGCATAAAAAAGCGATCCAATTGGGATTCAGGCAGCGCAAATGTTCCCAAATGTTCCAAAGGATTTTGCGTTGCCATCACAAAAAAAGGTTGCGGCAACGGGTGGGTATCACGCTCAATACTCACTTGCCCTTCTGCCATGGCTTCCAACAAGGCTGACTGTGCTTTGGGCGTGGCGCGATTGATTTCATCTGCCAACACAATGTGATGAAAAATGGGTCCTGCATGAAAAGAGAAGCGTTTCTCAAGCGGGTCAAAAATTTCCACGCCGATAATATCCGCAGGCAACATATCCGCCGTAAATTGAATGCGACCAAAATCACTGTGCAGACTTGCCGCCAGCGCATGGGCTAAGGTGGTTTTACCCACACCCGGTACATCTTCAATCAGAATATGACCATGACTGAGTAAACAAATCATGACCTGACGAATGGCATCTTTTTTACCTGCTAAAGCAAGGCTAAGTTGCTGTTCAAGTTCTTGCATAAGCTTAGGAAGGTGCATGTTTAAACTCCTAGGATGGATGATATACCGTGGCGAAAGCTGGGCTAGATGAGTTCCTCTATCAACTTGTTAATAAAGACTCGGGTTTAACCCACGACCATTCAACGTACCATCAAAGCGTACCGCATGCTTTTGAGTCCACGCTCTTACTTACACATCATGGCATTTTATTTGCTTTATTGTGATGACTGGCTTGATGAGATGGGCTATTTTAACAAAAGAGGGTTCACATACCGTGCAAATTGTATTTAAAGATCGTTCGCTGCTCTTTCATCATATTGAATGGATGCTCTCGCACCCTCGCTTTGCTTTTATTATGATGGGATTGATTGCCTTATCTTTTACACACAACCCTATTCTTGCAGGCTTTTTATTTATTGCATTTGGTGCTGAAATCATCATGCGCATCAAAATTTTACAACGTAAAAGTAAGATTATTCCTTATCGCTCATCTTTAAATCATAAAGTTGATGTTTTATTGTTGGTTTTGGATGTTATTGGTGTGTTATCCCTACTCATTACAGTCTTGGACTTATCCGTAGTCGCAGAAAACATGGCAGCCATGCGTTTTTTACGTGGTATTTACCTCTTACGTACGTTAAGAATATTTCGTTACCTTGATTTGCAAAGTGCGATGTATTCACCCACTTATGGCATGTTTATATCATTGGTGATTCTTGTTTCATTTTTTGCAACCGATACCTTATTATGGGTGGTTATTTTCTTCTTTTTTGTTGAGTTAGGTATGCGTTATATCATTATGAAAAGTATGCGTTACGAAACGCATAGTGAATATGTTTTGGAATGGTGTTTTTGGTGGCTAGATTTGGTGGCAACGATTGCCATGTTACCTTTTCTTACGTTTTTAGCGGTGGGTAGTATGTTACGTATGTTGCGCTTGATTCGATTGTTTAGGCCTTGGATGGTGATTATTCGAAACTTAAAAGATGTCTTGCGTGAAGGTCAATTTATGCAAGAAATCAATTTGATTGTGTTGATTCTTGCAGTCTTTTCCATTGGAGGTGGTGTTTTTGCACATTTATCACTCAGTGATATTGATTTCACCCGTGATGGTGTGGTGGATGCTGCGGATCAAAATATGTTTGCACCCATTTGGTTTGCTTTTCGTTTGTTAACAGACCCTGGAAACTCAGTTTATTTCCCAGATACAGTGGCACTTGCCTTGTATTCGATTGCTGCGGTCATTACAGGCGTATTTGTGTTTGCTTTTTTTATTGGTATTGGTGCCAATATTGTATCGGGTTTGATGACCAAGCTCCGTAATGAACGTCTTGTCATTACCAACCACATGGTCATGCTGGGTTGGACAGCCGCTGCCCCATATATTATCCGTCAACTTAAAACGATTTCTGAACGCTCGTTTACCAAACTCAAATTGGTATTGCTTCACCATGATGAAAATGTGCCTGAAGAAGTTATCAATGAAAAATGGATGACGTACCGTCGTGGTAGTTTTGAGCATTTAACGGATTTACGTCGTGTTAATTTAGCCGCTGCAAAACAAGCGATGGTATTGATGCCACCTGCCAACAATGCTCGATCTTTATCGCATGCTTTTTTTAGTTTACTGGCTATTCGCAAGGTAAATCCAGATATTCCACTGAGTTTTGCTATTCCAGGCATGGCAGAGCCACACTTGGCGTCTCACAAGCATATGTTACAGGTAGGTTGGGATAAAAAAGGACGCTATGACAAGCCAACTGCTGTGTTGTCTGAAGCCGATTTTCGAGCCAATGCTTTTTGTAATATTATGCGCTATAGTGATTTTGACCAAGTGATCAGCCGCCTACTTATTCCTGAACGTTCTGAAGAATCATCCTTAAATATTACTGAATGGTCGGGAGAGTTGACTCAAGAAGAGGATGGTACATGGATACTGAGTAGTCATGAGTATCAAAAATCAGCTCCCATTATTCCACTGACACACTGGTTGTTTGAACGTGGTGTGACCCTGCTTGCACTTCTTGATGAACAAGGCGAAGTCTTTCCAGTCTTTGCATTGGGTGATATTTTCAAACCAAAACTAACGATTTCAGGTATTCTTGGTATATCCATCAATGATAATGCTTTGTATGGCGAACTTGTGACAGGTATTCATGAAAAAAGTTGGGAGCATGCGCTTAAACCCAGCAAAGATTTGGAAGATTTGGGCCTAGCCGTGGTTGAACCATCGGATACATTAAGTTTATTGATTATTGGTTGGGTGGGTAGTTTACCTTTGTTATTAAAACGACTCTTATTGTTTTATCATAAAATTGAATTGATTATGTTGGACGACTTACCACCTGAAGAAATTACCAGTCAACAAGCCTATCTCATGCGACGCATTGGAGAAGAACCGGGGCTAGATGAATTGATTAAAATCCGTTGCCAATATTGGGATTTTTCCGATATGAATGCCTTGCGTGAATTTACTCAGTGTGACCGTATTATT
This sequence comes from Zetaproteobacteria bacterium, assembly GCA_002746295.2. Taxonomy (GTDB): domain Bacteria; phylum Pseudomonadota; class Zetaproteobacteria; order Mariprofundales; family Mariprofundaceae. The sequence continues at coordinate 3,438 of NVWS02000053.1, forward strand.
CTTTCACGACCATTGCACATGGAAGAAGATGCTTATGCTGTGATTGCAACGACTTTATCGCATATCATGACCATCGTTGAAGAGGAGCAAATTAAACCCAAAATTTTCCCTGTATTGGATGATCGAGAACAAGTGACACTTCTACAAGAAGAATTGGCGCAAGATGACCTTTATACTGAAGTACATATGACTGTTCCCAATGAGTTTTATGGGGTTTATGTGGCGCATACTACCTTTCATATGTACACATCTGAAAGCTCTGAAGCCTACCAAATGAAACGTGGTTTACGTCACGCGATGAATCAATTGATGATTGATTTTGGTGATAATGATAAAATGAACCTTGAAACCATGCAGGTGACACATCCTTTGCCCGAAGATCCCAATCAACTGTTTGCCGACCTTTTGGATGAAGGACATTTATGGATTGGCTATCGTTTGAAAACACCATTTCAATGGAAAGACCCTGTACAAACAGCAGTACAGATGCTTTTCCCCAAAGAGGCGGATTTTTCAGATGCCCGTCAAAACCAATTGATTTTAAACCCTTTTGCCAACCCAGTATCTCGTCATTCTTGGACAGATTACCGTGATGATATTGTCGAGCTGATTGCCATTGCTGGTGATGATGATGTTGAATTATTTTGATAAAAAAGCTTGATGAAATTTTCTATCATCGTTGTTAGTATCCTGCCTCAATCAGGGGGGATCGGATGACAAAACTGACTGAACTACCAGCATGGCATGCATTGAAAGCCCATTATCATGATATGAAAGACGTGCATATGCGCGAACTTTTCTCGCAAGATGCCCAGCGTTTCCAACGTTTTTCTATTGAGTTTAACGGCATACTTCTCGATTATTCTAAAAACATCATGAATGCTGAAAGCAAAGAAAAGCTTGTTGCACTGGCAAAAGAATGCGGGCTTGAAGATATGCGAGATCGCATGTTTTCAGGTGATCATATTAATAATACAGAAAACCGAGCTGTATTACATACAGCATTACGCAATCGTTCCAATCGCCCCGTGATGTTTGATGGTGAAGATGTGATGCCTAAAATCAACCATGTCTTAGAGCGTATGCGTAGCTTTACAGACTCTGTGCGCAATGGCGAATGGAAAGGATGCACAGGTAAGCGTATCACTGATATTGTCAATATTGGTATTGGCGGTTCAGATTTAGGCCCTGTCATGGTGTGTGAAGCTCTAAAAACTTTTTCCAAAGAAGGTTTAAATATTCACTTTGTGTCCAATGTTGATGGCACGCAAATGGTCGAAACACTCAAACATTTAAGCCGTGAAACCACGCTTTTTGTGATTGCATCCAAAACTTTCACCACCCAAGAAACACTTACCAATGCGCGTACTGCACGTGATTGGTTTTTAACCCGTGGTGGTAGCAAGGCGGCGGTTGCCAAGCACTTTGTTGCAGTATCGACCAATGCTCAAGCCGTGAAAAATTTTGGTATTGACCCTAATTTAATGTTTGAATTTTGGGATTGGGTGGGAGGTCGTTATTCATTGTGGAGCGCTGTTGGTCTTTCGATTGCACTTTATTTGGGCATGGATAATTTTGAACTCTTATTATCAGGTGCGCATGACATGGATGAGCATTTCAAGACAGCACCATTGGAAGAAAATATTCCTGTGATATTGGGGATTTTGGGCGTTTGGTACAATAATTTTTGGCAAGCAGACTCCCAAGCTATTTTACCGTATGACCAATATATGCATCGATTTGCAGCCTATCTCCAGCAAGGAGATATGGAAAGTAATGGTAAATCGACCACGCGTGAAGGTGATGCCGTCGATTATTCCACGGGACCCATTATTTGGGGCGAGCCTGGTACCAACGGTCAACACGCTTTTTATCAATTAATACACCAGGGAACTAAGCTTGTGCCATGTGATTTTTTAGCACCGATTGATAGTAAAAACCCCATTGGGCAACATCATACCATTCTTTTATCCAACTTTTTTGCGCAAACAGAAGCCTTGATGCGGGGTAAAACAACTGAAGAAGTACGTATGGAATTAGAAAAGAAGGGGTTAAGTCATGATGACTTGGAGGCGCTGCTTCCACATAAAGTCTTTCAAGGAAATAAGCCTTCCAATTCAATTCTTTTTCAACGTTTGAACCCTCAAACTTTGGGTGGTTTGATTGCCATGTACGAACATAAAATTTTTGTCCAAAGTGTGATTTGGGATATCAATGCCTATGATCAATGGGGAGTGGAACTGGGCAAAGAGTTAGCGCGTAGTATTCTTCCTGAACTCATGTTTGATGATGACGTCGACAGCCATGATGCTTCTACCAATGGTTTGATTAATTATTATAAAACCCATCGTATTGAATCATAAAAAAAAGGAACTTGCCATGAGCTTATACCAACCTATACTGCGCGCCATTCAAGATGTTACTCACTTGTGGGTACCACTTAAATCAACAAAATCAGAACAACGGAGAGATGGCTGAGTGGCTGAAAGCGCACCCCTGCTAAGGGTGTATAGGTTTACTCCTATCGAGGGTTCGAATCCCTCTCTCTCCGCCAGTTCTGGATTGGTCGGACTGATGTTGATGGTGTTATGTTTTTGTTCAGGTTGTGATAAAACACAAACGCATGAATCCATACACTGGCAGTTACCTTTACAATCGTCCGATGATAGTCATTCACAAAACCATGAAAGTGTGTTGCCTGAATGGGCTTCCTCTGAAAGTGGAAGTATTGTTTTAACGTTTTTACACCGTAATACAGGTAAAGTCACAGAAATTCCTTTGAACAAAGGTGATGACGTGAGTTTTGGTGAATGGCATGTTCGCTTGCTTGGCTTGGCTAAAGGTCTCCGCATTCAATCAGGACAAATGATTGATGATGAAACAGTGGGTAATCCTGCTGCCTTTGTTGAGTTGAAATTGAATGGGCATATCATGTATAAAGGTTGGTTATACTTGGGTTTTCCTGAACTTTTTGGTTTGGATAATCCGCACTGGAAAGTTTGGCTGAAAGACGTTACCTTTCGCGAAATTTCCAAGGAAGGAAAAGGCTCCCTTAGCTCAGCTGGATAGAGCATCTGACTACGAATCAGAAGGCCGGGCGTTCGAATCGCTCAGGGAGCACCATTTTTCAAGAATAATCTCAAGGAGTTATGATAACGTAGCTTCTTTTTTATGCAGCCTCCCCTCCTAATTTTGGTCACTGGGTTCGAGTTATTTTTTAAGTTATCGTTGAGTATAATACCCCAAAGAATTCAAACTATAAAATAGGCTCTAGACTAGCAGACGGTTTTATTTTTGATCATTTTTCATAACTATTTTGAAAGAGTATTTGGTTCTTTTTTCATCGCCATTCGCATTCTTTCAAGTGTAACTCGAAGTTAACTTGTACATCATTAAACTTTGCCAAGCGTCGCTTGGTGAAGCTCCAGAAGGATTCAATAGCATTGATATGACAATGCCCATCACGCGCAAATTCGTTTGCTCCATGATTGACTCGAAAGAGGGCTCTTTTAAATTTCAAGTGAGTGGGTAGTAAAAAAATCATAAGGGGATAATCAAGCTCAATCACCCACCACAAACAAGCTGTTGAATGCTAACTCTACAAAGCCGCAGCCCGCCCTCATTCGAGGGAAGGCGTGTTCAGAGCTCCGCAGAACAAGCATTCTAGGCTATATTGAAGCTTATTTTCAAACTAAAAGGACTACAGGCATTGGGTAGATATACAGTTCCCCTAATTCCTCTGAAATGTCAAAATTATAATACCTATCCACTTAGATTTCAAAAGAGACTTATTTGCTAGCTTAGCAGGAAAGGAATAAAATCTAATATTTTATTGTTTGAATTCCTTGGGGTATTATACATCAAGATTCTTTAAGAAAGAACTCCATTTTCATGTCTCCCAATTCGATGATGGCACCATCTTTTAGAGTCAAAGGTTCACTTCCCACAGAGCTGCCATTCACTTTAATTTTAGAGAAACCTTCCAAGTAAGCAATATGATAACCATTGGGACGGCGGGTAATAATCGCAGCCTGCTTACCCACGGTTAAACCTTTCACCTGAATTTTACACATATCCCCTTTACCAATACTGGTAATGGATGATGTTAAATCAAAATTCTTGCCCGCTTGAGGGCCTATAACTACCTGCACTGCGGCCAACGGCATTTGAGAGCCAATTGACGGCGCCCCTGAAAGCATCGCTTCACGATCTTTGGATGAGATAATCATGGTTTTATCCATATCATCTTCTTCATCGCTCACTGGCAAGTCTGGAACATGGGTCGCGTGAATATCCACAAAAGCAAGCGTATGTTTTCCAATGGCAATAATATCACCGTGTTGCAGAACATACTTACGACGAATAGGTTTTTTGTTGACCAAGGTTCCATTGGTGCTTCCCATATCTTCCAAGATGGCTTTGTTACCAATCTGCAATACACGCGCATGCAAGCTACTGACTGCAAGATTATCAATTTCAATAGTATTATTGGACTTACGACCAATGGTCGTTTCTTCATTTTCAAGAGGGTATTCTTGAACAATGGCATCCTTAAACCGAAGAACCAATTTATTCGTTATCGACATGTATCCTCCACCTACTGAACTATTCAACGACGTCGAAACAGGCGAGAAAAGAACCCCTGTTTACGATGGAATTGTTTGGGAGTTCGAATAAGAATAACAGAAATATTATCCGGCCCACCCGCATCATTTGCCAATTGAATCAATTGCGCCGCAGCCTTATTGAGATCCTTCATATTATCAAGAAGGGTGAGTCGAATGGCTTCATCTGGCACTACATCTGTCAAACCATCCGAACACATCAAATAAACATCACGCGCTTGAAATATATCCTCAACAACATCTGGTTCAACTCCAGGTTCAATTCCCAGGGCGCGTGTCACTAGGTTTTTGATTGACGAGTTTCTGGCATCATCAGCGGTTAACAGACCACGTCGTACCTGTTCTTGGATCAAAGAATGATCTTCGGTCACATGGGACAAACAATCACCCCGCAAACGATACATGCGTGAATCACCCACATGCGCCGCCGTCATACGGTTATCATAAAACATTGCCACAACCACAGTGGTACCCATGCCAGAACATTCACGACTTTCTTGAGCAGCCTCATAAATCGCATTGTTGGCGGTTGCAATCACCTCTTGAGCCAACATGGATTCGCCTGTAAATCCTGTGGCTTCATCCAGCTTTGCTTCAGGCTTACCAAGCAAGCGAGACTGAAAGTAACGCGTGATGACATCAACCGCCATGGCGCTCGCAACTTCACCTGCATTATGACCACCCATACCATCGGCCAATACTGCGAAACCCAACGTGGGGGTTACACCCACAAAATCTTCATTGTGATTGCGCTTCACGCCCACATCCGTCACCGCAACCATCTCTAATCCACTCATTTACCCCTCCCCGCAGACATTTCACGTAAACATCGAATGATTCCTCGAATCACTACAGCACCATTTGCCACCCGATCTTCGGGATCTTTTGCTAGCATATCATCCAATAACTTCACCACACTGGCTGGAATCGCTTCATTATATTCTCGAATATCTGGGTGTGGTTCATTGGCTATCTGAAACATCAAGGTTGCCATCGAATCGCCTCGAAATGGACGCACGCCACACAACATTTCATACATCATCACACCCAAAGAAAATAAATCTGAACGACCATCCACATGTTTACCTGAGAGTTGTTCAGGTGACATATAAGATGGTGTACCCAATACAACACCTGTCTTGGTTTTACTTGAAGCAGTAATACGCGCAATACCAAAGTCTGTGACAACAATGGTTTTGTTTTTCAGTAACATAATATTGGCAGGTTTAATATCACGATGAACCACTTGCTGTGAATTCGCATAGTTCAAAGCATCCGCAACCTTTCCGCATATTTTCAATGTTGCCATAGCTGGGAAAAGTTTCCCTTTTTTGGTGTATGGTGATAAATCAGAACCATCCAAAAATTCCATCGCAATATATGCCAAATCATGCTCTTCACCTGCATCAAACATGGTTACAATATTGGGATGATTTAAACGACCCGCTGTTTCGGCTTCACGGAAAAAACGATCTTTCACCTCTTGCATTTCATCGGGTTCAAACTCTTGTGCCAACGCCATGGTTTTAATCGCCACTTCACGGTTAATTTTGGGATCCTTGCCCAAATAAACAATGCCCATCGCACCTTTACCCAACTCTCGGATAATTTCATAACGCCCTAGGATGGGTTTTGTGCCACCCGTTAATAATAACGTGGACATCGATCCACCCGTAGAGGAAGCACCAAAAATCATGGTTGCTTCAGCATCTTTCATGCGTGCTATACGTGCTTTCACATCTTTATAGTCAGGTGCCTGATCTAAAATATATTCATAGACCGAAGTTGCTTTATTAAACTGGCGTTTCCGTTCAAAATCCAATGCCAAGTTGTAGAGACACTCAGCAACCTCCTTCACGGGACATTTCCTAAACTTATCAAAGGCTAAATCTAACATCCCTTGACTCTGAAAGGATAAACCCAACATTTTATTGGATTCCACAGAATCGGCAGAAATTTTATCCCGTGCTTCCTCACTGGCAAAGAAACGTTTGGTGGTTAAGACAACATGACCCAAAATCAATAAAACAGATGCAGTCATTGTTTGCAGCCACAAGGCATAACCTATCAAAATATAAAAACTACTACCTACAATCAACAATAATAACATTGAACTACTGATTGCAGCCCAAAGCGCACTCATGCGAGAAAGTACCAATGATAAATACAAACCAACCAATAAAATCAGACTAAACTCAACTGCATATCCCCAGCTGGGTTGTTCATAAAAAGATTCTTCTAAAAGGCTTTGTAAAACGTTGGCATGAAACTCAACACCCGCCATTTGTGCATTGACAGGGGTTACATATGTCTCCCCTAGCCCTGTTCCTGTGACACCCATGAGTACAATTTTATTCTTAAATATCGTTGTCGCTATTTTCCCCGATGAAATATCATAGAATGAATAATGTTTGAAACCCAAGTGATTCATATCACCATGAAATGCAGGATGCACACGCATTTGTTCATCAACACCAATTTTCAATGCGCCCAATTGCACACTTTCACCCAAGTTCAAGTGTATATCTTTAACGTCAAGATTAAGGTCTCGCATGGCCATCACCAAAGCCAATGATGGAAAAAAATGACCAAAATAATTGACAACGGTGGGCTCTGATCTTAACTGACCATCTTCATCCAGACTGACATTTAAAAAGCCCAAACCTGCAGTGACAATGGCCAAATCACGAAAAGGAGCATGTAATTTTACAGCACTGACAGAAGAAAATAATATCCCATCATCTACAATATCCGTCACTTCCATACGTTTCAAATAGGGTGCCATCATACCATCGGGTCGCCCTAAAGGCTTACCAACATCAAAAAACATCGGCATATAGACACGCTGTGCATCTTTCACCGCACTCACCAATTGATAATCAGGGTTTTGCGCCAAAGCATCCTTTTCTACTTGATCTGCTTCTGCATCATTGCCTTGTTGACGTAAAATAGCAGCAAGTTTCTCACTCATACCAAGGGTCTGGTTTTCTTGTTTTTCACTAAAAAAAATATCTACACCTATCATACGTGCATCGGCATCAGATATTTTACGAATCATATCAGCAATGACCGAACGAGACCAAGGCCAACGCCCTATCTTATCAATGGATGCATCATCAATATCAACAATAACAATACGGTCATCCGCAGGCATACGACTCATTGAAACAGCAGCATCATAAGTGGCAAATTCCAACGACCTTAAAGGACCAAAACCAATGATATAAAAGAAACAAAATAGTAATGTGAGTACAAGCCCCACCAACCAATCTTCTTTCCAAAAAATATTTTTTTTCAATGTTATCCCCTACCTCATTCAGATGAACTATAATCTTTGTTATCAACGTAACTATTCAGTATCAATATATTGTATTGATTATATGTATAAATACCAATTTTTTGTGTTGGTGACAATGGGGGTACAACTTCGATTTATGTAAAATACAACAACCATTTTCCCAATCAGGACACTATTTATATTGGTAGGTAACTATGCCCATTCAACGATAGTATACAGCAATTTAAGCACCCGTGCGGATATTAACATGAAATCAATATAGCTGTATGATTTTCAATCTATTTCACTACTGGATCTTCAGCTATATTTTCCATTCACACATTAATGTTTGACATATCATTATGACATTTCTATGTTTCGCGCCGTTCGATATTCCCCGATAGTTCAGTTGGTAGAACGGTGGACTGTTAATCCATATGTCGCAGGTTCGAGTCCTGCTCGGGGAGCCATCTAAGAGTTCTGAAAGAACCGTAAAAGCCTGTAATCCTAGTGTTTACAGGCTTTTTTCTTGCCTAGTCGTTTGTTGTGGTTCTATACTATCCGATATAATTTCCAAAATGTGGGGGTACTTTTTCAGATACCCCCAGCAGGTGGTTCTATATGGCTTTAACAGATGCGAAGGCGAAAACGGCAACAGTTCCCGAAGGAATGAAGCAAACCAAACTTGCAGACGGTGGCGGTTTATATTTATTGGTTAAGCCATCGGGCAAGTATTGGCGTATGAAGTACCGCTTTAATGGCAAAGAAGGCTCTCCTTTGGCAATCGGGGTATATCCAGCGGTGTCACTTAAACAAGCACGCGGAGCCTCCAAAGAATTGTTACGCAAAAACATTGACCCCAATCAAGCCAAAAAAGCAGACAAACGAAAACCTACAGAAGAAGCTCAGGTGGTAAAGTTTGAGGGGGTGGCAAAAGAATGGTATGAAAAAAAACTTCCCGAGTGGGCGGAATCAACAGCCAAGCATAACAAGTCACGGCTTGATAATTACATATTACCACGAATCGGCAGCTTACCAGTCAAAGATATAGAGCCGTTTGAAATATTGGGTATTGCTCGAGGGTAGTGGGTTAAACCTGAATTTTCATGCATAATTCTTGGCATGACATGTTATCAAATTATCCATTGCCCGAACTGTAATAACACTAAGATTAAAAAAGCAGGTACAAGTGCAAAAGGTGTTTAACGCTACCTTTGTCAGAGTACTGATTGTACAACCAAAAGCTTCATGCTTGAGTATTATTACCATGCTTACGAACCAGGTGTGAAAAAAAAGGTCATTGATATGGCAATCAATGGCAGTGGTATTCATGATACGGCACGTGTTCTTAATATTAGCAAGGGTAT
>NVWS02000054.1 GCA_002746295.2 Zetaproteobacteria bacterium
CCATTGAAGTGCTTTAAGCATGCGTTTGGCAAGCCTTACAGTCCATCAATGCAGCCAATTCAGTGACTGCCATGGCATAGTTATATGAACGATTCCAACGTGTAATGACATAAAAATTATAATCCACCAAAGCGATTTGTTTGCCTTTCTTGGTTGTCATTTCAATCAACGTCACTTTGGCATCATCATGCCAACGTGCAGGAAAAGCGGGGAGTTTTGCACGCATATCGCCCAAATATTGCCAATGTTTAAAACCTTGTTGCGCTTGTTTTTTTAATGCCTTAGAAACATCTTTATCTACCAACCAATATGCAAGTGGTTGCGATCCATTCCATCCATGCTTGTGAAAATAATTGGCAACACTGTTGATGATGTCCTCAGGAGATGTCCAAACATTGCGTTTACCATCACCATCGGCATCAACAGCATAAGCCCGATAAGATGAGGGAATAAATTGCGTTGTACCAAAAGCACCCGCATAAGAGCCTTTGAATTGAAGAGGATTCAGCCTTTCCTCTTGGCATAGCAATAAAAGCTCCCCCAATTCTTTTCGAAAAAACGTCGCACGACGCGGGTAGCCTGTTGCCAATGTATACAAAGAGCTAACCACCGCATCCTTGCCACGATTCACCCCATAACGTGTTTCCATACCCAAAACCGCAGCAATAATTTCTTTTTGTACACCATATTTTTTTTCCGAGGCTTCAAAAATAGCAGCGTGTTTCTGCAAATAAGTTTTTCCTTTTTTAGCCAAGCTGGGATGCACAAAAAGCGGGCGATATTCAGCATAAGTCCTTGATTCATAAGGTGTTTTTATGCGTTTTATAATCAAAGGTTCAAACACGGCTTGAGCAATAATGGGTTCAATATGTTGTTTCGATAAACCTGTTTCTTCCACCAACTGTCGCACCAATTCGGCACGCTGACTATCATGATTTCCAGCATATAACAGGGAAGGTGCTAGACCAAGCGTTGCCAAAACAGGCACACCAGACTTAATGAGAGTTCGACGCATACGTGTAAAAGGATATTTTTGCATCGCGAGATGATAAAAAGGAAGCCATAGATAGGCAACTGTGGCACGCCAATATAATCCTACATATAGCAAAAAATCACCGTCTCAAATACATTCAGATGCCTGATTAACACAAGGCGGTGTACACTGCCATTAAATTTAATCTATATTTTTGATACGGTTAAAAATACGATGAACAATATTCATCCGATGAGAAACCTGACGATGCGGGTGATTCTTACTCTCTTTTCGGCGAGGGTTAATCAAGCCTAAACAGTAGCCAAGAATTAACACTTTAATCTGTTGTTCCAAAGAAACATAAGCTGGTCGCATACTAAAAAAATCACTAACGGTGAAACATTCTTTTTTCAAAGATTCCTGATATAACATCATATAAGTTAAACCATCTTTATAGCCATAACGATGAAGAGGCTTCATATTCACCTTAATAGGGGGTAATTTCAAAAAAGATTTTTTCAAACGCATTAACATTTCATGATCAAAAGTGACATGGTTTAATGCTTGGCAAAGCATAGTCTCTGAACAACGCGGTAAATTCAAAGAACTTTTGGAGCTTGCAATAAGGTTACAAACAATCATTGATTTACAATGTAAAAGCTTCTTCAATGACGTTAAAGTATCATCATCGTTCAGTATTTTTCCATCTTGAATATTCACTGTACCAGACTGAACTTTGGGGGCTTGAAAAAAAATAGTTCCACTTCCAGTTTGTGTAATAACCTTACGAAGTAGTGTAAAGTGCCTTAGTGTATCGGCTGTTTCCATATATATTCTCCCTAACTGATGTCACTCAATTTTCATAAAATCCACACAAATATGTAAGATTGGTTTTTTTATTCGGAAGCGAAGTATATCACCTTATCATTATATTCAGCGTGATAAATATTACACACTTTAATCAATGACCTAACTGATGTTACGCACTATTCACGCAGCGCTAAAGATTCCATGTATTTTTTTACCACAGAGACACGGAGAAAAAATATAGGCTTATGCAGTAATGCGTAAAAATGTTACGAATTTCGCATGAAATACATGCTTATTCTCAAGTACGTCACCCTCGAGTGCTTTTATCGAGGGTCTTTTGTTTCAAATCATAGATCCCCGATACAAGATTTCGGGGATGACGCTGTTTTTTTACAAGCTGCGTAACATCAGTGATCTAAGCAAAACTCGCCGAGCATCATCATTGACACTGGCTTATTGAAGTTCATACCGTTTCAAGGGTTTTCTTGGTTTTCCTTTTCCAAGCGTTGACGCTCTAAATTCTTGTTGGCTTGCTCAAGACGCATGGCATTTTTTTTAATACGCATGTCTTTGGTGGCATAAAAACCTGCCCAATATAAAAAACCTGCAATAGGCAACATCATTAAAAGTAATATCCAAGTCATGATTGAGTCTCCAAAGTGATGGGAATTTGAGTGGTTTGTAAGGCTTGTTGTTCTTTTTTAGCTGCCATGCGGCGATTGATGATGTTCACACCTGCCAAAATAAATCCCAAGGCAATAAAAGCTCCTGGGGGTAAAATAAACATCAACACATCGGGATAACTATCACCCAAAATATTGAAACCAAAGCATGTACCCTGCCCCAAAATTTCACGGATACCACCCAATAAAACCAGTGCAAAGGTAAAACCTGAGCCCATCGCCAAGGCATCCACCAATGAGTTAACGGGTGTGTTTTTACTGGCAAAGGCTTCCGCACGACCAAGAATCGCACAATTCACCACAATCAAGGGAATAAACAAACCCAAGATAAGATACATTTCATGCATCCAAGCATTCATCACCATGCCAATCATGGAAACAAAGGCTGCAATGATGGTGATATAAGCAGGAATCCGAACACTGGAAGGAATAAAGTCACGCACCAAAGACACCACCAAATTCGAACCCAGTAAGGCTAGTAGTGTTGCTGCACCCATCCAAAAACCATTTTCAGCCGATGTTGTGACCCCTAAAAGCGGACACATACCCAATAATTGGGCGAAAATCGCATTGTTATGCCAAAATCCATTGGCAAAAATTTCACCTTTGCTGTCCGACACCTTTTCTTCCGTACCGCTACCGCAATGCATCGTTGGACTCCTTCACCTTTTGCTTCTTGTTTTCAAGCAAATGACTGTGTTCTCTCGCAAACATTTCAAGCCCTTTTTTAATGGCTTTGACCACAGCTCTTGGGGTAATGGTTGCGCCTGTAAATTGATCGAAATCACCACCGTCTTTTTTCACGGTCCAATGGGCATTGGTCAACGATTTACCCACAAACGCATCCAACCAATGAAGATTCATGATGCCATCACCCAAACCAGGGGTTTCTTGATGGTAGGTGATACGCACCGCATTGAGTGAACCATCGGGGCGAACTGCCATGAGAATACGAATGCTACCATTATACCCATCAGGCGCGATGGTTTCCCAAGCGATGGCATTGATGCTTCGATCTTGGTTTCGCGATAGGTAAAAGGTTGTGGCTTGTTTATGCTTGGGCAAGGTGATCTGACGCGTATCTTGAATCGGATCATTGTCATGCTTGGGTAAGACCTGCATCAAGGCATCCATCAAGGCTTGACGTTCGGCTTCAGCAATCGGCGCACGGGTCAACATATTGGTAACCCCGAGAAAAATGGTTGATAACACCGCAACCATCAATAAAGCCATCACCATGCGCCATTGTTCCTTACTGAATGTCATGCCTTGTTCCTCGGTTGCCCATAAACTTTAGGGCGGCAATAATGGTCAATCAGTGGCACGGCACAATTCATCAACACCACAGCAAACATCGCCCCTTCAGGGTAACCACCCCATGTCCGAATCGACCATGTAATCACCCCACAGCCCACACCAAACACGATTTGTCCCACAGGTGTCACAGGCGATGACACTGGATCGGTTGCCATAAAAAACACACACAACATCAAACCACCTGCCAACAGGTGAAACAAAGGCGGGGTGTAATGATTCGGATCCATCATATTGGCAGTCGCCGCCAATACCGCCACCGTCGCAAGAAAACTGAATGGAATGTGCCAAGTGATGGTGTGGCGTGCCAAAAGATAAATACCACCCAACAACAATGCCAAGGCACTGGTTTCACCCAAACTCCCCGGTTCACGTCCGATAAAAGCATTCAAATAGGAGTAATGATAGGTTTGCAAGGCTTCGTTCACGCCAATACCTTGTGTCCATGCTGTTTTCACATAGCCCAACGGGCTTGCCATGGTCATGGCATCGACAGCTTGCGGTAATGCAGCGATGCCTGAGGTGAACAATGTCCACGCCAAAGAAAAATCATATAAATTCAGCCCTGATACATTGATATGCAAGGGAATGACCCAAGTCGTCATTTGCAAGGGGAAGGAAATCAATAAAATAATCCGCGCCGAAAGAGCTGGGTTAAACGGATTATAACCCAAACCACCATAGACTTGTTTACCCAAACCAATGGCGAAAATACCGCCCAAAATTGTCATCCACCAAGGCGTGAGGGCTGGCAAAGTCAGTGCAAGCAATAAACCTGTCAAAGCTGCCGAAGCATCACCGATGGGTGAGGTGGAACGCCCCATCCATTTCAAGGTCAACCACTCC
>NVWS02000055.1 GCA_002746295.2 Zetaproteobacteria bacterium
AAGCCGAACAAGCTTTGGAATTGGATGGGCAATACAACACGCTAAACAACCTTCGCCAACAGCAACAGCAAGACATTCAAAAGCATGATGGACTTGTGCAACAACAGCCACTGATTCAAGCCCAACAAGCAACAGCCGCAAGCCAAGAAAAGCAACTTGCTCAAAGCAAGCAAGAGAAAAAACAGCAATACCACACACTTTTACCGATGTTGAAACAAGTTCGAGAGCAAGATATTCATATCGGGAATCAACAAAACAGGCTGAATGAAGTGAAAGCCGATGACATTCAATGGCAAGTGGATGTGCAAAACTTACAAAACAAAACATCTGATTTAAAGCTTCAAAAAGACGGGCTTAAAGCAAGCATCAAGACCTTGGAAAGCACATTAAAAGAGCATGCCTGTGACGAACACCTGCATGAACAATTGAGCGGGATTCAACAGCAGTGCATCACCTTGATGGATACACAAAGCCACGTTAAAAAGATTCAAAAAGATAAGAAAACGAATGATTTATTGTTGATTCAGCATGAAAAAGAGCATCAAATCATAAAACAAGCGCTGCATGGAAAGTGCCAAGATTTGGATGAGCTTCAACAAAATATCAATGTAACCCAACAAGCTTTGCATACGCTTCTGAAGAAACAAACCTTACCCGAATGGCGAACGAAAAAAGATGAGCTGATGAAAGCACGTGAATCGCTGCATGAGGTCATCCATGTTGCCACCCAAGTAGCACAAGCAGCTAAGGGAAAAGAAAAACATCAAACGATACTTCAAGAACTAACTATCGAACAAAATGATGTGTCAGAGCAATATGAGGCGATGAAGAAAATCCTTCATCAGGGGCAACTTGAACTGGATGATTGGCAGCAACAATGCGATGCTCTCAAAGCCATTCAAAGCTATGAACAAGCGCGTTTGAAGTTGCAGGATGATTGCCCCTGCCCTTTATGTGGTTCGGAAAATCATCCGTTTGCACAAGGCAATATTCCAGTCTTGGATACAGCCGAAAAACGCCTAAAAGAACTGCAAAAAAAACACCGTATCAACCAAGGTAAAGACACGGCGCTCACCACTCAACTTGAAGTCATTCAATGGGATGAATCACATCATCAAAAAGAATTGATAGTCTGTGAAGTCAAGGAACATGAACACCGCAGCATGGTGGAAGCTTATTGCCAGTCTCACGATATTGATGTCCCTCACGATGATTTTGTCACCCCGTTGCAAGCGAAGTATCAAACGCAAGAAAAAGACATGCAGTCGATTCAAAATCGTGTGGCAGAAGCTGAAACTTTGGAAGCGAAGCAGAGAATATTGCAAAGTCAGTACAGTGAACAACGTGATGCGTGTGAGCAATTAAAAAACAAGCAGCTTGAAATACTTGGCAAGCAAGAACATGCAAGGCAAGACGCGCAGCGTTTGTTGGATGAATGCAAAGAAATCGCTGTAAAACAAGATGAACGGCAAGAAAAACTGGCTAAAAACTTAGCTTTTTTTGGGATTCAAGCATGGGATTTTCAACAGCTTCCTAAGATTCAAGAAGAGCTACACCAACGTAGTCAAACATGGCAAAGGCAGCAAAAGTATTTAACAAAAGCCAAGCAAGAAAGTGTGCGTTTGATAGCAGAATATAAGGCAAAAGAAGGCGAACTAAAACAGGCACAAGAACAATACAAATTGAAGCAACAAGATATTGAGAAAAAAAAATCGCAGGTCGATATGCTCAAGCAAGAAAGGTTCGCATTGTTTGAAAAACGAGACCCCAATCAAGAAGAATCAACATTGAGAGGCATCATTGATAAGCTTGAAAAAGCGCATGAAGCAGCGCGTGATGCAAGTATTCAAGTCAATCAGGTATGGAACAACCTTCAACGGGATGTGGAAGCACTGAGCCTAAAAATAGAACTAAGTCATAAGCATATTGAAAAAACGCAACTTACCTTCCAAAAATCACTCAAAGTGCATGGTTTTGATAATGAAGCCATGTTTTGCCAAGCGTTGCTATCACAATCCGAACGCCGAAGTTTGAAAGATAAAATTACAAGCTTAGAGAAACAAAAAAACACAGTTCAAGCCAATATCAGACGGTTGATACAAGACATGAAAGAACAACAAGACTTGCAATATACCACGCAAACACTGGATGAACGTCAAACCAAGCTTGATGCGGTAAAAGAAGCATTATCACAAGCGCTCAAAGCGACAGGAGCGATGAAACAACAACTTAAAGAGCAAGAAGCCAATCAACAAAAGTTACAGGCACAGCTTGAAAAAATAGAAGATCAAAAACGTGAGCTTGCTCGTTGGAAAAACTTAAATGCCTTGATTGGTTCTGCTGATGGCAAAAAGTTTCGTAACTTTGCCCAAGGTTTGACCTTTGAATTGGTGGTGCAATATGCCAATCAACAACTACGCAATATGAGTGACCGTTATGTGTTGCAACGCGATCAAGAACAACCTTTGGAACTCAATGTGGTGGATGGTTATCAGGCAGGAGAAGTCCGCTCCATCAAAAACATTTCAGGCGGCGAAAGTTTTATTATTAGCCTCGCGCTTTCATTGGGCTTATCCCAAATGTCGAGTAAAAACGTGAAAATTGATTCCTTGTTTTTGGATGAGGGCTTTGGCACATTGGATCATGAATCTTTAGATATTGCCATTGATACCTTGGCGAACTTGCAGCAAGATGGAAAAATCATCGGCATTATCTCTCATGTTGATAGCATTAAGGAACGCATTGGCACACAGATTCAAGTTCAACCCATATCAGAAGGAAAAAGTGCTATATCAGGTTCAGGATGTTATGCGCTTTAAAGCTTGGATATAGTCATTATTCGTATAAAGCTAGCTCTTAGTTCGTCATTCCCGAAATCTTTTATCGGGAATCTATCCATAGACCCCCGACACAAGCACTCGGGGGTGACGATTTGGATAATAAACGAAAGAGTAGTTCCATACTTAAAACACTATAGAGAAAAAGATTGCAGTAAAACTGCACATCGAAGATGCCAAACTGTCGTTTTCTGTACTTAAAAAACATATCATCACCCCAAGGAGAAAACCATGAGTTTTCATATCATCCGTTCCAATAAGGTTGAAAATTTAATGCAGTCCATGGGGAATAATCTTCAGGATAACCCGCTCAACAACCCCTTAACACCTGAGGTTATGCTTGTTCCTAGCCCTCTCATTCAACGATGGCTGGCATTACAATTTGCAGATGTCATGGGTATCAACTGTAACATCAACTATGCTTTAACGACCTCGTGGCTTGGGCGTATGCTTGCAAAACACCATCATTCAACGGATGCCTTATCCCGTGAATCGTCAACATGGCTTATTTTTGAAGTGTTACCCGAAATGTTAAACCATGATGCTTTTACTGCATTGCATCGTTATTTGAAAGATGATGTCGATGGTGTAAAACGCTGGCAATTGGCAAGCCGCATCGCTGATACCTTTGATCGCTATCAAGATTATCGACCCGATACCATTCGCAACTGGAGTGCTGGCGGTGGTGATGATTGGCAAGCCAAACTTTGGCACAAGCTATTGGATAAAGTCGGAAGTAAAAACCATCGCGTTGCCATGATGGATCAGTGGCAAAAAGATTTGGCAAAAGGCTATAAAAAAGCCATACAATGCTTACCCCAACGCATCCATATATTTTGTATTTCAAGGTTGCCACCTTTGCATTTGGGCTTATTGCAAGCACTCTCCGAACATATCGAGGTTTACTTTTATTATACCAGCCCAACCCCAGCTTATGGGGCGGATTTGATGTTAGAAAACAAAGCAGCTAAAGGGCATGAGCTTTTGACCTCATGGGGTCGGCAAGGTCAAATTTTTCAAGACTTGCTATTAAACCATGATGCGGTGAAAGGCATTGAAGATGATACTTATGATAAAAAATTTCCCGCTTCTAGCTTAGGCGAGATACAACAGGATATTTATCAAACCCAACGTACAAAAAGACATGGTCTGGATGATTCCATCACTATCCATATTTGTCATAGCCCCTTGCGTGAATGCCAAGTCTTGCATGATAAATTGCTGCAAGCGTTTGAACATAACCCTGATTTGAACCCCGAAGATGTCTTGGTCATGATGCCTGACATCAAGCTATATGCACCCTATATTAAAATGGTGTTTGAACGGGGAGAATATGCCCAAAAATCCGTTCGCCCTTACATCCCCTATAACATATCTGATGTATCCATCACCGATGATACGCCTTTGGTGCGTACTTTTCTGACGCTCCTAAATTTACCGCATAGCCGTTTCACGCGCACAGAAGTCGAAGCCATGTTGGATATTCCCGAAGTTTACCAACGCTTTGATATAGATGAGGAAAGCATTCCAGCTATTCGCAAGCTCTTGGATGATGTGAATGTTCGCTGGGGCATGGATGCGGAACATCGCAGCACGATGGGTTTACCTCAAAATGATATGCACACATGGAAACAAGCCAAACAACGTTTCCTCGCAGGTTATGCGATGGGAAAAAAAGGCAAACTTTGGCAAGGCATTGCACCGATTGAGCTGAACAACCAAGAAGCGATGGGTATGGTCAATTTTTGGCGCATGGTTGAATGTATGGATGATTGGCGCAAGGCATTGAGCCAAGCTCGCACCCCGAATCAGTGGCAAATTGATTTACACCGCATGTTATTGGATTTCTTTGAAAATGCTGAACAGCATGATGCGTTCAATTCTATTTTAGAAGTCTTGGAAAACTGGGCGAGCAAGGCGAGTGATGAAATGATAAGTCATGCCTTACTGGTTCATTGTTTACAACAACAACTGGATGAATCGGATATACCCAACCGTTATTTTTCAGGTGGTGTGAATTTTTGTGCCATGCGCCCCATGCGAAGCGTACCCTTCAAAATGATTGCCTTGATGGGTATGTCTGATGCCGCATTTCCACGCCGTGAACACCCCTTGGAATTTGATAACATGGCAAAACAGTGGCAAGCAGGTGATCCCATCAAAGGTGAACAAGATCGTTATTTGATGTTGGAAACACTGCTCTGTTGCCGTAAGAAACTCTATATCAGTTATGTGGGGCGCAGTATTCGAGATAATAGTGTCTGCCAACCTTCCATCTTGGTCAGTGAACTGTGTGATGAACTTCGCCAGACCTATGGTGAGGACGCGGTGAAAGAAGTGCTGCATCCCATGCAAGCATTTTCAGCAGATAACTTCACCAAAGAACACGCCCATGATGCCTACTGGTGTACGCTGGCGAACAGATTGCAACAAACTGAACCCACGCCACCCACATCAACATGGGGGCAAGATGCGCTGCCTGCTTTGGATGTGGATCATGTCACGCTGGAACGCTTGATTCAATTTGTGAAACATCCTGTGAAGTTTTTTGTCAATCGG
>NVWS02000056.1 GCA_002746295.2 Zetaproteobacteria bacterium
ATGCCCAATGCTGCTTCAAATAACTTTTGCATGATCTCGAAATCCTAATCCCTATGAAATGTCAAAATTATAATCGCTACCCACTCAAAATTCAAAAGAGCCAAAAAAAAGATACCTCAACATCAGGGCAATGATAACATTCGTTGCCTATCATCTAAAATAACTATATACACCATATTTGACATACCTTTGTCATCTACATTTGTTATTCTTCGAACTTACATAAAATATATCCGAGGTTATCCATTGCCACATTCCATCCCACTTGATTCACCCGAATTATATATCAATCGAGATTTAAGCATGCTTGAATTTAATCGACGTGTATTTGAAATGGCATGTGACCCAAGCTTACCTTTATTAGAACGCTTACGTTTTTTGTGTATTTGCACATCCAATATGGATGAATATTTTGAAGTCCGCGTGGCGATTCAAAAACAACGGTTAGCCCTTGGCTCAATGAACACAGGTGCTGATGGCATCTCTCCCAGTGAGGTTCTTCAGCAAATCCATCAACGTGTAAGCCATTTAATCGAGCAACAATACAAACTTTTAAATGATGATTTATTGCCCAATATGCGCGATGAAGGCATTTATTTTTTACATCGCCATGAGTGGACTGAAGAACAACAACAATGGATTCATAATTTTTTCAAGCGTGAACTCTTGCCTGTCCTGACTCCCATCGGCCTTGATCCAGCCCACCCCTTCCCGCGCTTATTGAATAAAATTCTTAATTTCATTGTTGAACTCGATGGAAAGGATGCCTTTGGACGCGAATCTAGCCATGCTATTGTCCAAGCTCCACGCTCACTTTCGCGTATTGTTCGATTACCTGATGATATTGCAACATCCAAAGATTGTTATGTTTTCCTATCTTCTATTATTCATGCTCATGTTGGTGATTTATTTCCAGGCATGAAAACAATGGCATGTCATCAATTTCGTATTACGCGCAACAGTGAAATGGATGTGGATGAAGAACTGGGTGATTTAAAGAAAGCCATCAGTGGTGAATTACTTGAGCGACGATTTGCCGAAGTCGTGCGTTTGGAAGTATCCACCCGCTGCCCACAAGAATTATCCGATTTTTTACTGCAACAATTTCAATTACAAACCCATGATTTATACCGTGTGGATGGTCCTGTTAATCTTTATCGTCTGTCACCGATATGCGATCAATTGGAACGCCCTGATTTAAAATTTCCAAATTATGAAGCTGGCACAGCTCAGCCTTTTCAAAATGATTATAGTCATATTTTTGAAATGATTCGAGAACGTGATATTTTATTGCACCACCCTTATCAAGGCTTTCAACCTGTGATTGAAATGCTAAAACAGGCAGCCAATGATCCCCATGTTTTAGCTATCAAACAAACATTGTACCGCGTGGTTCCCAATTCACCCATTGTGGATGCTTTGGTTAAAGCTGCGCGTCACAACAAAGAAGTTGTCGCTGTTATTGAGTTACGCGCACGCTTCAATGAGGAAGATAATATTGCTTTGGCCAATCGTCTTTCTGATGCAGGTGTACAAGTGGTTTATGGTGTTGTTGGCTATAAGACCCATTGTAAAATGATGTTGGTGGTTCGACGTGAAGGTCGCAAACTTCGTCGTTACGTTCATTTGGGCACAGGTAATTACCACACCATCACCTCTCGCTTTTATACTGATTTTGGCATGTTAAGTTGCCGCCCTGATTTAACCGATGATGTTCATCGTGTTTTTCAGCAACTGACTGGCATGGGTAAAGTGTCCAAACTCAAAACCATGTTGCAATCCCCCTTTTCTTTGCATAGCGGATTGATTGAACGCATCAATTTTGAGGCTGCCAATGCCAAAGCGGGCGGGAAAGGTCTCATTATTGCTAAATGTAATGGATTGGAAGAACCCAGTATTATTCAAGCTTTATATCGCGCTTCACAAGCAGGTGTCAAAATTCAATTGATTATACGCGGTATTTGCTGTTTACGCCCTGGTATCCCTGGTATTTCAGACAATATTAGTGTTCGATCTGTCTTGGGGCGTTTTTTAGAACACACCCGTATTTTTCATTTTTACAATGGAGGTGAGCCTGAAACCTTATGTGCCAGTGCCGATTGGATGGGGCGCAACTTACTTCGTCGCGTTGAAACTTGTTTTCCTATCACCGATAAAGTCTTAGCACGCGAAGCTCTCAAGCTTGGTTTACGCCCTTATCTGCGTGATAACACAGGTGCTTGGAATTTAAGACGAGATGGAAAGTATTATCGTATTCATGCTAAAAGTAAGCCATACAACGCCCAAAAAACCTTGATGCAGCACTATGGTAAACTCGCCAAGGAAGTGAAACCTCAGAAAAACGAGGCGTAACCATGCCCAAACACCAAACTATCCAAATATCCTCTGCTCATGGTCAATCCATATCTTTACAACTTGAGATATCCCAAGCTATCACTTTAGACATGTACGCCACGGATGTGTTGGAAAAATTTGCCAAGCAAGAAGATATTATCGCATTGCCTGTGGTAAATAGAAAACAAAAAGCTGTAGGTTTGGTGACACGTCGTAAGGTATTGGCAGTATTTTCACACACCTTTTCGCGCGAGTTAAATCGCAACAAACAGGTCGATATTATCATGGAAAGTAAGCCGCTTATTTTTGACAGCCACATTGATTTAGAATCGGTCAGTAAAGCTGTAACGCAGCGCAAGACTGCCCATGCCTTTGACCCTGTTATTTTTACCCATCATGGAAAATATATGGGGATATTATCCATTATCACCTTACTCAAAACGATGACACAAGTGCATGTAAAAAATGCGTTGGATTGCAATCCACTTTCCCAACTTCCTGGTAACAACTGTATCAACCATGAAATAGATCAACGCTTAAAGGCTCAAGAACCGTTTACACTGATCTATGCTGATTTGGATTCATTCAAAGCATATAACGATCATTATGGCTATGAACGAGGTGATCATATCATTCAATGGGTTGCTAAGCTTTTCAAACAGCATATTCAAAAAGGTGATTTTGTTGGACATGTGGGGGGCGATGATTTTGTCATCATCCTCAAAGGGGATACTTGGCAAGCATACATTGACAAATTCATGGATGATTTCACCCAAGGTATACCCGACCTATATAAGAAAAAAGATCGTAAATTGGGTTATATCCTTGGTGAAAACAGGCAAGGTCAAACGACTAAATTCCCATTTATTAGCCTATCATTGGCCGTTATTCCATGTCCAAAGAATGCCTACCCATCGCATGTCTGTGTTGCCGAAGTTGCCAGCGAAATTAAACATCTCGCCAAACAACAAGAAGGGAATAGCGTTGTCGTCAATCGCCGTCAACAACAGATTAGGACATCTTAACAGCCTACTAAAGACATAGGCATCTACACAAATATTTAAGTCTAATTCCTATTGAAATTTCAGGGGGGTATTATAATCCTACCCAGTATCAAAAACTCGAATGCTCATACGCTTGCCTTGTAAAAAAGAACCTTTGGGGTAGATATCGTACCATGTCTATTGAAGATCCACGTTATTTTTCACTCCATCAAACACGTGATGAGTTTTTATATTACTCTCTACTGGTCAATGTCCTTACATTAAGTTTTTTCCTTGTTTTCGATATTTATCACCATATTTACATTGGTGCAGTGACTGATGCCATTGCTTTATTTGCCGTCACCATCAGTTTTTTTTCTTTGAAAAATGGTGGTCTTAAAACATGGCATGTTCACCTCGCACTTTTTGGTGGTGTTGCTATTTGCTCACCCTTACTTATCACTGAAAGCTTTGAAAATACTGGAATTTACTGGATTCCCTGTATCCCTATTCTTCTTTTTATTTTGGGTGGTACGCGCATTGGTGTTTTTTGGCTTATGATTTATTCAGTACTGATGCTATTGAGTATTGGCACTGCAAATTTAGGCTATGTTACATTGTTTTATAGCCTCGGTGAAATTTCATTTATCATGTTAGCTACTTTTTTTATGGGTATTATTTCCTATATTTTTGTGCGTTATTTGGAACAAACAGAACAAATTATTATTTCTCAACAGAAACAAGTAGAAACAGCTTTAACACAGGCTCAGCATGCGAGTCAGGCCAAAAGTCACTTTTTATCCACCATGAGCCATGATTTACGTACGCCACTACATGGTATTATTGGTATGCAAGATCTTTTAAGCCAAGATTCTCAAAACTGGACAAGCGAACAACGTGAGTCATTGCAATTGGCATTGCATTCATCCCATATACTCAAAGATTTACTCAATGACGTGTTGGATTTAGCAAAAATAGAATCAGGGAAAATGATGGTTGAACAAAAAAAAGTAGAGACTTTACCCTTATTGCGTGAAGCCATCTTACCCTTTATTTTTCAAGCTCAACAAAAAGGCATTGAACTCCGTTTACGCATGCAGCATATCCCTAGAAACATCATGTCAGATCAAAAAATCTTGCGTCAAATACTTCTCAATCTATTGAGTAATGCTGTGAAGTTTACTGAATCTGGATATATTGATGTCCATGTATCCTTGCAGTCAAATCAACTGCTCTTTGCCATTAAGGATACAGGCATTGGCATTGAAGAAGCAGAACAATTATCGATTTTTGAACCTTTTCATCAATGTGACTTATCCAAAAAACAACACCAAGGCACAGGTCTAGGCACCACGATTGTCAAACAATGCGTTGAACTTCTTGGCGGTAAGATTGCACTTACCAGTCAGATGGGACAAGGAAGTTGCTTTTCCTTCACATTGCCTTGTCTATCACCTTCGCAAGACATCCACGAATTATCTTGGGGCATGCAAGAGCTTATGCCAGCGAAGCACTATCTACCCCAACAGAATCACGCGCAAAACGACATTGAGAAAGCATTATCTATCTTATTGGTGGAAGATGATCGCATTGCCCAACGCATTGCGAGCAAAAGCATTCAACGCTCTGGCATGCATGTGGATGTCGCATCCAATGGTTTAGAAGCCTTAGAACTTCTTAAAAAACGTTGCTATGATGCCATGCTCACTGATTTACATATGCCAAAAATGGATGGTATGGCATTAACTCGCGCTGTCCGTCAAAACAACCTATCCATGCCTATCATTGGCTTGAGTGCACACGCGCTATCATCGCTTATTGATGAAGCCAAAGAAGCTGGCATGAATGCTTTTTTATCCAAACCTGTATCACCAGAAGATATTGTAAATTGCATTCAAAATCAGACGGTTAAAACCACTTCATTCACCCATACATCATCCACTTCAAATTGAATGGCATCATCACCTTTCCAATCATCAGCTTTCAACTGCCCCACCAGAGAAACAATGCTACCCACTTGTAAGCTGGCACTTAATACGCTGCCACCAAATACAATGGATGGTAGATAATATTGCCCATCACTCAAGGTCAATCGCATCACACCTGCATGCCAATCTTCATGATGCACTGCCAAAACAGTGCGCTCACTCACTTCACCTAACATCTCAGTGGCTTGTTTGAACACTTGCATTTCAATTTTACGCCGATGTTTGTTGGTCTCATCCAGTTCATTTGCCAATACATTGGCTTCTTCCCTATCGGTTGATAACAATAAACGCATGGCAATATCACCATGTTGCATACGCCCTGCGGCATTGATGCGTGGGGCAATATAAAAAGCAATCGTTTCAGCTGTGACTTTGCCGCGCACCCTGACCACCTTCATCAAAGCAGCCATGCCCACACAGGGTGAATCATTCAATTGCTGCAAGCCATAGGCTACCAAAATACGGTTCACACCCACCAAATCCATGACATCCGCCACCGTTGCCACGGCGACACGATCCAATAAACGTCGCAAATCATAATTTGGACGCTTGCCGAGTTGTCCTAAGCGTTTCCAGACTGCCATCAACAAGAAAAAAGTGGCTCTTTTGAAAATCAAGTGGGTAAGCAAAATTTACGCTCAGAAAAACCACAATCCTCACGCGCAGGATTGAGCAAGGCAAAAGCTTTGGGCAAATGTTTATCGGGTAAATGGTGGTCGGTGATAATCAAATCCAAGCCCAGTCGTTTGGCTTCTTCACAGGCTGTAAAACAGGTCGTACCCGTATCCACGCTAAGCCCCAAACCCACGCCTGCTGCCACGGCTTCTTTAACAGGTTCAACACCAATACCATGCCCATCATCCGCACGATGGGGGATGGATGAAGTCACCGTTGCACCTGCTGCCAACAATGCTTCGACCAAAATCGTTGTCCCCGACACGCCATCACAATCAAAATCACCAAAAATATGAATGGCTTCACCTGTTTGAACGGCAGTCACCACACGTTGCACGGATTTTTCCATATCTTGCATCAACAAAGGGTTGGGAAGTTGGCTTAATTGTGGGGAGAAAAACGCATCCGACTCTTGTAAGCCACGCGTTTGCAACAAACCTTGCCATGCTTGCAGTGGTTGTTGAGCATGAAGGGGTTTATCTCGCCATTGTAAATGCTTGCCACGCAGGGTTAGGCCTTCAGGAAGTGAACGCACCCTTAAGAAATCTGTTTGGGAACAGGCAAGTGAAGTCCTGCCGAGTTTTTCATCAATAAATGTTTCAACACACCCGTATTTCCCATTGCTTTCATGCCCAAACCTCGCAGTAACGGCAAAGCAGGCATGGGGCTGGTAAACAAACGATGAAAGCCTTCCATCGAACCCATGACGGTCAATACATCGGGCATACGCAGTTTCATATAACGATTGAGTACCGATAACTCGCCCCAATCTTCACCATACTTTTTAGCATCCACGATTTCTTGCGCCAACACCATCGCATCACGCAAACCAAGATTGACACCCAAGCCTGCCAAGGGATGAATACTGTGTGCCGCATCGCCAATCAGTGCCAAACGCGGGCGTACTAAGTGCATGGCAAGTTGTGCTTTCAAAGGAAAAGCAGCGCGTCTTCCCACTTCTTCAATCCGACCCAAGACAGGGCCAAAAGTCATGTTTAAAGCTTCTTTAAAACCAACATCGTCCAGTGCCATCAATTGTTCAGCCTCTTCATTGAACTGACTCCAAACAATCGAGCATAAACCATCTTTCATGGGCAACATCGCCAAAGGTCCTGAAGGGGTGAAGCGTTGAAAAGCCACGCCATGATGGGGAATCAAGGGGCGAACATTCGCCACAATCGCTTTTTGCTTATAATCACGGGCATACACACCAATATCCGCTTGTTCACGCAACCATGAACGTGCGCCATCCGCCCCCACAATCAAGGGTGTTGAGAACTGGTGACCATCATCCAACGTCATTTTAACCCTATCACTCAACCAGTCGATATGTTCAATGCTGGCAGGACAAAGATATTGCACCGTATCACTATGTAATAAACTACGTTTCAAAGCTGCTTGCAAACGGCTGTTTTCCACCAAGTAACCCAAGGCATCTTCAGCGATTTCGTCCGCATCAAAACGAATGCCACCAGCATGTTGGTCATCCCAAATTTTCATGCTGTGCATGGCTTGGGCATCTGCTTGTAAATACTGCCAAGCGCCCAAACCTTCTAAAATGCGTTGATTGCCCAACACAATCGCCGATACACGGCAATCCATACCCAAGGATTCAAAAGGTTGGGCTTCACAGCGTTCAATGACCACCACTTGCAAACCTGAACCTTTCAAGGCACTGGCACATGCCAAACCCACCATGCCACCGCCTACAATCACTACATCCACATGTTCTATGCCTTGATTCATCATGCTTTCCCCACTTGACTTAAACCTGCTGCATGTTCCATCAACAAAGCGCGCAAAGGTGTGAGACTTTGCATGCCATCCAAGGCTTGACGACGCAAGCATTTCAGGGGTAAAAAATCTTGCCCAAAAGCAGCCAGTATGGACTCGGTGAAACCGGCCACAGCCAACACATCCAAACGCCGTTGTTCTGCATAAGCTTGTAATAAAATATCCGCGCCCATATCAGCTGGCTGGTGGCGCAAAATTTGGCTTAATGTTGCCACGTCTCTTAAACCCAAATTCAAACCTTGCCCTGCCACAGGGTGCAAAGTGTGTGCGGCATTGCCAATCAACACCATACGCGATGCTGTATAGGATTGAGCGATACGAAGTTCCAAGGGGAAACATGCCCGTTTGCTTACTTCCAACATCCACCCTGAACGCGGCAATACCGCTTCATCCACCGCACGTTGTAAACGCTTCAAAAACATACGTTCGGGCATATCCAACATGCGCATGGCTTCTTGCGGTGCTAACGCCCAAACAATCGAAAAACGACCATCGGCCAAGGGCAAACATGCCAAGGGTCCTGACTGACGAAAACATTCATAAGCCGTATCCGCATGCCCACGTTCACAGCGAATCGAAGCGACTAAACCAAAACGATTGTGATCCCAACCGTGCGTGCCTATGCCTGCCATACGTCGCATCTGTGAGTGCGTGCCATCGGCAGCAATCAATAATTTTGCATGAAGCTCTTGAGGCTGACCTTGATATTGCATGGAAATATGCGCAGTATCATCATCACGATGCACTTGTGTCACTTTTGCAGGACAAAACATGGTGATTTTATCTTTTAAAGCAGCATCGACTGCTGCCACCACATGCGACAATTCCACCACATAACCCAAAGCATCCACGCCTTTTTCTGAGGCTAGCATGTGCATTTCGCCATGATTGTTCGGCTCTCGAACTTCAATAAAACGAATCGCACCCGTACCTTGCTTGGCAATATCATGCCACACACCCAAACCTTCCAAATAGCAACGCGAACCATACGACAACGCCACCACCCGTTCAGGATTACTTGATGCCATACATGGCATGTTTTGTTCAACCATCGCCACGCGATAACCCAAGTTCACCAATTCAAGTGCTTGTATGCCGCCCACCGCACCACCGCCCACAATCACTGCATCAAATTCATGTAATATCTGTGTCATATCCCACCTTCATATTGGCAATACTGTAATCCCTTATCATCTTGGCAAGCAACTTACACAAAAGATGTGCTTGTATTATATCTTTAATCACGCCACTGTTTCACCTTTCGTATATAAATTTAAGGAGCCATTCATTGCTCAAAATAAAACTTTTATGCTTGATCGCTTGCACTGTTTTTATTGCAAGCACGGCGCAAGCGACACCAGGAACTCATGCTCATTTTGCAGCTTTCTTCAACAATGGAAGTCATGCTGACTTTTCCTTCCCCGATACTGTTGTCGGTAATGCTATTGAACCGCTGATGCATAAAAAAGGTGGTGAAATGATGCTGTTTGCTCATTCTGTAGCCATTCAAGATGGCGATGTATTTAGCATACAAAATGATATATTACGTGAAGTCGAAGGTAGTTTTCAAGACTTTGGTTTAAACTGCCAAATTACTATCCATACGCAAAAAATTTGGGAAGTATCAGGTATGTGTGAAAAATTTCTCGTGGGAAAAGGCAAAAGCAATCAATCGATTATGCCAACAGCCATATCTAAACAATTGATTTGGTATAAGATTTTTGAAGATAAAGAACATGGTATGGCAGGTTATTTCATGAAGGAGAAAGGACAAGATTTCGAGAAATAACGTGATATTTAAAGGCTTAGGGTTCATATAGTCGTGATTCGATAAAGCTACCTCTTAGTTCGTCATTCCCGAAATCTTGTATCGGGAATCTTTCTATAGACCCCCGACACAAACACTCGGGGGTGACGGTTCGGATGATGAACGAAAGGGTAGTTTCATACTTATCCCATTATAGCAGGCGTTGGATTTATACCCAAAACCTTTTTTATGGCTGCATCGCTGACACTTGATACTTCTGCAAATCTTTAGGCACATACCAAAACTCACTGTTGTAGCCAATGCCCGCAGAGGATGGTTTGATGCCTTGAAAACGCTTATGTACCACGGGCAATGAATACGGCGCATATAAAAATACCATCGGTACATCCTGATAAATTTCCTTTTGCATGATGTCATACCATTGTTTGCGCTTGCTTTCATCAAAGGTTTGCGTGGCTTTGACCAAGGCTTCATCGACTTTGGCATTGTTGTAACTTAAAAAATTAAACTGACGTTTACCTGTTTGAGAGGAATGCCAAATATTGTATTGATCGGGTTCGGGGGTCAGTGACCAACCCAAAATCACCGCATCAAAATCACGTTTATTGATAAAATTCTCAATAAATGCCGACCATTCAATCAAACGTACCTTCACTTGAATACCGACTTGCTTCAACCGCTGTTGAATGATTGTCGCGGTGTCTGCACGCTGTTTGTTGCCATTGTTGGTGATGATGGTGAATGATAAAGGTTGACCATCCTTATCCAAAATACCATCACCATTGCTATCTTTCCAACCCGCTTTCGCCAGCAATACTTTGGCTTTTTCAGGATTAAATGCGCGTGCATGTAAGGATTCATTCACCCATATCGTGCCTGGTTTATAAGGCGAGGAAATCATCTCTCCTTGCCCCAACAACACACCATCAATCAGTTCTTGACGGTCAATCGCATACGCCATGGCTTCGCGCACCCGTTGATCGGCAAACAATGGGCGTTTCAAATTAAATCCCAAGTAAGTATAAACTGATTCAAGGTAGTGATAACGCTGATAATTCTCTTTCAAAAAAGGTTTCGTTTCAAACAAGCGCTCATATTGTGTCGGTGTTAAGCCCATTTCATCAATATGCCCCGCACTTAACTCCAAAAACTGCGTGGCAGTATCAGGGATAATGCGCGTTAAATGTTCGGCAACCCATACTTTACCACCATAATAATGGGGGTTGGCTTGCAAGGTGATGGACTGTTGGGATTGCCAATCCTTCAAAATATAAGGTCCCATCGTCGCTTTCGGGTGACGTGCCAAGTCGGTTTTCATAATATCTTCGTGTTCAAAGATGTGCTTGGGTAATATCGAAAGTCCTGCCCATGTCGAAAGCGCAGGTGAATAAACCGTATCATAATGTACGATAAACGTCTGGGCATCGGGTGTTTCAAAGCTTGTGACTTTGGCATAATCGGATTTGTAGGCACTTTGCGTATGCTCATTTTGAATCAATGCCAGTGTAAATGCACAATCTTGGGAGGTGAAGGCAATACCATCTGTCCAAAAAATATCAGGGCGCAAATGAAAGGTAATGGATAAGCCATCATCGGAGACTTGCCAAGATGCGGTGAGTTGGTTGGCAATATGTAAATTTTTATCAAATTTTAACAAGGATTGATACAACTGACCTGCAATAGCATGGCTAGATGAATCGCCAGCAAGCATGGGAATCAAGGTGCTGGCATCGCCAATGGATGCCGTGACCAAGCGATCACCATAGGCAGGACTCATATCGACGGCTTTGCTGTATTGCGTTTGTAGATGAGATTCAGGTTCAGAGGAGCAGCCTGCCAAACCCAACACCACACATAAAGCGATTAGCTTGAGCGAATGCGTGCAAGAATCCATAAGGTATCTCCTGGTCGTATGATATGTTTTTTAGATAATTGATTGGAACGTGAAATAGCATGGGTTGTCGTCCCAAATCGATGTGAAATACTCCACAAAGAATCGCCTTTGCGTACTTTATAACGAATTCGCCGCCCTTTTGAAAGCAAAGGGTTCACACTCGCCGTTGCCCGTGCATAGCCATGTGCAGGCACTTTAATGCGCTGACCAATATGCAAAATCTTGGAGAGATGTGGGTTCAAAGCCTTGATATGTTTCGTAGTCGTGTGGTAAGTACGAGCCAACTGCCATAAAGAATCACCCGAACGAATGCGCATATAAATATCATGCGGTTGCTGCTGTTCACTGCCATATTGTAATTGATCCAGCAATGTATTCGGCACATGAATACTCACCGCATGCTGGAAATACTGACTGTAATGCAACTGTGGGTTAAGTCGAAACAAATCATGACGTGATAATTTTAAACGTTTCTCCAAAACCCGAATATCAATCGGTGGCAATAATGTCACTTTTGTGGTTCTCATCTCTTGAGGAAATGCCACAACATGCAAATGCAACAAGGCTGTCACCCCCAAAATACGCATGACATAATTTCGCGTCTCTCTCGGCACAGGCATGGTGCGAATGCCATCCGATAGTTGCCATGGGGATTTTTTCAAACGCTTGGCTAAACCATACGGTCCCATATTATAAGCTGCAAAAGCCAGCACCCAATTACCAAATTTTTTGCGTTGCTGCATCAAATATTGCGCTGCTGCGCGTGTGGATATTTCCACATGTCGCCGACCATCACCCGCTTGGGTATCACGTACCCCCAAGCCGTATGCCGTTTTAGGCATCAATTGCCATAAGCCCATCGCCCCCGTCCGTGATAAAGCATACGGCTGGTACGCCGATTCCACAATCGGAATGACCTGTAAATCTAGGGGAGCGCCAGCATCCTCGAGACCTTTAAGAACTCGCTCGCGAACCCATCTGGAACGCTCTGCCAAAACATGCCAGTGCCTCGAGAGTGAAGCTTTAACCTGCGCTTCTGCCCAAGCCAAATCATCACTGCGAACCCCTGAAAAAAACGGTGAACTCAAGTGATAAGCTGGTCTTGTAGTCATTGGAGTAGGCTTGGAATCTAGCCTGTTTACAGGCTCGAATAAAGCATCCGAATCATCCACCAAAACATCACCTTTGGGCGACACACTTTGATCTGGTAATACAGATAAAGCTAGAGGGTGACTACAACCTTCCAAGAACAAACCCAATCCGCCCATCATAAGAATAAAGAAATATCGAAACATCGCGGCACAGTAACGATATTATACGCATAAATCACGGGCATCCCATATCATTCTTGATTTTCGTGATATGGCTCACTAAGGTCACGTGCCAATGAAGAACTTTCCAAGGCACCTATTCTTATGCTACTGAAACAACAACGACAGTTGATTGAAAGTGGCGTTGTCACCCAAGAGCAAATTAAAGATGCTCTACAGCACCCCGACACCCAAAAGCATGGTCTTTTATATTCTCTCCTTGGCATACAAGGCATAGATAGCTCAGCCATCGTACAAACACTGGCGCGCATTTATAAAGTACCTTTTTTGGATATTACCAACATCCGCCCAAGCGATGAATTGATAGAGCGTTGCCCTGAAAAACTATGTTTGGATTACAATTTTATCCCCATTGATTTTCAAAATGGTGAGTTGGTGATTGCCACAGGAAACCCCATGAATTTCTCGGCATTGGATGCCTTGCAATTCAAATTGGGTGAGCGGGTCAAAACTATTTTTGCGCGCCCCGATGCCATTCAGAAAAAAATCCGTGATGTTTATCAAGGCAACGCAGCTTTTGACGATGCCATGTCAGGCTTGGATGATGATGCCAGCTTTGCCACGGAAGACGATCCTGAACACGATGATGACATTGATGCACTGAAAAAGGGTGCCGATGAATCGCCCATTATCAAATTGGTCAATGGTATTATGGTACAAGCACTTAAACTGGGGGCATCAGATATTCATATTGAAGCAGGCGAGCGTACCAGTATTGTACGTATGCGTGTGGACGGGCGTTTGAAAATTGCTTTACAGTTTCCTGTTAAAGCGCATCCCATTGTTATTTCGCGCATAAAAATCACCTCCAAACTGGATATTTCCAACACTCGCACCCCACAAGATGGTCGTACCCGCATTAAACTATGGGGTAAAGCCTATGATATGCGTGTATCTATTCTACCTTCATTTTATGGCGAAAAAGCGGTGTTGCGTATTTTGGATAAAAGCGGTTTATCCTTGGATTTGGACATCCTTGGCTTTGAGAAGCTTGCCGATGAACGTGTTCGTGAATCCATCACCAAGCCAACGGGTGCAGTGTTGGTGACAGGACCTACAGGTTCTGGAAAAACCACCACACTTTATTCCTTCTTGAACCATATCAATGAAGAAGAAAGTAACTTGATTACCGTTGAAGACCCCGTGGAATTTCAACTTAAAGGCATCAATCAAGTACAAGTCAATGCCAAAGCAGGTATGACATTTGGTGCAGCATTACGTTCTATTTTACGACAAGATCCCGACATTGTCATGGTGGGTGAAATTCGTGATGAAGAAACCGCTGAAATTGCTTTGCATGCGGCGCAAACGGGACATATGGTATTATCCACACTACATACCAATGATGCACCCTCAACCATCACCCGCTTGATTGATATGGGGATCAAGTCCACCATGCTTTCCTCCTCACTCAATCTCATTGTTGCACAACGTTTGGCACGTCGCTTATGCCCCAAGTGCAAGAAGAAAAAACGCCCTAGCAATGAATTTTGCGAGCGTTATGGCGTTCCTGAAGGTTTAGAGTTTTATGAACCTGTTGGCTGCAAAGCCTGTATGAACATTGGTTATAAGGGTCGTCTTGGTATCCATGAAGTATTGTATGTGAATGACCGCATGCGTGAAATGATTTCACGCGCAGCACCCGATCAAGATTTGATGCAAGCGGCGCGTGAAGATGGGATGTTTTGCTTGTTTGAGGATGGCATCAACAAGGCTTTGGCTGGCATCACCAGTATTGACGAAGTCATTCGCAATTCAAGCCCTCCCGAAGGCTTTCGCCTAGATCAGCGTCTTGCTGACGATGGATCTCTTATGTCTGTAGGCGAGAGTATGCGCCAAAAAGATAAAGCGCATAACCAAGAAAATTTATACACAGGCAAACAAACTGTATTGATTGTGGATGATTCCAAAAGCATCCGAAGTTTGGTGAAGTTTGTCTTACAATCAGAAGGTTACGATGTTTTGGATGCCGAAGATGGTCAACAAGGCTGGGATACCTTGCAGCGGCTCAGTAATAGCATCAGCCTTGTCTTGACCGACTTTGAAATGCCCAACATGAATGGTCCTGAACTGGTGAAAAAAATCCGTGAAAACCCTGCCTATGACCACATTCCAGTGGTCATGCTAACTTCCAGAAAAGATGAAGAAGATGAAGTTTTTGGTTTGGAATCAGGCGCAGATGATTATATTGGCAAACCCGTTGAGCCTATGAAATTACAAGCACGTGTTAGAAAAATTCTTTCTATGTATGCCCGAATCGCTTCGGCTATTCAACAAAGGATGTAAGCCATGTCTCCTCAAACCAGTATCCCCCCCAGTTCTCCACCGACAGAAAATCTTCATGCTAATTTCAATCAAGCTTATGTAGAAGTCATGCAGGTTCGTGTGGGGCAAGAAATTATTCTTATTCCTGTTTCTGATGTGTCTGAAGTGATTCATCAACAACGCTTAACCCCTGTACCTATGGCGCCAGACCACTTATTGGGTGTTTGCAATATTCATGGGCAGGTGGTGTGTGTGATTGACCCATGTCAAGTAATGTCTTTACCCTACAGTAAACAAACATTTGATGATAGCGTACGTTTCATTGTCCTTAGCCATCCTAAAATGCATCTTGCCTTACGTGCAGAAGAAATCTTATCACTTGAACCCATCCCAGAAGAAACTTTCCTACAGGCTACACAAGGTTCACAGGGGTTTTTCTATCGGAGTTTAAATATCAAAAACCAAGACTACCGAATACTTCATACGGCAGCCTTGTTTAAATAAAGCAGACACACTTACTTGATTAAATAATATTTAATCGTCAATATGCAGCTAAATTTATCACCATTCGATCATTCGAAGTCAGTTACACATTGAGGGGAATTATTATGACAGACGAGCAAAAACGTACTGTAATCAGTATCCGACAACTGGCGCGTCGGAACACGCTTATTTCTATTGCATTGTTTGCCATCCTTATCGGCACCGTATTCTTTGCATTTAACCGAGCTTCTGCGGGCATCAATCAAATCTCTACACTCAACAGCCAACAAACATCCTTAGAACGTTTTCGTGCCTCCCTGCCCAATGTATTATTACCTTTAAATGATTTTACATTGACGGGTAACAAAGAAGATATTGGCAAAATCAAGCAGGCATCCAATGAATTCCTAAAATTATACACGCAAGTATCTGCCATGCCTTCACTCCAAGCTGCTGATATTAAAAGGCTCAAAGAAGTCCATGATTTGATGCAAGAAGTGATTAAAATTTCACAGGACATCACCAGCGGAAAAATTCCTACTCAAATGGCAAGTAATGTAACCGTCGTGGCACAAAGCCTTGTATTTGTAGCCCAAGATAAACTGAACAGCGTAGCAACCCAGCTTGCAAGCTCACTGTCCACCGAGCAAAGTGCCAAAGAAAGTCAAATTCAACTGTACTCCATGATTAATGTGGGCATCATTATTTTCATTGTATTCGTCATGGCATTTTTCAACCGTAGCTTTGTCACCAATATTGCAGGTGCTATTGGTCAAATGTCCGAAGGTGTGAGTCATGCATCCTCAGAAATTCTTACCGCAGTCGATAGTCAAGCAACAGCATCATCAACACAGGCTCAATCCGTGGCAGGCGTGACATCGGAACTGGAAGAGATGTCTGGCTCTGCCAAGAAAATCGCGACCACTGCTGCAAGCGTGGAACGCATTGCTGCCGCCACTGCGACTTCTGCTGAAGAAGGCGCTGAAGCGGTGAATGAAACCATTGGTTATATGGAACGTATTCGTAAAGAAGTGGCACTGATTGCAGAAAAGGTGACCGACTCAGGGCGAAAATCCGAACAAATTTTAGAATCACTCGGTGCATTGCAAGAACTGGCAGATGAAACCCATCTTCTGG
The DNA here is from genome assembly GCA_002746295.2 of Zetaproteobacteria bacterium. Taxonomy (GTDB): domain Bacteria; phylum Pseudomonadota; class Zetaproteobacteria; order Mariprofundales; family Mariprofundaceae. Next base: position 16,653 of record NVWS02000056.1, read on the forward strand.
CGCTCAACGCATCCATTGAATCGGCGGCGGCTGGAGAATTTGGTAAACGCTTCTCCGTTGTCGCAGGAGAAGTACGCCGTCTTTCTGAACGTGCGCGTCAATTCACCGAAGAAATTCAGATTGTGGTGGATGATGTGAATAAATCAACACGAGAATCCATTGAAGTCACCAAAAAAGGACTGGAGGAAGTGGATAAGGGTGTGAGTGTTGCCAAGAATGCTGGTCAATCCCTCAGCAAGATGAAATCCATGTCTGAAAAAACCAGCCAAGCAGTACGCACCATCGCCCAAGCCACCAAACGTCAGGATGAGAGTTCGCAAGAGTTTGTGCTGACCATGCGCCAAATCTCTGATCTTCTACAAGATTCTGCTGCACAAATGGATAAATCACGTGATGCATCCTATCGACTGAATGATGTGGCAGATGATCTGCAGAAACTCATTTAGTCCCTTTCGATATTTTCTGTGTCAGGTTTTGACTTATCCAATTTTTTAGCCTCCTTCTTTGATGAGGCTCGTGAACGACTTAGTTCGATTAACCAAGCTTTGGTCAAATTTGAAGCGGGTGAATTAACAGAAGAAGGCATGGTCGCTTTGCGCCGTGATGCCCATACCATTAAAGGCTCTGCTCTCATGTTGGGGGTCACTGATATTGGCGAGGCCGCTCATATTTTCGAAGATATGATGGAACAATTGATGAAGCATCCAAGCTGGCGAAAAGAACCAGCGATGGTTCAATTTCTTTATGATATTCATGATGCATTGGATGACCGTCTAAAAGACCCAGATGCTCAACAATTGATTAAGGCTGGACCTTTACAAGCCAGTCAACAGCAACTCATCGACCGTATGAATAAACCTATGGATGAACCCACGTCAACACCTGACAACCTTGTTCATTTACCGACGGTTTCAAAGCCTACAGAAGAAGCCCGCCCCCAAGAAACTCCCACCTTGATTGAATCATTGGATAGAGAAAACCATGATGATGTCAACACCATTGACATTGATATGATGGAAGGCTTTCCAGATTTAGATGGCTGGCTCAATGCCGATGAAATTTCCTTTGAAACTATAGAGGAAGTCCCCGTATTGGATCTTGATGATCGTACATCAAACACTGATTTGATAAGTACTTCTGACTCAAAATCCATCGTCAACAGCACAGCAAAAGTGCCCACCACTGAACTTATCGGGGCTGGTGAAGCAGAGGCTTGGAAAAAACAGCAACAAGCCAAGCTTACGACCGAGGCAGCACGTACCCCCATCCTTGACAGCACTTCCGTTTCTCAAGCCGTATCAGTAGAGATAGAACCCAATAAGGATGAAACAACAACAGGCATTGCAAGTATAGAAATACTTGCAGGTACCAATGTACCCCCCACTTTCACAGACCCCCCCATTCAAAGCCCCCTTCAAGAAGCTAGCTTAGATTCAGATGCTTCTTCATTCCGCCCCAATATTGAACAAATGGAAATGAATAAAACAGCCCAACGTAAAAGTTCGGGGCGTTTTTTACGTGTCGATGCAGAGCGTTTGGAGAACCTATCCAACCAAGTCATTGAATTGAGTACCCAGCAAGCAAGAGATGAAGCTTTCGAAACCCAATTTACACGCCTATCCAAGGACTTTCGAACATTACAACGTGATTTTCAGTACTTTGAAAAATCAGCTGGTGAATTGGATGCAAAAGCCAGCAAACAACTGTTACAACAACTGAATATCGGTTTTGAACAACAGGCACGCCAACAACGTCGTTTTATTGAAGACGTTCGTTTTTCTAACATTCGTAATGAATATATGATGCGCGATCTTCGTGATCAAGTCCTTGCACTCATGTTACGGCCTTTGGATAATATTTTTTCTACCTTTCCGAGAGCGATTCGAGATGTCGCAATCCGCTTGAATAAACGTGTGCGCTTGGTGATTGGTGGCAAAACATTGGAAATGGATCAAGGTGTTACCGAGTCCTTGGTTGAACCCCTTGTTCATTTGCTAAATAATGCCGTAGCACATGGCATTGAATCACCCGAAGAACGCTTGGCAGCGGGTAAACCTGAAGAAGGGCAAGTTTCCATTATTGCACGGCAAAATGGTAGTGAAATTCGCATTGAAATTATGGATGATGGACGTGGCTTGGATACTGAAATCATCAAAAAATCCGCCGTTTCTAAAGGCGTTACCACCCAAGTCGAAGCCGATCAAATGGATTCGGCTGAAATCCTTGAAATGATTTTTCGCCCAGGCTTCACCACAAGGGAGACAGTGGATGCCACTTCAGGACGCGGAATCGGCATGAACGTGGTACAAGATACTGTGCGTCGTCTGACAGGCTCCATCCGTATTCAAAGTGAGGTTGGGAAGGGAACAAACTTCATTCTATCCATTCCTGTCAGTATTGCGGTTCAGTTTGCCTTGATATTTCGCATGGGTGATATGCGTTTTGGTATGCTGACCCATATGGTAGAACAAGCCATTCCTTATCATACTACCCAGGTGCAACGAAGCAGTGATGGCAAAGCGTTTATTCTTTACGAAGACTATCAAGTCCCTCTTGTGGACATGCGTCATGTCTTAGGCAATACCGATAGCACGCCAGAGAAAAAGAAAGGAAACATCATTATTGCCGAACATATTGAAGGCTATGTTGGTATCGTCGTGGATGAACTGTTGGATGATATTGAAATTGTGGTGCGTGACCTCGACCCATACATCAAACGTTATAACCCTCAAGGTCTGATGGGCAACACCATTGCTTCCGATGGTTCCGTCATCATGCTTTTAGAACCTTATGGTATCAAGGAAATGGGACGCACTTCTCCCGATCAACATATCGAAATTCATGTCAAAGAAGATGATAAGCTTCATTTTAATATCTTATTGGTGGATGACTCACTGATTGCGCGTGAAGTTGAGAAAAGTATCTTTGAAAGCATCGGTTTTGAAGTCGATACTGCCATTGATGGTTTGGATGCTTTGGAAAAATTACAGGGCAAGACTTATGATATGGTTGTCACTGATTTGGAAATGCCACGTTTGGATGGGTTTGGTTTGGTTCGTCGCATTCGTAACCAATCACGTTATGAAAATTTACCATTGATGATTATTTCAACACGTGAAAGTGCCGAAGATCGCATGCGTGCGCTTGAATCGGGTGCTGATACTTATATGGTAAAACAGCAACTAAAAGGTGATGAAATTCTTCAAACAGTGAAAGCCCTGATTGGCAAGTTTCCACAACAATAGTAGCAAGGATCCATTCCCACCGTAGCGAGTAAACTATAGTGCTTTAAGTATTAAATCACCACGTCATTCCCAAAATATTTTATCAGGAATCTAATATATAGTGATTCAAGTATTAAATCACCACGTCATTCCAGAGTGCTTGTATCTGGAATCTGATGATAGATCCTCGATAAAAGCATTCGAGGATGACGATTGGGTGATATAGAAATCATAGTTCTATACTTGAATAAGTATAGACCCTCGATACAAACACTCGAGGGTGACGGTTGGGTGATATGAAAATGTTAATTCTATACTTGAATGACTATATTGATTTCCAAAAAAGGACTTGCATTCATTTTGAATCATGATTGTAACTGCCAAATCCGCTTACCTTGAAACATCATAGACTTCCATTTTGAAGCATGACCTGCCACACGGTCCGCAGCTCCTGTCAGTAAATAAGCATGTGGCTTCATGGTTTTAGCCAAGCGATCAATCACATTTTTTCGTTCTTCAGGTGAAAAATAAATCAAAACATTGCGACAAAAAACAATATCAAAGGGTCCATAACTACGTGCTCTCATCACCACAGCATCATCCACTAAGTTTGCCTCTTGAAAAGTCATCATACGCTTTAAATCTTGGCGTACCTGCCATGTTTCTCCTTGCTTTGAGAAGAATCGTGACAATTGTTTTTCGCCCAAGCCACGCTTGACTTCAATTTGAGAATAAATGCCTGATTTGCCATAGTTCACAGCTTGCTCAGATAAATCTGTTGCCAAAATTTTCACCCGTTGTGTCGCATTGGGTAATGCTTCAGCCGCTATCATGGCAATGGAGTAAGGTTCTTGCCCACGCGATGATGCCGCTGACCATATTTTCACAGGTGAATGCATCCCACCCGTATCATTTAAAGCAGGGAAAATAATCTTTTTCAATGCTTCAAAAGGATAGTTATCACGAAAAAATAAGGTTTCATTTGTCGTCATCTCATCAATCAAAGCTTTGGCAATATCACCTTTTTCTTGACGTTTAATCCGCATCACCAAGGTGTTGATATCAACAATATCAAACTTACGCAGCAAGACTTGCACCCGTGATCGAATCAAGTAAGCCTTATCATCTGCCAACACCAAACCACTGCGTCGTAATAAAAAATCTTGTAAATAAGTAAATAAATCTGAACGTATTGTCATACCCTAGCCTCCACTCGCTTGTACAATGCCCATCGCAATCTCATTGAGCGGTAACACCTCATGCGCCGCACCGCACTTCACTGTTTCACCAGGCATACCCCATACCACACTACTTTGTTCATCTTGGGCAATCACATAAGCCTGCTTATCTCGCATGGCTTTGGCTCCCGCAGCCCCATCTGCTCCCATGCCTGTCAACACCACTGCCACACAACGTGTTCTCGGCAATAGTTTCACCAATGAATAAAAGGTGACATCCACCGCTGGTTTACAATGATGCACCTTCTCACCATCCACCAATTTCACACATAACTTTGCACCCATGCGTTCAATTTCCATATGCACATCACCTGGCGCCACATAAATACAACCACCTTCCAACACCATACCGTCTTTTGCCAACTTCGCTTGCAACTTGGTTTCTCGATCCAAACGATCCGCCAAAGATTGTAAGAACAACTTCGGCATATGTTGGGTCACCGTAATCGGTAAAGAGAAATTAGCTGGCAACATACTCAATACTTTATGCAAGGCTGCTGGACCACCTGTACTGGAACCCATCGCAATCAAATCTGCTTTTTTTGCTGCACGCATACGTTTGGATTTTTGTTGCAGCATCAATGGTTCCGAAACACGTGAAAATGTATCAACTTTATCACAACCTATGACGCGACTCACACTGCGTGCATGTGGCAAGGTCTTTTTCAACATTTTTAATAAAACAGCGGTGGGATCACGCTCGGATGCTTTGGGCTTCAAAACAAAATCAAACGCACCGACTTGCAAAGCTTTCAGCGTTTTTTCGTCATCTGTTTCTGACTCACTGCTAATCACAAGCACACAGACATCAGGTGCTTCATGTTGTAAACACTCAATCACTTCAATGCCATGAAAATGTGGCATTTCCATATCTAGCGTCACCACATCAGGCTGTAGTTGTTTGATTTTATTCAACGCATCCCGCCCATCTTTGGCGATACCGACGACTTCAACATGCTTCAATTGCGACATGCATCCTCGAAAGAAAGTTCGGAATACGACCGAATCATCAACAATTAAAATACGTATTTTTTCCCCGTATTTCGATTTCATAAGAACTTTCTGCTCTTCATCGTTTCGTTTAATGCACAACAGCAGAATCAGGTACTTGTGTCTCCAAACCTGGAATCGTCAAAGCAATAAAACGATCCACATTCATCAACACCAATACCCGATCATCTTGTTTTAACACCCCTTCACTCACCTGCCGCCAAACAGGATCCAGCGAACTGGGGGTGGGTTCATAGTCATCTCGATCCATCAACATCACTTCGCCCACATCATCTACAGCCAAACCAAAATCTTCGCCTGAACTACCTTCAATAATAGCAACGTGGAAGGAGGCACCAGCTTCACGTTCTGGTAAGCCCAAGACCTGACGTACATCCAATTCAGTAAGCACCCGACCCCGCAAATTAATCAACCCCATCACGGCACTGGGTGACAATGGCATCACCGTTCTTCTATGCCCAGTCACCACCTCACGCACTTGTTGAACATGTAAACCAATCCATTGGTCCCCCACACGACAGGTCAACAGTTCCAAATCTGAACGCACAAGTTTATTTGCCACATGAACCAAAGCATTCATATCAATCTCCTTGTGTCACAGTGCTGGAAATTAATTCACCTTCCACACTGAATGGCTTCTGATTTTGTATATCATCCATGATAAGTTTCAAACCTTCGGTCAATGTTTGCCGATCAAATTTAATCATCACATCACGAAATTTTCTCTGGGATTCAACAGGTATTTCATCAATGGGTGTTGCCGTTAATGCCACCACAGGCACAGCCGACAACTCTGAACGAGATTTCACCCACTCCAACAAGCCATAACCATCCATATTCGGCATTTCTAAATCGGTAAGAATCAAGTCGGGAATTTTATCTTCCAAAATCGCGCAAGCTTCTAAACCATCTTTCGCCACCCAAGTCTCATAATTCAATGTATCCAAGACTGGTATGACCAAGTTCCTGAAAAAAGTAGCATCTTCAACGAATAAAATAGTCGGTGCGGAAAACTCTTCACTCGATCCCACACTTTTATTGCGTGAAAACCAATCGGGATCCACTTGTTTGACCACTTCAAACACATCCACCACTTCAGTAGCAATATCTTCAATCACCGATGTACCTAAAAACAAAGGGTTGTCTGATGTCATTTTTATATCCAAAGGTATCTCTAAAATATCCACGACTTCTTCCACTTGCAGACACAAGCATTTATAACCATCGGATAAAATAAGACCATAGACACTGTCATCGGGGGATATGTCTCGATGTAGACCAATCAAAGCACTCCAACGCAGTACAGCAATCACATCATCACGGTATTGAAGTACTTCAGAACTTCCAGAATGTTCAATTTTCTTTTCAGAAAAGCATTCCAAACGCTCGATCAATGCCATGGGAATCGCAAAACGTTGCCCACCCTCAGCAAACACCAAGGTGTGCTGTAGCTCGTGGATGGCGACTTCTTTTTCCTCTTCCAAATGTTGAATGGCCTCGGCTTCTTGTGATAATTTCATCAAGGATGCCAATTCATTACAGTCAAAAATAGGAATCACCACACCATCACCCAAAATACTACACCCACCATAAAAACGTGTTTGTTGGAAATGGATACCCAAAGGTTTGACTACAATTTCTTCCGCACCAAAAATTTTATCCACCAACACACCATAGGTGCGATCACCAATATCCACCACCACAATCGATCCTTCATTGTCCACATTCTGTTTAAATTCCAGCACTTCCTTCAAACGCATCACGGGCAAGAGTTTACCCCGCAAACGATAAAACGGTTGCCCACCAATCAAACGCCATTCACTGGAATCAGCAGGTGCATTCAATAGTTCGCGCACACTCATTTGAGGAATGGCAAAACGATGTCCATCACAGCCTATAATCATGGCTGAAATAATCGCCAAGGTCAGTGGAATACGAATGCGTAACGTTGTACCCACACCACGTTCACTGCTGATGTCCACTGAACCACCCACTTTCTCAATCTCTGTGCGCACCACATCCATGCCCACACCACGTCCAGATAAATTACTCACTTGTTCAGCTGTCGATAAACCCGCATGAAAAATCAACTGCAAGACAGCTTTATCACTGATAATCGCAGCTTGTTCTTCTGTCAGTACACCCATCGTCACCGCTTTACTTTTCACACGCGAGGCATCAATACCAGCCCCATCATCTTCAATCAAAATGACAATAAATCCTGACTCTTGCGAAGCCGATAGTTTTAATGTGCCTTCAATTGGTTTTGAAGCATTTCGTCTTTTATCAGGCATTTCAATGCCATGATCACAACTGTTCCGAATAATATGCGTCAACGGATCTTTGAGCGCATTGAGAATGGTGCGATCTAGCTCTGTTTCCTCACCTTCCATCACCACCGTAATTTTTTTATCCAATTGCTTGCCCATATCTCGAACAATACGCGGAATACTGCTCCACACACTTTGAATCGGTTGCATGCGGGTGCGCAATAGCTGTGCCTGTAATTGTTCGGTGATATGATCCACATCCCGACTCACACGCACATATTCCATATTGCCAGAGCTCATCATCATCTGCATCAAACGATTTCGCGTCAGCACCAATTCACCCACTTGGTTCATCAAACTATCCAACAGTTCAATATCAACACGAATACTGCCAGCACTTTTCGGTCGTTGTTGTTTACTACCAGTTTTAGGCACGGCTTTCACCGCTGTATTTGTCGCTTTGGGCGTTTGGGGTTTTGCAGCAGATTTGGCAGCAGTTTGGGGCGAAGGTGATATTGATTTTTTGTTCTTACTTGGGGGGGTGCTGTCGTCTTCGTCTTTATTTTTAGCATGATCTTCAACATTGTTTTTTGATTCAGACTTCGCCACATGCTTTACGACCATGGCTGCTTCTTTTAATGTTTTTTTAGCCACCCCTAAAATTTTCAAAGCATCCGAAGGGGTTAAACCATCCGTCTCTCGCAAACGGGCAAAACCAGCATCTATCATATCTTGCGCTGTAAACAATTTCGCACCCTTCAAGGTCGTCAACACCAGTGCATCAAACTCACCCAACCAATCAAGGTTTTGTGCTGCTTCCTCAAGCTCTTCTAAAGCCTCTTGTCCAGCCGATGTTGAAAAATCTTCCACCATACGTTCGGCGATATGCAAACGTTCAATCAAATCACTGTGATCCAAATCTGGTTCGGCACCTTCGGCTTCCAAACCTTCCAACAAAGCTTTGATACCATCGGTACATTCAAGTAGCAAAGACACCACTTCATCATTGACCAAATACTTGGTAGCGCGGATTTTACCCAACAGGTTTTCACCTGCATGGGCTGTTTTTTGCAAGCCCACCAAGCCCAAAAAGCCACAACTACCTTTAACAGTATGCACCGCTCGGAAAATACCATCCAACAAGTCCACGTTACTGGGGTGCATTTCCAAATCCATCAATTGTTGTTCAATGGATGCTAAATTCTCATTACTTTCTGTTAAAAACTCACTCAGTAGCTCTTCATCCATTGCCTTTGCTCCTGTTTCTTTGCCACCCGAATGACCTGCATAACATCAGGCCTTAAAACAACATCCCGCCCACAACTTCAATCAATGCATCAGGTTCAAAGGGTTTCACCAGCCATGCTGAAACCCCTGATTCATGCCCGACACTTTTTTTATCTTCACCCGACTCGGTGGTGAGCATCACAATCGGTGTATGAGCATAACTGGGTATTTTTCGGATATTTTGAATCATGGTTAGCCCATCCATATTGGGCATATTCAAATCTGTTAGTATCAAATCATAAGGGTTATCTGCTGAGGCTGTCGCTTTATCCAAACCAATTTGACCATCTTTGGCTTCATCCACATTAAAATCAACTTTCTTTAAAGTACGCTTCACAGTAATCCGCACCATGGTCGAATCTTCAACAATCAAAATTCTAGGTCCTGTCATAATTCCCCCTTCAATACCATGCGTTCTTCTTCCATGACATAACGCTTCGCCACTTCTTCTTCCCATAATGCCGCTTGACTGGCATCACCAACATGCATCGACCAATCATCCAAACAAGTTTGAACATTGGTGAGACGTTGCGAGACACGATCAATGTTTTGTAAATCGGTCAGCGCTGCCATAATCGCTTCTTCCACCGCATCAGAAACACCCATATCCAAAATTTCAGTCAGCTTAATCAAACCATCCTCACTACTTTCAGATAGCAGTTCCAAGGAGCCTTGCACTTGTTTCTTCAAAACTTGTAACAAACGTTTATCTGCCGTTTGTGGCCATACTGAATCATTCATAATCTCCCCTTCTTTCACCTCTTCTGGCACTGCCAACTCATTTTCTTCACGCACAACTTCTCTATCAGACTGTTCATCTACCACTTCTTCAACCACGGTTTCTATTTTTGCCACAGCTTCCATCTTTGGTTCTGCTTTTACTGCAACTACAATATCTTCACTGACATCCTTGTTGTCATCCAATGACACATCCAACACACCACGCCGACAAAACAATAAATTCATGGTATGTATAGGCACATCCATCTCCATCACAGGTGAACCCGCCAACAAATGCATACGACTACCCGTTTCATCCTGTGGCTGCGGAAAGCTTCGATCCAAAAGACCAAACATGGTCTGTCCATCTGCATCCAACTCAGGCATCACATACGCCATCAACATCCAGCCACGCGCCAAAGCTTCTTGATAAATCGGCACCCAATCCATGCCCGCCGAGACTTCCACCAAGCGTGTGGTGAGTACATCTTCCACCAACACCGCATCGCCCAACATTGCATCCACAAAGGCATAACTCTTTTCATCTTGTGTGGATGCTTCGGGATAAAGGTGTTGTCTTGTTTGAGTAAGCAACTGCCTTGCCATAAATGTATCATGAAAAGCATCGGGAGAACCCACATCTACTTCCAATAGGGGATAATCCATGCCAGCCATTTCAAAACTGGCAACATTGCCCCCGCTTCTTGGCAACACCATCAGTTTGGGCGGTGTCCACCATTTCACATTTTGTTTGCGTTGGCTTAATGAGCGCGCCACTTCATGAAACCATAATTCCAACAAAGAATCCTCACTATCACCCTCGCGTTCTTCGGGATAAAACATCATCACCTTACAACCGCGCAACAAGCCCACCCAGCCTTCTGAATCCAAACCATCCCATGGATGCACTGACACTTTTAATTCACAACTACACTGTGCTTTTGCACGTGCACAGGCACCTTTTAAACGGCGTAATTGTTCGGCAAGTTCATCGGCATCACGGGTACTAAACACATGCAAGGTAAGTTTATGATGTTTCAATGCCATTTCTTCAATCATCGCAGGTAAACCTGTATGCCAGCCCATAAACAACATGGATAAATCCCATGTTTCAGGCCATACGAATTGTTTAAGTGCATGTTCTTTTTGTGACAGATTCTCTTGCTGTAAATTTGTTTCCAAAATACCCGACCACAATAAAGTATTACCACCCAAGCCCACCACATCGACAAAATGACCACCCACTTTTCCATGTGCCAAATCACTGAACAACACAAACGAACCATCTTCCCGCCGACCAGCCAAAAGATTGACACCTTGGCTAAAACAATACGTCAGCCACACACCCAAGGCTTGTCTTTCATCCCCCATCAGCAACCATGGTTTGCCTTGCCCGACTTCGACATCAAACGCCCAAGCAAGGGTATAAAGACCCGTTTCCCCTGCCACAGCATCCAACAAACGAATACCCAATTCTGGCATCCAAGCGCAATGATGCATTTGATAAAGCATGCGCGCAGTGATCGATGATGAATCCAAAATTTTCATACCCATCGAATCTGCATACATACTGTGCAATTTATTGGGCATGATTGCTTCCGACACCAACACCACAGGCACGCCAAAATTGCGCACCAAATGATGGGTATCTACCAAGTGTATATCTTGTTTTCGACGAAAAATAATCATCTGTTGCACGCCTGAAAGCTTAAAATGTTCGGCTAAGTTCCGACTTCCTGGATCCACCTCACGCACACTCAACCAACTACCCACCGTCGATGCACCAGAAACCGCCTTATCATGAAAAACCCATACCGCAGCAAAGCGTTGCCGCATGCGTGAAAACATCGCATCCAAGCGTTTTAACACCCCATAGGATTGTTCATTCCAGCCTACAATCACCAAGTATTCACGCGCAGAAAGAGGACTATTGCTTAACTCTCGTAACATGTAATGCATCACATTCGAACCCAAACTGACCACCAAAGCGAAGAAAAATACACCCGAAAGCACCAACAACACCGTTAAACCAAGCAACCAAGGTGAAAAAGCTTCGGTGGTGGCAGCGCCTGGATCCACCATCAAACGAAACACATACAATACCACTTGCACTGGCACATAATCTTGTGCATTGGTCACGCCATCGTCATTGATGTCCATTTGCGGATAAAGATAAACCACCGATAAACCACCCATCATCATCATGGCCACCATCATGCCTGCCAACATGCTGGTTTCACTGCGTACTTCTTGCATCGCTGCCACACGTTTCGCAGCCAAAGAAATATTACCCAAAGGATTCAGCATCACCAAAAAACGAATGGCACGAATCGCAACCCAATAAGGTGAAAATTCAGGCATCAAACCCAACAAAACCACACTCGATACACCATCAAGCAACACAAAGCCAAATTCAGTATTCCTACGTCCACCCTTGGGTAACACCTTCCATATTGAATAGGCACGGCATGCCGCCTCTAAAATAAGCAACACACCCATGTAAAGCGCAACAGATGGCACAGCAATCGCCAAACCCACCATACCGATGACCAACAAAGCAAACGGCAATGAATAAATAAAGGTATCAAAGGTGAGGAAGGCAAAGATACGCAACATACGCAGCATATACATGCCACGAAACAGCCGTGCGATACGCAAATAAACCGCCTGATCCAATATATCCGCTGACACAAACAAAGCCGAAAACAAACTCAGTGTTGCCAAACCATCCAACATAAGAAAAATAAACTCAGTGCGATTACGGAAATGGTTTTCCTTTTGCAACCAAAAACGCAACATCCACTCCCCCGCAAAGAACAACGCCAAGGGTGCCAACACAAACCAATATCGTTCAAACATGCACAAGCCCAATGCCGCCACGATAAGGATGGCATAACGGGGATGTGAAAACACACGTTCACCCAACAGCAGCCACTCACGGCGTGAATGCCCACCAGATAAACGAGATTTCCAGTGAGAAACTTTCACCTCATCTACATTTTGTACATGCTCATCACCTTGGATTGGCGCAATATCACGCTCATCTTTTTGATGTTTAGCTGCCATATACACTACCTTTAAACAAAAGGAATCGTATTTTTTTATGCAAAATCGAACCACTGATGATACCACAGACACTTGGGAAGACCTGATCACTGTTGAATCACCCGAATCATCTGCGTCACACACCGAAGAATCAGGGCAAGAGGATATTTCAACGGGTTCAAGCTGGGAAATACGTGCGACACCATTCGATTCTCCAACTTGTATCGTCGCCTGTGCCATTACTGACAAGCACGGCGATGATAAAGTTCTTGGAGGAACTGCTGGGGGCTTTAATGGCGCCGCAAGGAGGCTAAAAAATCCAGAACCTGGGTATGCAAACTTTCACCCTGAGAGCGTATGCTGCCCGATACCGCCAATACATTCCCTGCTGCATTGCCCGTTTCAGCTGATGCACTGGTGACTTGCTCAATCGCTTCCGTCACCCGATGGGTTGCATCCGATGCATATTGCACACTTTGTGCAATTTCACGGGTGGCATCGTTTTGTTCTTCGGTTGCCGATGAAATCGCTCGATTGATTTCATTCATGCGTTTGATGGTATCTGCAATATGCCCAATGGCTTTTGCAGCCCCATCACTTTCTGTTTGAATCGCAGAAATTTGACCTGCAATCCGTTCCGTTGCTTGCGCCGTTTGATTGGCAAGCTCTTTGACTTCACCTGCCACCACCGCAAAGCCACGCCCTGCATCACCTGCTCGTGCAGCTTCAATGCTCGCATTGAGTGCCAAAAGGTTGGTTTGTTCGGCAATATCGGTAATCACCCGAACCACTTCACCAATTTCTTGTGATACACTGGAAAGCTTGGACACATTTTCATTGGTACTTACGGCCTCTTCCACCGCTTGATCCGACATAGCCACTGCTTCTTGTACTTGACGTGTAATTTCTGCAATGGATGCCGTCAATTCCTCGGCAGCCGATGCTACAGTCATCACATTTTCATTGGCTTCCATCGCACTGGTAGAAACACTCCCTGCTTGATGCGTCGCCTCTTCTGCCATACTACTCATACCCTCACTGGCAGCTTCCATTTGTGTGGATGCAGCAATCAGTTCTTCCACCATGGCACCAATATTTTCTTCAAAACTACTTGCCAATTCATCACTTTCAGTCACATCACTCCATGAGACCATGATGGACTCCCAATCGCCTTGCTGGTTATCAATGGCAAAGGAAGAAAACTTAATATTACGCCCTGCAATCGTGAAGCCTGCGGTGGCAGGTAAATTGCCTTTACTTGCCAAAAAATTTCGTTGATGTGCAGGGTTTTTATGAAATATATCAATGCACTGACCCACAATCTGATCGGCTGTACAAGGCAGTGCCGATTGAATACCACGAAAAAGATGCAAGGCAGCAGGGTTCATATAGTTCACCACCAAGGTATGCCGATCTGCAATCATGGTGGCTTGCGGACTGGCTTCGACCACGCGCTTCAATTGCTCTGCTTCTTTGGATTGCTCTTGAAAAATACCCAAGGACTCCACCATTTCACCAAGCTCGCCACCTTGCCCAGAGGACACAGGAACTACAATGCCGCGTTCCAAGGCATCCATGGCTTCGGATACTTCACGAATCGGTCTGGCAACACTGCGTGCCACTATCAACAACAAGATCAGCGTAATCACAAGCACCACCAACATCAGCGACCAATAGTAAACAGGCATAGTTTCCATAATATTATTGTATTCAGCGTCCACATCATCAATTTCTTGACCAAACATATGGTCAATGGCTTCAAGACCAGCTAACAGTTCATTTTTAAAAATACGTTTCACTTCTTGATTACGTTTTAACAGCTCCAAATCCAGTTCGGCATAAGCAAGGAAATCTTCCAGATAGATACCCATCGCCTTAGCAATCTCTTTTTTATCATTGTCACTGATATGGGTCGCATCCAATAACTGAGAAAAATGCTCCATTTCATTTTTTTGTTGCGTCAAATATTTGAGATTATGCCGCAACATAAAATCTTTTTCATGTCGGCGAAGCATCAACATGGATACCATCAAATTATCCTGTTTTAATGCCTTGATGCGATATTCTGCACGGTGAACAGAATCACGCAATGCGCCACGCAAGCCCAACTTTTCAGTCAAACCCAACTTCTCACGCATTTCAAGCATCAAACGTGCTTCTGAATCAAAATGTCGCATGGCTTCCGATAATTTTTCGGATGTATCCTTTAGATCTTGTGTTGGAAGAGCATTGGCTAAACGGACAATCTCTTCATCATTATTTTTGGACAAACTTTGATAATTCACTTCTTCTTTTTTATCTGACAGATATAAAAAAGCTTGCAAAGCATGGTACTCTTCAGGAATACTGGCAGATAAACCATCCAACATTTCCAGCATTTTCCCCGATTGAAACTCTTGCTTGGACACCACTTGTAATTTATTCACCATGACTTCATGCGCAATACCTGATGCCAATAGCCCCAACATTGCCACACTGCCCAACACCAGCATGCGTTGCATGATGCTAAGTTGTTTGAGATTCAATATTTTCATGCGAACTCCCCTTTTAATGAATGAGATAGCACCGGTAAACGGTGAATCACTGTCAATATGCAGGGGTAAGCAAATCCAATACCAAATTTTTAAGCCATCATTAAAAAATAAGTGATAAACCCTCTATCTCTTCGCATGATAAGCAGCCAACAATGCTGCTTGGATGCTTGGGTGATCTTCTAGGTTAGCAATATCCAAGTACCGTTTGGCTATTGGACTTAACGCAGACAAGGCCTCTTTTTGTTCGTAGCTGACTTGAAAGCCCTCTAAATCAAATACACCATCCATGATATGGTCAGCGGCTAAACCTGTACCTTGTAAAAAAAACACAGGCTCCATTACCATCACATCATATTCATGACGGTAGCGATCCAAACCATTGGCAAGGGCAATCACATCATAGACATATTCCATATCACCCAAGTGTTCTCGTAGCCACTTATCCACATCAACATGGGCAGAAAAATCAAATTTTTCACCCTTGAAATAAAAGACAATCGCCGCTCTTAATTGATTTTTCATGGTTTACATTTCCTTTTTTACTTATTGATGTTCCATTTGACAAAAAAACAGCGTCACCCTCGCGTGCTTGTGTCAGCGTCTATGGGTATATTTATATGTACAGATAGATCCCCGATAAAAGATTTCGGGGATGACAAGTTGCTGAATTTTAAGGAAGGGGCGCGAGAACATTTATTTTGTGTTGAAACAGCTGTGTGCGTAACATCAGTTATTTATGGTCGAACACCCAACCAAACAATATGTTTACTGCCTCGTTGACCATGCGCTCTGCACGCTACTTCTTCGGTTTGAAAACCTGCTTGCTTCATTTTTTTGGTAAACCTTGGTTCAGGAAAGGCTGACCAAACACCCAAAATACCGTGTGGGCGTAAAGCAGCCTTAGCTGACTTCAAACCTTTGGCACTATACAACGCGCCATTTTCTTGACGAGTCAATCCATCAGGTCCGTTATCAACATCCAATAAAATGGCAGCAAAGCCCATGTTATCCTGCCGCATCAATACCCCAACATCGCCTTCATACACAGTCACGCGCTTATCTTTCAAGGGATGGTTCGCAAGATGCGAAAGGTAAGTGCGATTCCATTCAATCACCGCAGGCACAAGCTCCGCCACAATAATTTCAGCATCATCAGGCGCATGTTTCAAAGCCGCCGCAAGCGTGTAACCCATACCCAAGCCACCAATCAACACCCGTGATTTTTGCCCCTGTTTCAAAGCACGGCAGCCCAATTCAGCCAATAAATCTTCAGAACTGTGCATACGACTGTTCATCAATTCCGAATATCCTGTTTTAATTGAGAACTCATCACCCCGTTGATACAAACGCATATCATACGCTTCACCTTCTACCGTTGTTTGCGCCAATAACGCCCAAATTTTCATACTAGAATCACTTCAATTGTTCCAAATCACGCACCGCACCTTTATCCGCTGAAGTTGTCAAAGCCGCATAAGCTTTCAATGCTTTGGACACCACCCGTTCCCGTCCAACGGGCATCCAGGCATCCTTGCCCTTGGCTTGCATAGCCGTGCGACGTGCTGCCAAAGCATCATCGGATATAAGCAAATGAATGCTGCGGTTTGGAATATCAATATTGATGGTATCGCCATCTTCAATCAGGCCAATAGCACCACCTTCCGCCGCTTCGGGTGAAGCGTGTCCAATGGATAAACCTGACGTGCCACCTGAAAACCGACCATCAGTGAGCAAAGCACACACCTTGCCCATGCCCTTGGATTTCAGGTAAGAAGTCGGATAAAGCATTTCCTGCATACCTGGTCCACCTTTCGGCCCTTCATAGGTGATAATCACCATATCCCCTGCTTTAATTTTATCGTTCAGAATCGCATTCACCGCATCATCTTGCGATACAAAGACACGTGCTGTACCAGTAAATTTCCAAATAGATTCATCCACACCTGCGGTTTTTACAATACAACCACGTTCAGCAATATTACCAAACAACACCGCCAGACCACCCTCTTTGGAATAAGCATGTTCCACACTGCGAATACACCCAGTTTCACGATCCGTATCCAATGTTTTCCAACGCTCTGATTGAGAAAATGCCACTTGGGTTGGGATACCACCTGGTGCAGCGCGGAACATCTCACGTGGTATTGTATTCGCTTCATTGACAATATCATGGGCATCCAAGGCATGTCCCAAGCTTGGCGAATGAACAGTGCGCGTATCACGGTGAATCAAACCACCACGATCCAGCTCCGCAAGAATACCGATGACACCACCAGCGCGATGCACATCTTCCATGTGATAGTGCTGCACTGCGGGTGCCACCTTGCATAGGTTCGGAACTTTACGGCTCAAACGATCCATATCATTCATGGTGAAATCAACCTCTGCTTCTTGCGCACATGCCAACAAATGCAACACCGTATTGGTGCTACCACCCATGGCAATATCCAGTGCCATGGCATTTTCAAAGGCATCAAATGAGGCAATGGAACGCGGCAACACAGAATCATCATCTTTTTCATAATAACGTTTGGTGATTTCTACAATCGTGCGTCCAGCTTCTAAAAACAATTCTTTGCGATCTGCATGCGTGGCAAGCAATGAGCCATTACCAGGTAAGGAAAAGCCCAAGGCTTCGGTTAAGCAATTCATCGAATTGGCAGTAAACATGCCCGAACAAGAGCCACATGTTGGACAGGCAGAGCGCTCAACAGCGGCAACATCTTCATCGCTCTCATTATCATCGGCAGCCATGACCATGGCATCCACCAAATCAAGCATTTGCTCACGATTATTGATGGTCACTTTACCTGCTTCCATCGGACCACCCGATACAAATACCGCAGGAATGTTCAAACGCAGGGCAGCCATCAGCATGCCTGGTGTGATTTTGTCGCAGTTGGAAATACAAACCATCGCATCGGCGCAATGGGCATTAACCATATATTCGACCGAATCGGCAATAATTTCACGGCTTGGCAATGAATACAGCATACCGCCATGCCCCATGGCAATACCATCATCGACAGCTATCGTGTTAAACTCTTTGGCAACACCACCCGCAGCTTCAATTTCTCGTGCCACCATTTGCCCCAAATCTTTTAAATGCACATGGCCAGGCACAAATTGCGTAAATGAGTTGACCACAGCAATGATCGGCTTCTCAAAATCTTCATCGGTCATACCTGTTGCACGCCAAAGCGAGCGAGCGCCTGCCATATTGCGACCTGCGGTGGTGGTTCTAGAACGGTATACTGGCATATTTCAACCTCTCAAAATTTTTAAGCAAAAGTGTAACTATCGTCGTTTAAGTATAGAATTATCATTTTTATCATCCAATCGTCACCCTCGAATGCTTGTATCGAGGGTCTATCATTAGATTCCCGATAAAAGATTTCGGGGATGACGGGGTGATTTAATACTTGAATCACTATATCATCGTTTAAGTATCGATAGCCCCTATCCCGTCATCCTGTGGTCTTTAAATCGGGAATCAAACAAAATCAACACATGATGGGTGTCATAGGCTGTGAAGTTCTTTCGGCACTAAAATTAGTGTAGAATTCCTTTCTTTGCCAAAGTAAAAATAGGAATATTGGCTATAAATTCATGACCATCTTCCCCCAGCATATGATAACTGCCATGCATACAACCCAGTGGTGTATCCAGAATACAAAAACTACTGTATTCATGTTCGCCACTGGGAGAAATGAGGGGCTGCTCACCGACAATGCCATCACCATGAATCTCTTCAACCTTATTATCAGCATCTGTAATCACCCAATGACGGCGCAATAATTTGGCTGATTTACTACCAATATTTCGAATTTTTATGTGGTAGGCGAAAATAAACTGCGTTACCTCTGCATTGGATTGTTCTTCCAAATACTCAGGCGCAACGGTAATTTCAAATTGGTAAGGAAGTGTCATACCGTCACACTCAACTGAAGAAAACGACGTTTCCCACACTTGACCAAATATGCACCGCCCACAGGCAATGAAAAATCTTTATCACTGACTTTTTCACCATCCACCGATACCGCCCCTTGTTTGATTAAACGCATACCTTCACCATTGGATTTCGTTAAACCTGCTTCACTCAAAGCCTTCACCAGCCATAAACGTCCATCTTCAGCGGGCATTGATGTTTCAGGTATATCATCGGGCACTTCTTTTTTGGCAAACTGTTTTTCAAAGCCTTCACGCGCAGCTTTCCCTGCTTCTTCACCATGAAAACGAGCTACAATCAATGCTGCCAACTGTTTTTTGGCTTCCATCGGATGAAGGACTCGAATACTGTCCAAATCTATATCCGTTAATAACTCATAATAACGCATCATCAAATCATCCGATGCCGACATCAGTTTACCAAATTGATTGCTCGGTGTATCTTCAATGGCAATATAGTTATTCAATGATTTGGACATTTTATTGACACCATCCAAACCTTCCAACAACGGCATCGTCATAATCATTTGCGGTGTTTTTTGATGAGACCCTTGTAGCTGCCGCCCCATCAATAGGTTAAACTTTTGATCGTTGCCACCCAGCTCAATATCAGCTTCTAATACGACTGAATCATAACCTTGCACCAATGGATACAAAAACTCATGAATGGCAATGGATTGCCCACCTTTATAACGTTTTTCAAAATCATCACGTTCCAACATGCGTGCCACTGTTGCTTTACCTGCCAAAGAAATCATATCTGCCGCACTCATTTTGCCAAACCATTCAGAGTTAAAACGCACCTCTGTTTTAACAGGGTCTAACACCTTAAACACTTGTTGTTTGTAAGTCTCTGCATTGGCAAGCACATCTTCTTGTGTCAGTGCTGGGCGGGTTTCATTTTTGCCCGTTGGATCGCCAATCATACCTGTGAAATCACCAATCAAAAAAACAACTTGATGCCCACACTGTTGAAATTGGTGTAATTTTTCTAATAAGACTGTGTGACCCAAATGCAAGTCAGGTGCCGTCGGGTCAAAACCAGCTTTCACCCGCAAAGGGCGATTTTCTTTTTTCGCAAGGCGTAACTTCGCCTCCAATGAACCCTTCGGTAGAATTTCTAATGTACCACGCGATAATAAGGTCAGTTGTTGTTGAATATCCATAAGGCGAACTATAAACAACATTGAATAAATTTTATACGTTGTGGAAAATTAAAAAAATGATGCCACGGCATTCTCATACGTGGGAATGCCGTGTATCATTTCTTAGAATTTAACTTCCATATTTAGCTTAAAATCACCATAAGCAGGGCCTTCCTTACTACTCATTAACCACCCCGCATTCACTTCAACGGTATCATTGAATGTGTATTCAATAACAGGACCCATCAATTGTCGTTGCGTAAGTAAGACCTGTTTATTTGTACCCAGTGAGCCATACGCTTCAATACCAGCCTCTAATCCCATGTCAGTTTTATACCTTGAACGCCACGCATAACCAAGATTCACTGTTGATTGATTGATACCCCATAAAGCCCGTTTAAACACAAGGTTCAAGGTGTGCTTCCATTGTTTAACAGGTCGTTCAAATAAAACCTTTAGTTCCAACACATCTGCTTTACGAAGGCTTGATTCATAACGTATGTATTCAGCATATACACCCATATCAACCCAGTACTTTCCTTGCTCAGTAAGTTGAATAATATTAGCCCATTTGGATTGCGTATAACGCATGGATTGACCTGGTTTTTTCTCATAAACAACATACACACCCGAATGCCAGCTATCACTTATACCATACGATAACTCCAATTGATGTTTTTGCTTTCCATTTTCCGCAGGGTTTTTACTACGAAATACTTCGCTTTGCGTTTCCACTTCAACTTCACCTTGCGTAACAATAGGTGAGTAGACTTTTTTGGCAGATGCCAGTGTGGGAAGCAATGATATGGATATACCCAAGCCAACCATGATAAGTGTTTTGTTCATACTTGCTCCTTGATAGTGATAACTATTATCAATATCATTAAGCATGATTGATACCAATCTTAATTACCTTGCTGATGTTACGCGCTTAACTGAAATAGATTGTCACCCCCCGAGTGCTTGTTTTGGGGCGCTATGGGCGTATTTATATGTATCGATATATCTCCGATAAAAGATTTCAGGGGTGACAAGTTGCTGAATTTTTAGGAAAGGGCGAGAGAAAATATAGGTTGACGAGATAATATGATCATTTTCATACGCCTATATCCTGGAAATACAGATCAACGCGTTCATCAAGCCTTTATTTCATCCAGTTCTTGTGGTGAAAGAGTTGCGTGTATAACATCAGTTATGAACTGATGTTACGCGCTTGACTGAAAATAGATTGTCACCCCAGAAATCTTTCATTGGGAACCCATTATTGACAGTGGTTCCCATACAAATGTTCGGGAGTGAGAGGCTAGATTCATACTTGAACCGCTATAGCAATTTTGAAATGAACGGTAATAAAATATTTAGGAGGTTAAAGTTGAATCAAGTAGCACTGATTACAGGTGTAACAGGTCAAGATGGTTCATATTTGGCGGAGTTACTTTTGGAAAAAGGTTATGAGGTGCATGGTATCAAACGTCGTGCTTCATCATTCAACACTCAGCGTGTGGATCACCTTTATCAAGATCCCCATATTGAGCACAAGAGCTTCATATTACATTATGGTGATTTAACTGACTCCTCAAACTTAACCCGTATTATTCAAGAAGTTCAGCCTGATGAAGTCTATAATTTAGGCGCGCAATCGCATGTGGCAGTAAGCTTTGAATCACCCGAATATACGGCAGATGTCGATGCCTTGGGAACCTTACGTTTGCTTGAAGCGATTCGCTTGTTGGGTATGGAAAAGAAAGTGAAATTTTATCAGGCATCGACATCCGAGCTGTTTGGTGAAGTGCAAGAGATGCCACAAAAGGAAACCACACCCTTTTATCCACGCTCTCCGTACGCAGTTGCCAAGATGTATGCCTATTGGATTGTGGTGAATTATCGCGAATCGTATGGTATGTATGCTTGTAATGGCATTTTGTTTAACCATGAATCTCCACGTCGTGGTGAGACTTTTGTGACACGTAAGATTACCCGTGGTTTGGCGAATATAGCGCAAGGTTTGGAATCATGCCTGCATATGGGGAATATAAATGCCCTACGTGACTGGGGACATGCGAAGGATTATGTACGTATGCAATGGATGATGCTTCAGCAAGATGAAGCGGATGATTTTGTGATTGCCACGGGTGTACAGTATTCAGTGCGTCAGTTTATTGAATGGTCAGCAGCAGAGTTGGGTATTTGCATACGTTTTGAAGGCAAAGGTCTTGAAGAAAAAGGCATGATTGAAGCCATTGAAGGTGATAAAGCACCTGCCTTGAATGTTGGCGATGTGGTTGTGCAAATTGACCCACGTTATTTCCGCCCAGCAGAAGTAGAAACCTTGTTGGGAGATCCATCGAAAGCTAAAAAAATCTTGGGCTGGACACCTGAAATTACAGTGCAAGAAATGTGTGAAGAAATGGTTGCCGAAGATTTAAAAGTGGCACAACGTCATGCTTTATTGAAAGAGCATGGGCATGATATTCCTGTGCCAATTGAGGGCTGATAGGCAATGGATAAACATGCTAAGATTTATATTGCAGGGCATCGTGGTTTGGTCGGTTCAGCCATTGTTAGGGCTTTAAAATCACAAGGGTTTAAAAACCTTGTTTGCCGAACTTCATCGGAGTTAGATTTATGCAATCAGGCATCTGTAGATATGTTTTTCACAGAGGTAAAGCCTGATTATGTATTTTTAGCAGCGGCAAAAGTGGGGGGTATTTATGCAAATGATAACTATCCTGCTAACTTTATTCGTGAAAACATTCAAATTCAAACCAACACGATTGATGCCGCTTATAGAAATGGTGTAAAACGCCTGTTGTTTCTTGGATCTTCCTGTATTTATCCGAAATTTTCACCCCAACCTATGCCTGAATCATGTTTGTTAACGGGTGATTTAGAGCCAACCAATGAATACTATGCCATTGCCAAGATTGCTGGAATTAAGATGTGTCAGGCATACCATAAACAATATGATTTTGATGCTATTTCGGCGATGCCAACGAACTTGTATGGTCGTAATGATAATTTTGATTTAGAAAACTCACATGTATTGCCAGCCTTGATTCGCAAATTTCATTTGGCCAAGCTTGCTTTGGCCGGTGATTTGACTGCTATTGAAGCTGATGAAGCAAGGTATGGTTGTATTCCCGATAATATTCGATCTCATCTCAATTTGGATCATAATCAACCCCCGCAAGTGGTGCTTTGGGGTTCTGGTAGCCCGTATCGGGAATTTTTATATGTCGATGATATGGCAGAAGCGTGTATGTTCTTGATGCAGGCAGAGGTGGGTGCGGAAAATACATCTCGATTGTTTAATGTCGGGTCAGGAATAGATTTGACCATCAAAGATTTGGCTGAACTGGTGCAATCTATTGTTGGTTTTAATGGTGATGTTATGTGGGATGATAGTAAGCCTGATGGAACGCCGCGAAAATTGATGGATGTGAGTCAGTTAAAAAATGAAGGCTGGCAAGCCACCACAACACTGCGTGATGGCATATCATTTGTTTATCAAAATTATGGTAAATAAACGATGAAAATTGCAGTGGTTGGAACGGGTTATGTTGGTTTATCCAATGCGATGCTTTTGGCGCAGCATCATGAGGTGGTTGCGCTCGATGTGGTTACTGAGAAAATAGCCTTATTAAATGCAAAGAAGTCGCCTATTGCGGATAAAGAAATAGAGGATTTTTTAAGTCATAAAAAACTTAACTTCAAAGCAACGCTGAATGCTCAAGAAGCTTATCAGGGTGCTGATTTTGTCATTGTGGCAACGCCCACTGATTACGATACTGTGACCAACTATTTTAACACTTCAACGGTTGAACAAGTGGTTCAAGATGTGATAAGTATCAATTCTAAATCTGTGATCGTGATTAAATCAACAGTTCCTGTGGGTTTTACAGTTGATTTGAAAAAGAAACTAGGCTGTGATCGGATTATTTTCTCTCCAGAGTTTTTGAGAGAAGGCAGTGCTTTATATGATAACTTGCATCCATCCCGTATTATTATAGGTGAGCGTTCTAAGCGTGCAGAGGTATTTGCTTCGTTGTTACTGGAAGGCGCAGAAAAAAAAGATATTTCAGTGTTATTCACTGATTCCACAGAAGCAGAAGCTGTGAAGTTATTCTCCAATACATATTTGGCGATGCGTGTGGCTTATTTTAATGAGTTGGATAGTTATGCGGAAAGTCGTGGTTTGGATAGCAAACAAATCATTGAGGGGGTCGGTTTGGATCCGCGCATAGGGAATCATTATAGTAATCCATCCTTTGGTTATGGAGGTTATTGCTTACCCAAAGATGCCAAACAGTTACGCGCCAATTATGAAGATATTCCGAATAGTCTTATTGGTGCCATTGTTGATGCAAATAGCTTACGTAAAGATTTTATTGCCGATGCCATTATCAAACGAAACCCTAAGGTGGTTGGTATTTACCGTTTGATTATGAAATCAGGCTCGGATAATTTTAGGGCATCTTCGATTCAAGGTGTGATGAAACGCATCAAAGCCAAGGGCATTGAAGTGGTGATCTATGAACCTGTATTGAAAGAACGTGAATTTTTTCGTTCAAAGGTTATTGAAGATTTGGAAGTATTTAAGGCAATATCGAATGTGATTGTTGCCAACCGTATGAGTGATGAAATTTTAGATGTGAGCGATAAGGTCTATACGCGTGATTTATTTGGAAGGGATTAAGTTATGTTTTATTGGGTTGAATGAGCTTGATCAACCAAACCTGCTTGCTATGTTTGAACTCAGGTTGCATATAATACTAAAACCCGTAAGTTCGCAAAAAAATTATGCTTCAACCTACTCTATGAACTCCACCACACTCCCATAATCTTGCTTGGGAACGTATCGTGTGAATCTTTAAAAGACTTAAGTTCAGGTTATCAAAAGTTGCGGTATAACGGCAGTTAAAATTGTTTGAAATCAACGATTTATAGCTTGATTTTTTACGAAATTACAGCTCATAGGGCTGGTGATTTATCTGTATAAAAGGATAAGGGTGCTCAACCTATTCAGTCGTTGAAGCAATATAAGGGAATTAAAATGAATGATGAGGTGAATTTGATTGATGTATGGCGTGTACTTGTTGCCCAAAAGAAAACAATCTATACGATGACTTTGATGACTTTATTTCTGGGTGTGGGGTATGCTTTTCTTGCCCCAAAAGTTTATAAAGCGGAAGCTTATTTATTGCCGCCTTTAGCCAAACAGATTCAAGGCATTCAAAGCATTCAAGGTATTCAAGGCATTCAAGGCATTCAAGGCATGACAGTTGCATCAGTTTATGCTCAATTTATAACCAATTTAAAATCTCGAGATATGCGGCAGAAAATATTTCAATCAAGTCATGTATTGGAATATATATATCCAAAGCAAGATTCAGACATCAATAAGAATGATGTTTTTGAGAATTTTAATAAAACATTAAAGATATCGTTTGACAAGAAAAGAAAAGAAAAATTAACGGTTTCTTTTGAAGCAAGTGATGGTGGATTTGCAGCAGATATAGTCAATGATTTTATTATGCAGACAGCAAATAAAACGGTTGCTGATTTGTTTGGAAATGTTGTTTCTCAAATTGATAATATGAAAAAAATTATTCAGAATACTATCAAGAGTAAGCGCTCTTTGGCCAAGCAAAACAGATTGGATAGAATAGCAATATTATTAGAAAAAGATGCTGTTTCGATAAAAAATATTTCAAGTGAAATAGTTTTGGCTAAACATCGTGTAAATGTGATAGATGCTGATAAAGCCATGCACTTGAAAGAGGCTATCACTTTAGCAAAATC
>NVWS02000057.1 GCA_002746295.2 Zetaproteobacteria bacterium
AAGATTTTCCAGACCCTCTTACATGGCTTTTGGGACAAGTTGGGGAACTTCCTTTGCCAAGAAGGTCAAAGAAGAGGGCTGTCTGTAACCCGTTGATTTTACTGGCTGTCCCGTCTTAAAAGGGAAGCCGTCTTATGTATGCCTGTAAAGCATGCTCAAACCTTTTTTCTGAGACGAAAAACACGGCATTGGCAGGTCTTAGAACCGACATGGATACCATTACAAAAGTGATGAGTTCTCTCAATGATGGAATGAGTATCAATGCTACTTCCCGAATATTTCAAATAAGTCGAAATACAGTTAGAAGCTGGTTAGATAAGCTAGGAAACACTGTTATTATACTCTCGGTGTCAACATTTTGTTAAGCAAGTGATCGAAGGCGATGAGCTTTATACCAAGGTTGATAAAAACAGCCCGCAAGATGAATCAAAAGGCTGGACAATTGTTCTTATGGATCGTGCTTCTCGCTTTATTTGGCATTTAGAATGTGGTGAAAAAGACCGTGATTTATTTATGGATGCGATGAAAGTTGTTACACAAGTTATTGAAAAAACAGGCGGACTTTTTCTATTTACGGATGGAGAGCGTCGTTATGGAAATATGCCATGAGGTTATTCGTACTGGAAAACGAGGTCGCCCTGCCAAGACATTGGTTGAAAATGTCATTGTCCGTGTTAAAAATAAGGGGGCTCAAGCACATAAAAAAGGACCTAAAAGAGAGAAATATCAGGCACCACAACCTGAACACCCAGCAACAACACTTTCTCCTGAAAATCACGAGATTCATGCCAATCATTTGGAAGCTTTTAATAGTGCATTACGACGAAAACTTTCCTGTTACAGACGTAGAACAAACACATACGCTAAGGATACAGAGAGATTGCAAACGCGACTCAATGTACACTCGGTTTTTCACAACTTTATTTGCAAGCACTTCACAACCAAAAAAGTGCCTGCTGTAGGTTTAGGAATCGTTGAAAAAGGATTTTCTATCGCTGATATGTTTAGAATACAGGTGCTGCCAACAGATCACCAATAAATCACATCAAACTCAACTGACCCAGTACCCTATATATCGGTTTTTAATACCTTTCCAAGCTTCGACTTACATTGCCGAATAAATAAAGTCATTGTAATCAATCACACCATCCATCGCCAATTGAAAGGCAACTTTGGCTTTGGGTTCCATGCCTGATTCCACCGCAATGCGCTGTAACTCTTGCCCTGTCACACCATCATGAATCGCCTGACGCACCACTTCATTCACCACCAAAAATTCATACGCCATCACACGTCCTGAATAACCTGTTTCATGGCATTCAGAGCAACCCACTGCTTCATAAAGCTGCGCAGCTTCACCAAATCCAAAGCTTTTCACCCTTGCATAAGCCACATCATCCACAGCCACAGCTTGGCGACATTCTAAACACAGCTTTTTCAATAATGTCTGGCTCATCACACCCAACAAAGAGGGTGCAATCAAGTAGTTGGGAATATTTAAGTCATTCAATCGAATAATCGTATCAACCGCTGAATTGGTATGCAGTGTTGAAAGCATCAAATGCCCCGTCAAAGCCGCTTCAATCCCAATGGACGCAGTTTCTTCATCACGCATCTCACCAATCATAATCACATCAGGATCGTGACGAAGAACATTGCGTAGTACACGTGCAAAGGTTAGACCAATTTGATTGTTTACCTGAATTTGATTGGCATCTTTGATTTCCGATTCTACGGGGTCTTCAATCGTTAAAATATGCACGGGCATATC
The DNA here is from genome assembly GCA_002746295.2 of Zetaproteobacteria bacterium. Classification (GTDB taxonomy): domain Bacteria; phylum Pseudomonadota; class Zetaproteobacteria; order Mariprofundales; family Mariprofundaceae. The sequence continues at coordinate 1,772 of NVWS02000057.1, forward strand.
TGATAAAGATTTTAAAACCGCAAACAAGGTTGTCGATTTACCAGAACCCGTCGGACCTGTAACAAGAATGAGTCCATAAGGTTTGTGAGCCATGTCTGATAAGTGTTGAATATCCTCATCACGCAGCCCCAGCATATCCAAATCCACAGCCATATCTTTGTTCAACACACGCAATACCAAGGATTCACCATAAGCATTGGGAATACAGGAGACACGAAATTCATACTTCCGTTTACCATCCCGTAAAATCATACGCCCATCCTGCGGCATACGCCGTTCTGCAATATTCATCCCACTTAAGATTTTAATACGTGCCGAAATTTTCGCATGTAAACTCTTGTCCAAGGCACTTTCAGAAATCAATTGCCCATTCAGCCGATATGCCAGAATGATTTTATTGGTCTGTGGTAAAATATGAATATCCGAAGCTTCTTTTTTCAAGCCATTGCTGATAATACGGTTCACCAAACGAACAATCGGGGCATCTTGTGTAGACTCAGTAATTTCTAATTCACTGTACTCCTCATCACCCATATCTCCATCTTGATGCAAGAATTCACACGACAACTCATCACTGTACTCTTCTTCTTCCACATAATGATCAATTCGCGCCTTCAATTGCGAACCTTTGACCATGACTTCATGGATTTTTTTTCCTGTGGCAAAAGCAATTTGATCATAAGCTTCCAAGCCCAAAGGATCACTCAAAGCAATGGTTAAGGTGTGTTGATCCGAGTCAATGGGTAACACTTGGTATTTTTCAATAACACTGCGCGTCACTTCACTTTCAGCCATTTCATTGATGCTATAGGTATCCAAATCCACCGCAGGCAAACGAAATTTTTTCGCCAAAACATACAACAGTTGATCCTCTGTAATCACCTCAGTGCTCAATAAAATCTCACCCAAACGTAAACCACGAACCTTTTGCTCTGCCAATGCCAGATCCAAATCCATATCTGTAATCAGCTTGGCTTCGACTAAAATTTCACCCAGCCGCAATTTTTGGTGCTTTTGAAAGTGCAATGCCGACAACAACTCTTTGGAAGTAATCACACCTGTCTCGACAAAAATAGTCCCCAGTGCTTTCTTCGAGCGGATCTGTTCTTTCAGACCTGCTTTGATTTGCATCTGGGTTACCTGCTTTCTTTCCATCAGAATATCACCAAGCTTGATGTCCTTATGTCGCTGAACATCCAAAGCATGCTTGATATCTTTAACGGTGATTTTCCCCTGCTCTTTTAACACGACACCCAGAGGCGGCGTTTCTTTTTTTTGTAAATCAAGTGCGTTCTGAATTTCTTGTGGTGATGCTAAATTCTCACTGATTAACAAATCACCCAATTTATCAGGCTGTTCTTCAAAATGAATACCGCGCCGATAAAAGAAAATACGTCGATAAGGGGTAAACTTATTGTTGCTAATGGCAAAGAAACCAGGCGCATGGGGCAATGCTGGATATGCCTGTACATGGAACGTTTCCGAGTGAATGGTGGTGATTTTGAGTTCTTCTAATTTTTGTTCTTGATACGTTGGCAAGTCATTGCTTTGCTCATTATGATGCTGACCAATATAGACAATATCTTTGGCTGACAACAATTGCTCAATCACTTGACCATCTGCACCCGTACGAAAAAAATGCAGCTCATGCATCGCCGATGAGAAGCCCCGTAAATAACCGTCAAGCGTTTCACCTGAAAGTAAATTGATACTGACAGTTTGGGATGATGCTTGACTGGGAGGAGAGGCAATTTTTTTCATACTAACACGATGGATAAGCAACCCAAGCGTGTCAAGAGATCTTACTGCATCATCGAGCCAATGCAGTAAAAACTCCCTTCAAACCGATTATTCACGTAATAATTCAGTAATACCTGTTTTTGAACGTGTTTTTTCATCGACTGTTTTCACAATCACAGCACAATAAAGGTTCGGGCCGCCCGAAGCACCGGGCATGGAACCTGAAACGACTACGGAATACGCAGGTACTTCACCATAGGTCACTTCACCTGTTGCGCGGTTAAAAATACGTGTTGACTGCCCAATATACACACCCATGGAAATCACCGAGCCTTCACGCACAATCACACCTTCCACAATTTCAGAACGCGCACCAATAAAGCAGTTATCTTCAATAATCGTTGGTGTCGCTTGCAATGGCTCAAGCACACCACCAATACCTACGCCCCCAGATAAATGAACATTTTTACCAATTTGCGCACATGAACCCACGGTTGCCCATGTATCCACCATCGTGCCTTCATCCACATAAGCACCAATATTCACATACGATGGCATCAATACGACTTTATTGGCAATATAAGAGCCTTTACGCACCGATGCAGGCGGAACAACACGCATCCCACCCTTGCGAAACATATCTTCACCCCAGTTGGCAAATTTTTGCGGCACTTTATCAAAATAGGTGGTGCCTGCACCATGTACCACTTCATTATCATGCAGTTTGAAAAATAATAATACTGCTTTTTTTAACCATTCATTGGTTTTCCACACACCATCCGCGCCTTTCTCTGCCACACGGATACCACCAGCATCCAATAAATCCACCGCACGAATCACCGCAGAACGAACTTCTGCATCCGCAGAATCCATATTCCAATCGTTGCGTGTATCCCAAGCTTGCTCAATCACTTCTTGTAAATGGTTCATAACTTCTCCTTGTCATTCAATTTAATCATCTAATAATGCGGTGGTGGAACGTCTTCTTCAGGTCGGGCAAGTTGCGAACCCATGATGCCCCTCAAGGACTCCCGCATACGATTCATATCATCTTTCAAAGATGTCAGTTCTTGTTGTTGCTGAGTGACCACATCATTCAATGTCTGCAACAAATCTTCCTGATAAGCATATTTGGTTTGTAACTCAATCATGCCTTGTTCTATATTCATTGCAATACTCCTTTCTCTTTCAGAGGGTCAATGGGTGGTTCAATATCAGGACCTAAAAGAACAGCCAACCATTGTGTTTTTTCATTCGCTTCCAACGCCAATTTAACAATCATCGTCAAAGGCACGGATAACAGCATACCCACAGAACCCAACAACCAACCCCAAAAGACCAAAGACAAAAATACAACAAGCGTAGATAAGCCCACACCTTTGCCCAAAAAGCGTGGTTCAACCACGCTGCCCATGACAATATTAATCACCATATAAAGCACTGCCGTGTAAATAGCACCTTCACCACCCAATTGAATCCATGCCAGTAATACCGCAGGAACAGCCGCAATCATCGAACCAATATTGGGAACGTAATTTAACAAAAATGCCAACAAGCCCCAAAGAATCGGGTAGTCCACACCCAATAATGATAAACCCAACACCACCAACAAGCCTGTCAGCAAACTCACCGCCGTTTTAATCAATAAATACTGATTCACACTATCTAAAAATTTCTGAACGGCGGTCGTTTTGGGCGCATGTTCGCCCAAGTGTTGCCATTTATGGGGTAAAGAAATGGCTTCGGACAGTAAAAAAATCACCGTCAATATGATAAAAAAGGTGTTCGCCAATACATTGCCAAAGCCTGCCAGTAATTTGCCAGCAAAGCCCATCGCAATCGATGGATCAAGTGCCGCAAGAATACTTTGATTGGAAAGGTGCAAACCCAAGCCATTCAATGTTTGCAATAAATCTTCCATTTGAAGCTTTAAACGACTTTGATATGTCGGTAAATTTTGTGAAAAATCTGCGACCGATGCACCTGCAAAGGTTGCCACAAACACACCCAACAAGACCAAACCCATCATCACCAAAGCAATCGCCCATGTCGATGGCACACCTTTATCCAGCAAGTAGCGCAGAGGTGGCAAACAAATACATGCCATAAACAACGATAACAATAAGGGTATCAACACCGAAGCGGCAGCTTGTATGCCCGCCATCACAATCACCAAACAAGCAAGTGACACCAATACGGGTGAGTGTTGACGTATCAGCATGTCATTTATTCGTATTGACTTAAACGCGGGTCTTCAAGCTCAAAAGCATCCTCACCTGAAGCAAAGGCTAATTTCAAATAGGGTAAACAGCCTTCACATTCTTGACCTGCTCCCGCAGCCACCACAGCTTCCAACGAACCCATTTCTTTTAATTGAGCAAAGGTTTTCCCCAAACATTCACAACGGTTGACCTTTTCTTCACACATAATTCAAGCTCCTTATGCCTTTATCGTTTGATGAACATCGGTATCACCATCAATACCCCACCCACAAGTAATATGAGTATCCAATTTGTTATAAAATAGGGAAAAATACAAAGCCCAATACCCACCAACAAGGGAACAATCTTGCTCTGTTTTTTGCCATACAAGAAGAAGCCAAAACCTATGCTACCAAATAAGAAGCCCAGCCAAAGTGCTGTCACCTTACTCTTTTTTTTCTTGTTTAAAGTTGGATATAAGCAGCCCCACCACCGCCACTGAAATACAACTATCGGCCACATTAAAGGCAGGCCAATGGTATTCAACACCCTGCCAAACCACATACCAATCAATAAAATCAACCACATAACCCAAGGTTAAACGATCCCAAATATTACCCGTTGCACCCGCAAGAATCAGTACAAACATCCATGTTTCTAAACCTGCTTTGGCGCGTTCTTTCCACCACCAAAAAGCAACCACAGATGCAATGCCTCCTGTCATCAATAACAATAAATTCGTACGCCAAGCATGATTCCAATCGGCAAACATCGAGAAAGCCACGCCAAAGTTGTGCGCTTTGACCAAGTCAAAATAACCTTCTACCACGGACATCTGAAAAAATGGCAATTGCTGCTCAATCCAATGTTTACTCCACTGATCCAATAAGACCAAAGAAACCAGTAGTGAAAACTGCACATACATCCGCGCTGACATTATTGATTCATGCGTTCAAAGAATTCATCATTATCTTTCGTGGTGCTAAGTTTATCCAGCAAAAATTCCATCGAAGATACGGCATTCATCGGTGATAAAATTCGACGCAACACCCAAATTTTCTGCAACATTTCAGCGTCAATCAATAGCTCTTCTTTACGTGTACCCGATGGCGCAATATCAATGGCAGGAAACACACGTTTATCCACCAACTTGCGATTCAAGTTGATTTCCATATTGCCTGTGCCTTTGAATTCTTCAAAAATCACTTCATCCATTTTTGAACCCGTATCCACCAAGGCTGTGGCAATAATCGTTAAAGAGCCGCCGCCTTCGATATTACGCGCCGCGCCAAAGAAACGTTTGGGACGATGCAAAGCATTGGCATCCACACCACCCGTTAGAATTTTTCCAGAGGATGGTACAACCGTATTGTATGCACGCGCCAAGCGAGTGATTGAATCCAATAAAATAATCACATCTTTGCCATGTTCCACCAAACGCTTGGCTTTTTCAATCACCATTTCAGCCACTTGCACATGACGGCTGGCTGGCTCATCAAAGGTGGATGCGACCACATCACCCTTCACTGAACGTTTCATATCGGTCACTTCTTCAGGGCGTTCATCAATCAATAATACCATCAACGTTGCTTCGGGATGATTCTGTTCAATCGAATGGGCAATCGACTGCATCATCATCGTTTTACCTGTGCGCGGTGGAGCCACCAACAAACCACGTTGCCCCTTGCCAATCGGTGACACCAAATCAATCACACGCCCTGTTTTATCCTTATGGGTTGGATCCGCAACCTCCATAATTAAGCGTTCATCAGGATATAACGGTGTTAAATTATCAAACAACACCTTGGTTCTAGCCACAGCAGGGGGTTCACCATTGATACTGTCCACTGTTTTTAAGGCAGAATACTTTTCACCTTTTCGCGGAATACGAATTTCACCCGTGACCGTATCACCTTTACGCAAAAAAGAGCGGCGTATTTGATGGGTGGACACATACACATCATCCGGACCCGAAAGATAATTGGCTTCAGCAGAACGCAAAAAACCAAAACCATCGGGTAAAATCTCCAACACTCCTTCTGAATAAATCGTACCACCACGTAAACCGTGTGCGCGTAAAATAGCCGATACTTGTTCCTGTTTTCGCATACCTGCCAAATTATCAATGCCAAGCGCATCCGCTTTTTCCAACAGTTCACTTGGCGACATCGCTGCCACATCACGAATATCCATGGGAACACCTGATAATTCATCCGACACGGCTTCATCTTCTTCAAACTTAGGGTTGTTGCGGCGACGTTTATCAAAGTTACGGTTACTATTGTTACTATTGTTACGGTTTTTATTGTTATTACGATTACTGTTACTACTGTTATTACTACTGTTATTACGGCTGTTGTGAGGGCGAGGCGCACGGTTTTCATCTTTTTCAGGTGATTGCGTTGAAACTTGCTTCGCCTCTTCTGTTGTTTTTTCCACCACAGGGGGGGTGGCTTCAACAACTTTGGGCTTACGTGGCGCACGTGTTCGCTTTGGTTTTGGCGCAGCTTTCTCAATATCTCCAGCCGTCGCAACCTCTGCCATAGAAGCACCAGTTTCAACAGAGTTTTTCACACTTTCTGTGGCTATTTTTTTCTGTTCTATATCCACTTTACGGGGTCGACCACGACGTTTGGCAGGAGCTTTCTTTTCAGATTCTACAGCAGGAACATCACTGGAACCTGCTTGCACCACAGAACTCGTATCCTCAACAACCACTTTACGCGGACGACCGCGACGCTTCACAGCTACCGCCTTCTTCACATCCGACTTTTCAGACACATGATCCTCAGGTTTTTTAACTACTTTTTTTTCAATAACTGAATTTTCTTCAGATGACATACAAACTCCAATAAGGTCGGGGGAACACAGCAAGAAACAACGTAATCGCACTTAAATTTAAATGAATGAACAACGCACATGGGCGAACCGTGTAAAAATGAACTGCCGAACGGCAACAGCGCATTTCTACAAACCATCGACAAAACCGTCAACCATAATCACGCATCCATTGCTGGTGCAAGGTCATAACTTGTAAGGTTAAGACCCTGAGTTCACCCGAATTTTCTAAGATATAGTCCGCCTTTATTCGACGTAATACATCATCACACTGGCGTTTCAAAATTTGCTCAAAGGCAGCGGCATCTTGATAGCCGCGCTCCACCACCCGTTGCCGACGTAACGCAAGGTCAGCCATCACCACCACTACAGCATCCATGCGGGCTTCTCCCGCCGACTCCAATAACACGGGTGCTTCTATGATGACATAAGGTGCCGATTGCTGCGCAACCCAAATTTTCTCTTTGGCAAGAATCACAGGGTGTAAGATACGATTGAGTTGCTGAGTTGTCTTGGTATCCAAAAAAGCCTTCGCTGCCAATTTTTTTCGTTGCACAAAGCCCTTTACATCCAAAATGTCCGCACCAAAGGCTGCCTGCAACTGTTCTCGTACAACAAGGCCATCCAAACAACGATGTCCCACTTGATCCAAATCCAAGACTGGCACATTTATTTCGGTAAACATCGCAGCAACTGTACTTTTACCACTGCCAATCCCGCCTGTCAGCGCAATCCTTCGTGTCACAGCTTACGCCCTATATTCAAGGAAACAACAAGCTTCGATAACTCGATAAGATCTCATGCCCCCATAAAAACCACAACATACCTGCCATGGCCAAATAAGGTCCAAAAGGAATTTCAGTATCTCTTCCCTGTTTCGATAATTTCAAGTATGCAAAGCCCACCACAGCTCCCACCAAAGAAGATACAAACACAATAAAGGGCAAGGCTTGCCAGCCCATAAAGGCACCCAACATAGCAAGCAGTTTAAAATCACCCGCGCCCATACCTTCTTTTTTAGTCACCAAGAAAAATAATTTAGCCACCAACCAAAAGGCACCATAGCCCACCACCGCGCCCCACAATGATGATTGAATATCCCCAACCCACCATGCGAAAGCCACACCGATGAACACACCTGGTAAGGTCAAAACATCGGGTAAATAGCCTGTTTCATAGTCTATCAAACTTAAGATCCATAACAAACTCACCAAAACAATGGCTTCCAACAACATGGGGCTTGGACCAAATTTCCATGCCAAAAATGCCCAACTGAGGCCCATTAAAACCTCTAAAAAAGGATAACGCGCTGAAATCGCAAGCTGACAATGGCGACATTTCCCTTGTAATATCAACCAGGAAAACAAGGGGATATTATCATACCAAGCAATATCATGGTTACAATTGGGGCAGTGGCTACCAGGAAAGGCCACCGATTCACCGCGCGGAATACGATAAACACAAACATTGGAAAAACTTCCCACCATCAAGCCAACCATACCACTCATCAAAATTACAAACGTCTGCACATCCATCTATATATCCTTCATGTCTAATTTTTGTAAGCGATAACGAATGGAACGAAAACTGATACCCAAAGATTTTGCTGCTTGGGTGGCATTGCCTCGGGTTTGATCCAAGGCTTCTTGTAACAACTGCTTCTCAATCATTGCCAACACTTGATCCAAATCAAGGTTTTCACGTTGCATATCTGCCAAAGATATCTGTCCCATATCACGGGGTTGTGACATATCATCCAACAGGCTTACATCCAATACATTATCATCTGACAGGGCCATCAAGCGTTGTAAGGTGTTTTCCAACTCACGCACATTGCCCAACAAAGGTAGTGCGACCAAGGCTTGCATACACGCCTCGGGAATGATAACCCCACCACCTGCACGCTCCACCAGTACCGATACAATATCTGGAATATCTTCTCGCCGCTGACGTAATGCGGGTAAATGTACGGGAATCACATTCAAACGATAAAACAAGTCTTCACGAAAACGACCTTGTTTCACTTCTTCCATTAAATCACGGTTCGTTGCCGCCACAATACGAATATCCGCAACTATTTCTTCATCAGAACCAACGGGGCGAAAGCTTTTTTCCTGCAATACACGCAACAGTTTGACTTGAATACTTAATGGCATTTCACCAATCTCATCCAAAAACAGTGTGCCGCCTTGAGCCGATTCCACCAAACCAACGCGGTTGCTATCGGCACTTGTAAAAGCCCCCTTTCGGTGTCCAAACAACTCCGATTCAAACAAGCCTTCAGGAATAGCACCGCAATGAATGGCAACCAATGGTGATGTAGCCCGTTTGGAGTGCGCATGAACAAAACGCGCTGCCAACTCTTTGCCTGTTCCCGATTCACCCGTCACCAAAACTGTAAAATCACGTTGCGATGCTCGCTCAAGTCGGTCTTTCACACGTTGCATCACTGCCGACTCCCCCACCAAATCAAAGCCTGCCCCATCAGTACGTAATTTACTGGGTTTTTTAATCCCAAGCTTGGCTTTACCCACAGGCACCGCTACCTGCTCTTGTTCATGTAAAGCACTTAAAGCACGCTCCACTGCACCACTTAACTCCTCATTGGAAACAGGTTTAGTGAGATAATCAAAAGCGCCTTCCCGCATCGCTTCCACCGCAGTTTCGGCGCTGGCATAGGCAGTCAGCAACAACACTTGCGCACGTGGACATAAATTCGCAGCCATACGGATCACATCCAAACCTGCATCTCGACCATCCATCCGCAAATCGGTCAAAATCACATCAAAAGCCTGTGTTTTGAGTGCTTTCTCAGCTTCATAGGGATCTGCACAGGTCAACACATCATGACCCACAGTCTCTAAACCCAAAGACAATACCTGTCGCGCATTCCACTCATCTTCGACCAATAAAATATTAGCCATGCTCTACCCCACCATCCATTTGCGATTTCACACATATACATGTCATATTCTGATCACTTTCCACCGTCAAATGCCAACCATCCGCTTCGCAAATCTGCCACACCGTTGCCAAACCCAAACCTGTTCCAGCCCTGTGCGTGCCAAAAGGTTCAAACATCTGCAACCGCATACCTTCGCTCAACATATCCCCATGATCTTGCACAGATAAACACCAGCGACCGCCTTCTTCGTTCACAACAACATTCACACTTTCAGCCTCGGGAGAGGCTGCAACTGCATGATGCAACAAGTTTTCCAACACCCGACACCAGTGGTGTTCATCCACATTTATCATATCCAAACAGATACGAACACCGACATGATAAGCTAAAAATTCATCCTTCTGCACAACTTCTTCAACCACCGCACGCACATCCATGCGCACCACATCCGTATGTACAGGGCGCGAATAGTCCAACATATCTGTCACCAAGCAGTTCAACCGTTGCACCTCCTCTGCCACAATACGCTGCACTTTGTGCTGCGTTTTTTCAGGCAAACGTGGCATCAATTCCGTCGCTTGGGCAATGGTTTGCATGGGGTTACGAAATTCATGTGCCAACATGGCCGCCAAACGCCCCAAAGAAGCCAAGCGTTCTTGCTCCGTTATTTTTTCTTGCAACTCACGTAACATGCTAACATCGACCAAGGTCAACCAGCAGTAAACATCCCCTTCTGTTTGTGAGAAATAACCCACCGTTAATAAATAGGTGGCACCATCATGTTGCCACTCCATACGCAAAGCCTGTTTCTGCTTCGATGCTAGCGATGACATCAATGCTTCAGGCATATTGACCAAAAGCGACAGTTTTACGCCCAAAACCACATCCCTATTTAGCACATCTAAAAAAGCAGGGTTGCAGTCCATCACCGTTAAATTCGCATCCAACACCAATACCCCTTCTTGCATCGAAGCCATCAAATCACTATGTAAACGCTGTAAATCTTGATGTTCTTGTACGGCTCGATGGCTTTCAATGGTTAATACTGCATGACGACGAGCAATCATCGCCATCACACCACCCACCAGAAAAAAAACAGATGTTTGCAACAAAAGTTTTAAGGTCGCACCATCGCGTAAAGGCGCAGATTGAAGCCATGCAAACATGTATACCGATGATAAATAGGTCATGCATGCAAGCACCGCGATACTTAACACCAAAAGAACCCGAGCCTGCGTACCTGCAACCACGATAATCAAACCAAGAAGCAACACAAAAGGACTGTGGAACCCACCCGTAATAAAAATCAGTATACCCATCATCAAAAGATCCGATGACAGCTGATAAAACAACTGCATAGAGAAGGCTTGGTAAACATAACGGCACAACAAGCCCTGCACCGAAAAATTGACGAACCAAAACAACATCAAGTCAATAAGATAACCCTGTTGCTGCGCATCCGTAATGGGCCAGTACAGTGATGTCGTGACAAGCAATAAAAGCGTGGTTGCTACGCCTCGCCATAACAGTAACGCAAATAAGCGCTTACCTTGATCTGAAATCAATCGTCAGCTACTTTAATCTGAAACTATCGATGCCATTTGGAAGATAGGTAGATACATCGCAATTACCAAACCACCAATCACCACACCCAAGAATGCCATAATAATCGGTTCCATCAGTGCTGTCATGCCATCCACTGCGACTTCCACCTCGGCTTCATAAAAATCTGCAATTTTACCCAGCATCTCTTCCAGTGCGCCCGTTTGCTCACCAATCGAAATCATTTGTGTCACCATAATTGGAAAAATTTTACTATCTTCTAACGGTTCGGCTAAAGTTTGACCTTGGCTAATCGAGTCTTTACAAGAAAGAATCACCTCTTCAATCACAATATTCCCAGATGTTTCTGCCACCGTATCCAAAGAGTCCAGAATGGGTACGCCCGCCGCAGTTAAGGTTGAAAAGGTTCGACAAAAACGTGCCACTGCCCCCTTACGCAACACATCGCCAATCACAGGCAGGTTGAGAAGTAATTTATCCAATTGGTAGTGACCTTTGGGGGTTTTATAAATCGCCTTGATACTCCAAATCAGTATAAAAGGAGCTGAAACCACCACATACCAATAGGCTACAAACACATCCGAAATGTTCATCGCAATTTGAGTTGGCACGGGTAACTCTGCCCCCATCGACGAAAACATTTCACTAAACACTGGAATCACAAAAATCATCAAAATCGATGTCACAATAAAAGATACTGCCAAAATCGCGACAGGATAAATCATGGCTGATTTAATTTTTGATTTAAGTGCCATGGATTTTTCTTTGTAGGTACAGACACGCAATAAAATCGTATCCAAAATACCACCTTGCTCACCCGCTTCCACCAAAGCACAAGATAAACGGTCAAACTCATCAGGAAATTTACGTAAAGTTTCGCCCAACGGGGTACCACTCTCAAGCTCGTTACGAATTCCCGCCAATAACTTGGTCAGTGCTTTTTTATCACTTCCTTTTTCTGCCAACTCAAAGCATTGCACCAATGGTAAGCCTGTATCAATCATGGTGGATAACTGACGGAAGAAAATAGAAATATCTTTTTCTTCTACCTTCTCGGCGAACATCTCCATTTCAAGGGGTTTTGCTTTAACTTTAACATCTCTCAAGCCTTTCCTACGCAAAGATGCAATGGCTATATCTTTGTTGGCAAACGAAACTTCACCATTGGTCGCTTTCCCATCTCTTGTCTTGGCAGTCCAAGTAAACTCAGGCCTTTTTTTAGCCTTAATACCCGTCATTCCCTGGTTTTTCAGTGTTTCTATTACAATTTTCTTATCGGGAGCATCCATTTCCCCATTTGTCTGACGTCCACCTTTAGCTTTCGCTGTCCAAATAAAAATAGACATCAGTCACCCACCGTTACACGTAAACATTCTTCCAAAGAGACCGCCCCTTCTTTCACCTTATTTAAAGCTGACATTCGCAATGTTTTCACACCTTGGGATACGGCAATATCATTGAGTTCATCCGAGTTCTTACCTGCATAGACAGCATCTCGAATTTCATCAGTCACAGGCATCACCTGATAAATACCCACACGCCCTTTATAGCCCGTGCCATTACAAACCTTACAACCTTTACCTTGCATCGGTTGAAATGTACCGACATCTGACTCTAAAAAACCAGCATCCAACAAGGCTTGCTTGGGTATATCAATCGGAGCCGAGCACTCTTTGCATGTTCTGCGTCCCAAACGTTGTGCTGTCACCAAATTGACCGCCGAGCCCACAAGAAAAGACTCAATACCCATATTAATCATACGTGTCATCGTCGAAGGTGCATCATTGGTATGCAAAGTTGCCAACACCAAATGACCTGTTAATGCCGCTTTGATACCAATGGCAGCCGTATCATAATCACGAATTTCACCAATCAGAATAATATCGGGGTCTTGACGTAAAAAAGATTTCAATGCGGCTGGAAAATCCATGCCAACCGCAGGATTCACATTGACTTGGTTGATGCCCATAAAGTTAAACTCCACAGGATCCTCTGCGGTACAAATATTTACGCCTGGCTGATTGAGTTCTGCCACCGCTGAATACAAGCTCACTGTTTTCCCCGAACCCGTTGGTCCTGTCACCAAGACCATACCATACGGTTGATGAATGTGGTGTTGAAAGTTCGCCAAATCTTCGGCTTCATAACCCAACTTCGTCATGTCCAACTGCAAACTGGATTGATCCAAAAGGCGCATCACCACTTTTTCACCAAACAACGTCGGCAAAATTGACACACGAAAATCAACACTTTTGGCTTTGGATAAGCGCAATTTAATACGCCCATCTTGAGGAACACGCCGCTCAGCAATATTCAGCCTCGCTTGAATCTTAATACGAGACACCATGGCATCACGCATTTTCATCGGGGGCCGCATTATTTCTTGCAACACACCATCCACACGGTAGCGCACACGCAATGTTTTCTCATAAGGTTCAATATGAATATCAGAAGCACCGCGCTTCACCGCATCCAAAAAAATTAAATTAACCAGCTTCACCACGGGTGCTTCTTCTGTTGCGGCAGTGAGCGAGGCGCCATCCATATTGCTTTCTTCTGACTCAACAACTTCAATCTCATCTGCACCAATCGCACTCATCACATCTTCAATCTGTTGCCCTGCACCACCCAACTCATCCAGCTTCATCAACAATTCAGACTCAGGAACGATCACAACATCAATTTGTGCGCCACTCATAAACGCCATGGCATCCAAGCCATCAATATCATAAGGATCAGCCACTGCCAATGTAATCGTATTACCCTTACGACCAATGGGAATCGCTTTCTTTTCCTGCATCATGTCAACGGATATACTGGACACATTCGCTTGTTTGATATTTTTACTCACATCCACTTTACTCAGGTCAATCACGGGTCTACCAAAGCTTTTGCCAATAAATTGCGTCAGCTGAAGTTCATTGAATATATCTTGCTTCACCAACTCTGATATCAAGCTCACGCCATTCATCTTCATTTCACGCATGACAGTATGCAATTGATCTTCAGTAATGGCTTTCTTTCTCAATAAAATATCACCCAAGCGACTACGTTTCATCGGTATTCTCCCAGGTAGGCAAACTTAATGGTGCTCGATTTAACTTTTTCACCATCCAGTGCAGTACATCTAAGGTGTCCAATTTTTGTTCAGGATGCCATATTTCAAAAGCTTTCATGCCTTGAGCCAGCAACATAGGCAAGCCATCCACCACCAGACGCCCCGCCCCCCGTGCTGCCAATACAAATGCCGTTTCGCCATCAGGTCGATATACCGCATCCATAGCCCAGCCTTCGCCCGACAACTGAAAAGGGAATGTTTGATCGGGTGATAAACCAATACTTGTGGTGTTCATCATCAAGCTCGAACCTACACTCGCCTGATCCACTGCACTTTGCTCCCATGCCACAGGTTCACATATCATCTGTGGGTACTGCTGCATGGCATGTTGACATAAGCTATCACAACGATTATTGGAGCGGTTACAAATCAAAACACTTGCAAAACCCAAGGCTGCCGCAGCATGTAACACTGCACGTGCTGTTCCGCCAGCACCAAACATCAACAACTGCCCGCCTTGCAAGGCTAAACCTGTTCCCAACATAACCTCACGCACACCCTGCCAATCTGTATTATAGGCACACCACTGCCCATCGATGAGCTTCAAAGTATTGGCTGCGCCGATACAACGCACATCATCATCCATACAAACATAAGGAAGTACCGTCTCTTTAAAGGGTACTGTAATATTCAAACCCTGCACCGATGCATACCTTAGACCTAGCAATGCAGATGAAAAATTTTCAGGGCAAACAGGAAAAGGAGCATACATCACATCAACCATACATTGTTCGGCAAAATACCCTTGAAAAACAGGTGACAATGAGTGCGTCACAGGGTGACCGATGATACCATAAACCTTTGTTTTCCCTGTAAGCATCATGTTATTCCACTGTCACCGATTTTGCCAAATTCCTCGGTTGATCTATATCAGTTCCTTTAAACTTCGCCACCTCATAAGCCAAAAGTTGCAAGGGAATCGATGCCAACAAGGGTGCTGTAAAATAATCACCTGTGGGCAGTGGAATGATCTTTTCAACCTCATCCGAATAGTCGTCCATACTTACATCCGTCAGTAAAATAACCTTGGCTCCACGTGCCTTCACTTCATGTAAACTAGAAATCACTTTATCCAAATGATACTGCTTGGGTGCAATAATCACTACGGGTAATTGTGCATCAATCAAGGCAATGGGACCATGTTTCATTTCACCTGCAGCATAGCCTTCTGCATGCAAGTAGGAAATTTCCTTGAGTTTTAGAGCTCCTTCCAATGCCAATGGAAAGCTCGGGCCTCGCCCTAAAAAAAGTACACCATGAATGTTCGCAAACAACGGTGTTAAAGATTGAATATCTGGCACACATTTCAAAGTTTCGTTCATATCCACTTCAAGATGGCACATGGATTGATAATGCTCCTGCCATACTTGTTCAGACATACTGCCTGAACGCACCGCAAGTTTCATGGCCAACAACGCCAACACTGCCAACTGTGCGGTGTAGGCTTTGGTTGAAGCAACACCAATTTCAACACCCGCTTTCAAAGCAATAAAACCATCGGACTCTCGCACCAAAGATGAGCTCGCCACATTACAAATAGCCAACGTTCGATTGTCAGGCGTTCGACGTTTAAATAAACGTAATGCTTCCAGTGTATCCGCTGTCTCACCTGACTGTGAAAGCGTGATAAGCCACGTATTCGATCCGATAATGGGGTTGCGATAGCGGTATTCAGAAGCTACATCGACTTCCACTGGCACTTGTAGATAACGTTCCAACCAATAGCGCGCTGTCAAAGCAGCATGATAGGATGTCCCACAAGCCACCATGACAATGCGTTCAGGAAGTACAGCATCATTTAACCATGCAACATTGGGGAATTGCACACCTCGTTTGCTTGCATACGTCGTCATGATGTCAGTCATGATGGATGGTTGCTCATGAATTTCTTTTAGCATAAAGTGTTCGTATCCACACTTATCTGTGCTTGCAGAAAGTTGTGGCATACGTTGCCATGTATGATCACTCATTTCACAACCTTCTTGGTTAAAAACTCTCACCCCATGTTGAGAAATACATCCCCATTCACCTTCATTAAGGTAAAGCATCTCCGTTGCCACGCCAGCAACCGCCAAACCATCCGATGCAATGTAATAGCCACGTGAACCACGCGCTAACAGTAACGGGCTGCCTTTTCGGGCAAACCACAAAACATCAGACGTTTCCACATTCAAAATGCCCAAGGCATACGCCCCTTCCAGTTGCGATAGCAACACAGGCATAACATGTTCCATATCAGGTTCTTGCTTGAGCAATTTGCTTAACAAGGCAGGAATCACTTCCGTATCCGTATCCGAGACAAAACGCATACCATGGGTCTCAAGCTTGCGACGTAAACCTATATGATTCTCAATGATACCATTGTGAACCACCGCAATATTTCCACTGCAATGGGGGTGAGCATTTTCAACCGTTGGCTCACCATGTGTCGCCCAACGCGTATGGCCAATGCCAATCACCCCAGTATGTTCTTTTTTTTCTAAATCTCCTGCTAAATTAACAAGTTTTCCAGCAGCTTTGGACACCGCCAACTGCATACCATCGATCGTACAAATACCCGCACTATCATAACCACGGTACTCCATGTTCTTCAGACCTTGTAACAAATCAGCTTGTACTGACTTACTTGTAATCGCACCAATAATTCCACACATTATTTTTTAGTCGCCCTCTTCCAGTCTTTCACATAGCGTTGCTCAGAGCGCACTGACAAAGTCAGACCATGCTTCTGCACATCCCGTGTAATAATACTACCAGCCCCCAAGGTTGCCCCATCGCCCACTTCAACAGGTGCAATCAATCGCGTACCAGACCCCACAAACACATCATCACCAATCACTGTTCGATGTTTATTGGCACCATCATAATTACAGGTAATCGAACCTGCACCAATATTACAGTTCTTACCAATTTCAGTATCACCAATATAGCTCAGATGATTCACTTTGCTGCCCTCACCAATCACAGCCTTCTTAATTTCAACAAAGTTACCAATTTTCACGCCTTCATCCAAATGGGCATCAGGGCGTAAACGCGCATAGGGACCAACTTCCCCGCGCATGGAGATATGTGCACATTCAACATGGGAAAAGGCATGGATATTCACATCATCATCCACCCAAGATCGGTCAACCACAGCATAAGGGCCAATATCACAGCCATCACCAATATGTGTATTTCCCAACAGTTGGGTACCCGAGCGAATCAGTGTATCTGTACCAATATGAACCGATACATCAATCCGAACCGTCTCTGCTTGCTCAATCGAAACGCCTTGACTTTCCCAGTCCATCACCACCCTAGCTTGTAAAACTTTTATCGCTTGCCTAAGTTGACTGCGATCATTGATGCCCAACATTTCATCAGCATCATCCATTTGAGATGCCTGCAACTTACAACCATCGTTGGCTGCCAATGAGACAATACTTGGGAGGTAATATTCAGCTTGCTCATTGTTGTTGTCGACTTTCTTTAAATAATCAAATAAAATCGACTTACGCACACAGAAAATACCCGAACTCACTTCCTGAATCGCTCGGGTACTTTCATCCGCATCACGCTCTTCCACAATATGAAGCATCGATCCGTGTTCATCACGAACAACCCGACCATAACCATGCGGTTTATCTTGAAACGCCGATAGTAAAGAAATATCTGCTGACGATGTAATATGTTCTTTCAAGAGTTTTGCCAAGGTCTCCGAACGCAAAAGCGGGGTATCCCCACATACAATCAATACATGTTCAGCATCAGCACAACTCAATTCACCCTGTTGAACAGCATGACCCGTTCCCAACTGTTCAGCTTGCAAAACCCAGCCCACTTGGTGGTGCATATTGATAGAAGCTTGCACCTGACTCGAACCATGACCTGTCACAATAGAAATTCCCGCAACATTAAGGCTCTCCAGTGTTATTAAGACATGCTCCAACATACTTTTACCCAACAATTCATGTAAAACTTTGGGTTTCGCGGAACGCATTCTTGTACCTTGCCCTGCGGCTAAAACCAATACTTGCACATCAGAAAATGAATAGGGAATCACAAAAAACCTCGGAAGAAGAAAGTTAGTTAGCTTTTTTATAACGATTCATCATTATAATATAAAAACCTGTAGTTCTTCAACTTACCATTGATTTATTCAATCACAACGTTAAAAAAGCAGAGCTTCATCCAGCTTGCCGTACCTTCTAAACCCTGCTATATGATTCAAGAATAGAAACATCCTATACCTTCACAGTCATTGCATACTTGATTTGGAATCAAGCTCCGAATAACATTTAACATGATAAGGATAACTTAATACCTGAACTAGCATACAAGAAAAATCAACAGTAAACCAAATAACTACCGATTTTTAGCACAAAAAAAAGGGTCGCACAAGCGACCCCTTCTTTATAATTTGAAACAATGTTTCAATGGCTTATTTTTTACGTTTTCTCAAGAATGCCAAACGTGCAGTCGCAATCGCAAGCTCATTGGCTGCGCGAGCATAATCCATCTCACTATTATGTGTATCAACGACATCTTTCGCTTTACGTTCAGCTTCCAATGCTACTGCTTCATCCACATCTGAAGCACGCTCTGCTGTATCAGCCAAAACCGTAATACAATCAGGTTGAACTTCTAAAAAACCACCCGAGATAAACACTTCATCAATGTCTTCACCGCGCGTTATTTTTAGTTCACCTGCACACAAAGCACTCAGCAACGGTGTATGCTTTGGCATAATACCCAACTCTCCAGCTGCACCAGGAGCAACTACAAAATCAGCTTGACCACGATACACTTCACGCTCTGCTGTCGCTACAAGAACTTCAAAGCTGGACATTATGATTTAGCTGCTTTGGCTGCCATTTTTTCTGCTTTAACAACAGCCTGGTCAACCGAACCAATCATGTAAAATGCTTGCTCTGGCAAGTGATCATATTCACCTGCAAGAATCGCTTTAAAGCCAGAAATCGTATCATCACGTTTACAATAAATACCTGGAGAACCTGTAAAGACTTCAGCCACATGAAAGGGTTGAGATAAGAAGCGTTGCATTTTACGTGCCCGAGATACCAACAATTTATCATCGTCAGACAACTCATCCATGCCCAAAATAGCAATAATATCTTGTAGTTCTTTATAGCGCTGCAAGGTTCGTTGTACACCTTGCGCCACTTCATAATGCTCAATACCAATAGCTTTAGGATCAAGTTGACGCGAGGTTGAATCCAACGGATCCACAGCTGGGTAAATACCCAACTCAGCAATTTGACGAGACAATACAATGGTTGAATCCAAATGCGCAAACGTGGTTGCAGGCGCTGGATCGGTCAAATCATCCGCAGGTACATATACAGCCTGAACAGACGTAATTGAGCCCGTCTTTGTAGAAGCAATACGCTCTTGCAAACGTCCCATTTCTTCCGCCAAGTTGGGTTGGTAACCCACGGCTGATGGCATACGACCCAACAACGCAGATACTTCAACACCCGCCAAAGAATAACGATAGATGTTATCAATAAAAATCAATACATCACGCCCTTCCTCACGGAAATATTCAGCCATCGTCAAACCCGTCAACGCAACACGCAAACGGTTGCCTGGAGGCTCATTCATTTGACCATACACAAGTGCAACTTTATCCAGTACATTGGACTCTTTCATTTCATAATAGAAATCATTGCCTTCACGGGTACGCTCACCCACACCTGCAAACACAGAGAAACCACCGTGTGCTTTGGCGATGTTGTTGATCAATTCCATCATATTGACGGTTTTACCCACACCTGCACCACCGAACAGACCCACTTTACCGCCCTTAGCAATCGGTGCCATCAAATCAATGACCTTAATACCTGTTTCCAAAATTTCAGAGGCAGGAGCCAGTTGATCAAATGCTGGGGCAGAACGATGAATTTCCCAGCGTTCTTCGGAATCAACTTCAACGCCTTCGAAGTCAATACCTTCGCCCAAGACATTCATGATACGACCCAAAGTCGCCTGACCTACAGGAACCTTAATCGCTGAACCCGTATCAGAAACTTCCATGCCGCGCTTCAAACCATCGGTTGAACCCATAGCAATGGCTCGAACCGTATTGTTACCAATATGTTGTTGAACTTCCATGGTTAAACTGGCTTCTTCAATACGCAACGCGTTATAAATCTTAGGCAAATGACCCGAGGTGAAACGCACATCCACAACGGGACCGATGACTTGAACAATACTTCCTAAACTCATGTTATTGACCTCTCAAACTTCTAAATTACTGATTAGGCCGAAGCCGCTGCACCCGAACAAATTTCGGCAATTTCTTGCGTAATCGCTGCTTGTCGAGCTTTGTTATATGTCACTTGCAAATCTTTTACAATGTCTCTTGCATTATCTGTTGCAGACTTCATTGCTACCATGCGAGCAGAATGTTCACATGCCTTGTTTTCCAAAACACTGTGATAAACCAGCGCCTCAATGTAACGGCGCAACAAACCATCCAACACAACTTGACTATCAGGCTCATATAAATAGTCCCAATATGTTTCTTGTTCACTTACATTTGAATCATCACAAGGCAACAAGCGCATACTTGTCGGCTTTTGAGTCATGGTATTCACATACTGACTATACACCAAGTGAACTTCATCCAATTCACCCGCCATGTATTTATCCATGGCCACTTGCACAACACCCAAAATTTCATCCAGAGATGGGGCATCATTCACATCTTCAACACTGGCAAGAACCTTCCCACCAAAACGCCGCATAAACTGACTGGCTCGACGACCAATATTCATAAAGTCTACATCAACAGGAGCGGACTCCATCAGTGACAAAACTTTTTTCATGGCATTGGTATTTAAACCGCCACATAAACCTTTATCCGTCGAAACGGCTATCACGCCCATGCGTTTCACATCGCGTTTCACCAAAAAAGGATGTTTATATTCGGGATGTGAACGCATCAAATTGTGAATAACACGCTCAATACCTTCAGCATAAGAGCGTGCATCCAACACCCGTTCTTGAGCTTTCCGCATCTTGGAAGCAGCAACCATCTCCATCGCTTTGGTGATTTTTGCCGTATTCTGAGTGGCCTTTATTTGACCACGTATCTCTTTTGCAGAAGCCACTATCTACTCCTTACCAAGTGCCAGTTTCTTTAAAGTCAGAAATTGCCTTCTGTAAACCTGCAACAATTTCATCCGTCAACGCAAGTTTTTCATTCAAGTCATCCACCAATGATTTCCGCTCATGAGCTAAGAAGCTTAAGAAAGCACTTTCAAAGGATACAATGGCTGATACTTCAACATCATCCAAGTCACCGTTGCCCAAAGCGTATAAAATAGCCGTCATTTCAGCAATGGATTGTGGGGAATTTTCTTCTTGTTTCAACACTTCCATACCGCGTTTTCCACGTTCAATTTGAGCACGTGTTGCAGCATCCAAATCCGATGCAAATTGAGCAAAGGCTGCCAATTCACGGTACTGAGCCAAGTCCAAACGTAAACCACCGCCCACTTTCTTTACCGCTTTGGTTTGAGCTGCGCCACCCACACGAGATACAGATAAACCAACATTCACCGCTGGACGTTGACCAGAATTAAACAAGCCTGTTTCCAAGAAAATCTGACCATCTGTAATAGAAATAACATTGGTCGGAACGAAAGCTGATACATCACCTTCTTGCGTTTCAATGATTGGCAATGCAGTCAAAGAACCTGTCTTACCTTTAACTTCGCCCTTGGTGAATGCTTCAACATAGGCTTCAGATACACGAGATGCGCGTTCCAACAAACGGGAATGCAAATAGAAAACATCGCCCGGATAAGCTTCGCGACCTGGAGGACGACGAAGAATCAATGATACTTGACGATAAGCCCAAGCTTGCTTGGTCAAATCATCATATACAATCAATGCATCTTCACCACGATCACGGAAATATTCACCCATGGTGCAGCCTGTATACGGTGCGATATATTGCAATGCAGCCGATTCAGAAGCAGAAGCAGCTACAATAATGGTGTTATCCAGTGCGCCGTGTTCTTTCAAGGTGCGAACCACAGTCGCCACTGTTGAAGCTTTTTGCCCCACAGCCACATAAATACAAGTCACGCCCGAATCTTTTTGATTGATAATCGTATCAATCGCAATCGCAGTTTTACCCGTTTGGCGATCTCCAATAATCAATTCACGTTGACCGCGACCCACAGGAATCATCGCATCAATGGATTTAATACCCGTACCCATCGGTTGATCCACAGACTTACGATCAATCACGCCAGGGGCAACTTTTTCAACAACATCTGTACAACTTGCTTTGATAGGACCCAAGCCATCAATAGGACGACCCAAAGCATCAACCACACGACCTTTTAACTCAGGACCTGTGGGTACCGAGAAAATACGACCTGTTGACTTAACTTCATCGCCTTCACCCAGGTGTGTGTACTCACCAAAAATAACGGCACCCACACTATCTTCTTCAAGATTGAGAACCATGCCCATGGTATCATCTGGAAACTCCAGCATTTCACCAGCCATCGCACCAGCCAAACCATGGATAAGAGCAACACCATCTGCAACAGATACAATACTACCTACATTTGCATCCACTGCCGCTGCTTCAAACCCTTTGATTTGCTCTTTAATAATGGAACTAATTTCCGCTGTATCGAGCTTCATATTATCAACCTCTGACCTAATCTTTAAATCTTATGAGCCAACAATGGTACGTTTCATACCATCAAGCTTACTCTTCACCGAGCAATCAATCTTGCGATCCCCTATGCGTATTACCAACCCACCCAATAAGCTTGGATCTTCATGTGCAACGAGGCTTACTTTCTTACCAATTTGAGAACCAAGGCTATCTGACAATGCTTTCAATGATAATGCATCAAGCGGAACCGCTGAAACGACTTCAGCCTCCACAGAAATTCCAGCTTGAGAAATTAATAGCTCAAGCTCGCTCAAAATTTCTGGCAACAACGTGATTTTTCCACGAGAGGCTAACAATGCAACCAAACGCATCACTTCTTCACGTCCATCATCACTTAATACTTTATCAAAAATCGCACATTTCACAGCTTCTGAATAGCCAGAGGATGCAAAAACATCCTTTGCTTCATCGCACGACGTTAAATCTGAAGCTTGTTTTAATGCAGGAAGCAACATCACACCTTCCTGTATCAAGTCAAACAATGCTACAGCGTAGCGGCGTGAAATCTTTGAGGTACTCATGCCGCATCAAAGCCTTTAGAAATACTAGCATTAATCAATGATGCATGACGCTTCGCATCCAGTTCAACACCGATAATCTTCTCCGCAGCTTGCAATGCAATGCCAGCCACTTCTTCACGAAGATCCTGCTTGGCACGACTCACTTCTGAAGCCAGCTCCTCTTTACCAGCATCAACAATTGCCACAGCTTCAAGACGAGCTTTTATAACCGCTTCTTCTTTCACTTCAGCCGCACGTCGTTCAGCCGCAGAAACAATTTCTTGTGCCTTTGATTTCGCAGCATCCAATTGCAATGCGGCATCTGCATCCGCCTTAGCTTTAGCTTCTAAACCTGCATCAGCAGCAGCCAAACCTGCTTCAATCTTTTGTGTTCTTGCTTCCATTGCATCATTCAATGGAACATACAACATTTTCTTCATCAATAGCAGCATTGTAATAAAAACAATAAACTGCCCGACTAGGGTTAAATCAATACTCATACGACCGCCTCTCGTTCTTATTTACCAGCTACTACTTAACCTAAGAATGGGTTAGCGAACAAGAACCACAATGCGAAAGCCATGATAATGAAAGGAAAAGATTCCATCAAACCAGCAAAAATAAACATGTTAAACATCAATTGAGGGCGCATTTCAGGTTGACGCGAAATACCTTCCAATGTTTTTGAACAAATCAAGCCCCAACCAATCGCCGAACCCAAACCTGCGGCGGCTAAAATAACCCCGACTGAAATTGCCGTTGCGGCTGTGATAATTACTTCTGCTTCCATTTTATACTCTCCTATTTAATTAAAAACTACGATTTTAAAGCTAAACTTAATGTTCTACAGGCTGATGTGCAATCGACAAGTACACCACTGTTAGAATCATAAAAATAAAGGCTTGCAACAAGCCAATAAACATATGGAAGAACGACCAAGCCAAGCCCACCAATAATCCCATAATTTCAGACACGATACCACCAAAGCTCATGAGATCGTGCATATTATCCACCAGAAGAAGTGAAGCAATCAAGAGAAAAATCACTTCGCCAGCAAACATATTACCAAAAAGCCGAAAGGATAGACTTAAGGGTTTAGCCAGCTCTTCAATGAGTTTTAGTGTTAAATTCAATGGAATCAAAAGAACACCTAGAAACTTCACGACTGGGTTTTTCGAATCCAAAAGAAGACTCGCAAAAGGTTGCAACAATAAGTCTTTCATGAAGTGAATAGGCTTAAGTTTGAATTCATAGTAAAGAACCAAAGCAAACACCACCAAAGCCATGGCTACAGGTAAGTTTAAATCATTGGTTGGTACAGGGCGAAACGCTGGAGCACCCAAACCCTCAGCAATATGACCCAATAAGTATGCAGGTAAAATATCAAAGAAATTACACAAGAAAATAAAAACAAAAATAGTCAGTGCTAAAGGCGCAACCAATGGATTATGAACTGGGAAGTTATCTTTCACAGTATCATTCACAAACCCAACAATGGACTCCACGGCGTTCTGCGCACCTGTTGGCGCACCCTCAACAATACGTCCTTTCAGCCATGCTGAAAAACCTAATATAAGGCATGCTACAAAACCAGTCACCAACATGGTGTCTATATGAATTTGCATAAATGGATTACGTTCATCTACGGGTAAATTCTGCTGAAACGAGTATGTCCAATACTGTAAGTGCTCAGCAATCCCAGTGCTATGTTCCTCAGCTGCCAATGCAACCTCCCATTAAATCAATCATCCAGTCACCTTCTGCCAATGCTTAACAAGGTGTAGGCAGAAAAAAAGTACGACACCACATATGCGAGAACCATCCCACCAAGCACAGCCAATAAGTTCAAGCCTAGCCAAACAAAGGAGAGAAGCACCCCAATAAACAACATATATCTTAACGCGGCCGATAAATAAATATCGCGTTGACTCACATCTTCACGGCGAAAGACACGCTGCATCAACCATGCATTCAAAGCAACCAATAGAGAACCTAAAAGAACACTGATACCCTGAGATGAACCCCAAAAAACATACAGTGCCAGCGAGATTAAAGAACTTACAACCATTTGAGACGTGATTAAAAAAGAAATCCCCTCAAACCATTCAGAAGCACCCTTATCTTGCATATTCGAATTCAATCGAATCCTCCAACCCTCTAAATATGGCGGCGATTTCTAGCGTCATCATAGCCACTTGGCAAGATAAAAATAAGCACTTGAAAAAATGCAAGTTAAAAATCTACACCTAACCACACTTGGAGTACCCGCATTCTAAACATGTATCACACCCATCCATGCGAACCAAGGTCATGGCCGCACACTTCGGACATTGCATGGCATTTTTCATCGCAGCGTCACCCAAACGTTCTTTGATCTTTTGTTTTTTCGCTTCAAGCTCTGGTGTATCCAATACACCTTCCAACATACCAATGGAAATCAGGTGCTGCTGGATCACTTCGCCAATATCTGCCACCAATGAGGGCATATATTTGCCACCTTTTTTAAAATAACCACCACGCGGATCAAAAACAGCCTTCAACTCTTCAACCAAAAAGGTGACATCCCCGCCTTTTCGGAAAATAGCTGAAATCACACGGGTCAAGGCAACAATCCACATAAAATGTTCCATATTTTTGGAATTGATAAAAATTTCAAAGGGTCGGCGATGCTCATTTTCTTCACCTTGGTTGATAATCACATCATTGATCGTGATATACATCGCATGCTCTGATGCAGGTGTTTTGATCTTATAGGTACTTCCTTCAAGAATCTCATCACGCTCCAACAAAGGGGCATCCACATTTTCAACAACAAGCGATGGTGACGCTGAATTGACAACTTCATACGCAGTAATTTTTTTAACAATCTTCACAACCATGATATACCCCTAAAACTTACCATAATAACCCTCTTTAAGTGCATCAAAGAGGTTTGCTGCCGTATGCATTTCACCATCATATTCAATATCCTCATTCCCCTTCACTTCAAGCACAGTGCCATCTTCCAAGGTGAATTTATACGTTGTTTTTGCCAAATCCTCCTCTTTCACCAACACACCTTGAAATACACTTGGGTTATAACGAAATGTTGTACACCCCTTTAAGCCTTGGTCATAAGCATACATATAAATATCCTTAAAATCCTCATAAGGAAAATCCGTTGGCACATTGGCTGTTTTGGAAATAGAGGAGTCCACCCAAATTTGCGCTGCTGCTTGAATATCCACATGCTGTTTTGGCGTGACTTCATCTGCCGCTATAAAATATGCTGGAAGCTGGCTTTCTTCACCATGAGTTGCTGGCATCGCATCCGCATCAATCAACTCACGATATGCCAATAATTCATAAGAAAAAACATCGATTTTCTCTTTTGATTTTTTACCTTCACGGATCACATTACGTGCATAATGATGGGCAAACGATGGCTCAATGCCATTCGATGCATTGTTTGCCAAACTCAAAGAAATCGTACCCGTCGGCGCAATCGAAGAATGATGGGTAAAACGGCATCCTTTTTCAATCAACGCATCCAACAAGTCCTGATCTTCTTTTCGCCCAGTTTGGCCAAATTTCTGCATATATTTTGAGTATTTTGCCCATAAAATGCGAGCTTTCACCTTGTGCCCAACCTTAATACCATCATCAGCCATTTCAGGGCGTTTTGCCATGATTTCGGGTGTAATTTCAACATCATCATTCATCACCGGTGCGACACCCTTTTCTTCACCCAGTTGCAACCCAACCTCAAAACCAGTGCGTGCTAGCTCATAGGATACTTTTTCTGTGAAGACCAAAGACTCCGAAGATCCATACTTGCAACCCATCATGGTCAAGGTTGAACCCAAACCCAAGAAACCCATCCCATGCCGACGTTTTGACACAATCGCATCGCGTTGCTTCTCTAAAGGTAGACCGTTGATTTCAACCACATTATCCAACATGCGGGTAAATATCGCCACCACGTCACGGTACATATCCCAATCAAATTCCACTTGATCCGTAAATGGATATTTAACAAATTTCGTTAAGTTCACAGAACCCAGCAAGCATGCACCATAAGGCGGCAAAGGCTGTTCGCCGCAAGGGTTGGTAGCGCGCACATCTTCACAAAACCAATTGTTATTCTTCTCATTCACTTCATCAATCAGTATAAACCCAGGTTCCGCATAATCATACGTGGATGCCATCATCACGTCCCATAAACGCTTCGCCTTAATCGTCCTATACACCTTGCAAGCCACTTCACCACAGTCATTACGCACGACATCATTTTTAAAGTGCGACATCTGCCGCCAAACAATGGTGTTTTCAGCATCATCCAACTCTGATTGATTGGCGGGAAAAATAAGCGGCCAATCTGCATCACTTTTCACCGCCTCTATAAAATCTTTGGTAATCAGACACGATAAATTAAACTGACGTAAACGACCATCTTCACGCTTGGCTTTGATAAATTCAATCACATCAGGGTGAGAAATATCAAACGTACCCATTTGTGCGCCACGGCGACCACCCGCAGATGAAACAGTAAAACACATTTTATCATAAATATCCATAAAAGATAAAGGCCCTGATGTGTATGCACCAGCACCTGTGACATACGCTCCCTTGGGGCGCAAGGTAGAAAATTCATAACCAATACCACAGCCTGCTTTCAGCGTTAAACCCGCTTCCTTTACCATCGATAAAATACCATCCATCGAATCGGGTATCGTGCCTGAAACCGTACAGTTAATGGTGGATGTCGCAGGTTTATAAGCTTCAGCCCCCGCATTGGACATAATCCGCCCAGCAGGAATAGCACCATGTGCCAAAGCCCACGTAAAACGATTGAACCAATATTCTTGTTTCCCTTCATCTTCAACATTGGATAAAGCATGCGCCACGCGCTCCCAAGTTGCCGACAAATCAGCATCTACAGCTTTACTATTTTTATCTTTCAAACGGTATTTGGTGTCCCAAATATCCTGACTTGCAGGCTGTAGTGGAATATCTTTCTCGATGTTTTGAACTGGTGCTAAGGACGCTTGAATTTGCGATGTCATGGCATGATCTCCGTACGCCAAGGAGAAACAGTACTTATCAAAAGCATTGCTCATCCACAGGCTAGTCCCATAAGGGGCGACGCATCATAGGTACTACATATAGTGTGTCAATATCATTCAACCACAATAAGTAGTATAAAACAG
This sequence comes from Zetaproteobacteria bacterium, assembly GCA_002746295.2. Taxonomy (GTDB): domain Bacteria; phylum Pseudomonadota; class Zetaproteobacteria; order Mariprofundales; family Mariprofundaceae. The sequence continues at coordinate 30,533 of NVWS02000057.1, forward strand.
TCATACTTTGCACTCAGATTATTCACGAGTTATCTATAGATATTTGCCAGTTTACTGGAGCTTATATAGCTAGATGCTAGCATTCCAAACATGAATCAACACACACATTTTGGTTATGAAACGGTTTCCACGGATGAAAAAGCAGGCAAGGTGATGGGTGTCTTCTCATCCGTTGCCAGTAAATATGACATCATGAATGATACGATGAGCATGGGCATGCACCGATTATGGAAGTCCCGCATGATTGCACGCTCGTCCCTTCGCTCAGACGGCATCGCATTGGATGTTGCCGCAGGGTCGGGTGATATCGCCATTGGATTACTGAAAAAAATGCAGGTGCAAGCAAACGGTTCAGGGCGGGCTATTTTAACAGACTTGAATGGTCCGATGTTAGCCGAAGGTGCAAGGCGCATTGTCGATGCGGGATACCTGCCCAGCACGGCAGACTGCATTCAGTCGGATGGCACAGAACTACCCTTTGCCGACAATAGTTTTGACTCTGTCACCATTGCTTTTGGTATTCGAAATTTTGTTGATGTTGATGCTGGTCTTGCTGAGTTTTATCGCGTGTTGAAGCCTGGTGGACAATTCATGTGCTTGGAGTTTTCCAAGCCCGTTCTACCTCTTCTTGATGTCATTTATGATGCTTATTCATTCAATGTGATTCCTTCTATGGGGCAATGGATTACGGGTGATCGTGATTCCTATCAATATTTGGTCGAATCCATTCGCCGCTTTCCCGATCAACATCGTTTTGAGCGTATGATTCAACACGCGGATTTTGATTTGGTTCGGCATGAAAATATGACAGGTGGCATTGTTGCCCTGCATCGAGGTTACAAAATATGAGTGTGATGTTTTTACCCTTGCGACTCATCCCTTTACCTGTTCAATGCGTGGTCATGTCAACGGTATTGGACTTAGCCTTTTCACGTGAAGCATCCTTGAAAGAACATTTGAATGGCTTAAATCAAAAAGTTTTTCGTATTCATGTGAGTGATTTGGACAGTATTTTTTACCTTGGCTTTAAGGCAGGGCGAACTTGGGTTCACCCGCAATACTCGGGGGATATTGCCGTAAAAATCACGGCCAGTACGACAGGTTTTTCACGCATGTGTTTTGCCCACGAAGATCCTGATGATCTGGTCTTTCAGCAAGTCCTTCAACTGTCAGGCGACTCTGAAGCCATGCTTCGCTTCAAAAAGTTACTTGCCGCTGCCGATTTGAATTGGGAAGATGAATTGCGCGCATCCTTTGGTGAGTTTTTTGGTAGCCGTGTGGCCAAAGCCGCATACGCACTGGTGAAGGTTGAAAGCAAGCTGACATCCACATCCAAAGAAACCTTACAACACTATCTCAACCGTATTGAGGCTCCCAATCAACAACGTTTACAAACATGGCAAGCAGGCGTGGAACAGATCGCACACCAAAACAATCGCCTCAAAAGCAAAATAACGCGCTTAGAACACCGTACTGAACATCTTGATAAGTCTCAAAACACATGAAATTATCTGGCAATATTCGACGCAACCTTCGACTTTTACGCATTGGCTACATTTTAACCTCGCACGGCATGGCTGCCCTTGCCATGCGTATGCGTTTGCTTCGCCCTTATGCTTGGTTGATTCAGCTCTTTCGTGATGACACCCTACCGCATGATTTGGGCGGTCAAATTCGTGAAGCTCTTGAAAAACTAGGGCCAACCTTTATCAAATTTGGTCAAATGCTTTCAACACGCGTGGACTTATTACCACTCGAAGTCGCACTGGAACTGAAAAAACTGCAAGATCATGTACCTCCCGCTCCTTTTGAACACGTCCAAAGCGTCATTGAGCGCACGTTTAAAAAGCCTCTAACAGGTGAAGGTGGGCTTTATCAATCTTTTGATGAAACCCCAATTGCAGCAGCTTCGATTGCGCAAGTTCACTTTGCGATTCTGCCTGATGGGCAACAAGTCGCCGTCAAAGTTCGTCGCCCCCATATTCATAAAACGATTGAAGCGGATTTAGCCATTCTTCGCTTGCTTGCGGCGATGTTTGAACGTTATTTTCCTGAATATCAACGTCTCAAAGCCAAGTGTGTCGTTGAAGAATTTGCCACCAGTATTCGCGGGGAGTTAAACCTACGCGCTGAAGCCGCTCATGCCAGTCGTTTTGAAGAAAATTTCAAAGCCTTGGATGGTGTTCGTGTCCCCCATGTTATTTGGGATTACACCCATGTGGAAGTGCTTACCACTGAACGCATTATGGGTTTTCCTATTGATGAACGCGCCTCTATTATAGCAGCGGGTCTGGATCCCCTTAAAATCTGCGAACGTGCCACCACATTATTTTTTCACATGGTGTTTGTGGATGGTTATTTTCATGCTGACATGCACCCTGGCAATATTTTCGTCGCTCAAAATGGTGATATTGTGCTGCTTGATTTTGGCATTGTTGGTCGTTTGGATTTACGACCCCGCCGCTATCTTGCGGATATGTTGCTGGCATTTTTACGCGCGGATTACCATCAAGCTGCCATTGTTCATGTTGAAGCAGGTTATGTCCCGCGTGACACCAACATTTCTGCTTTTGAAGATGCCTTACGTGAAGTGGCCGTACCCATTTTCAATCGACCGCTGGCTGACATCTCCATTGCTGAATTGTTGCTTTGTATGTTTGCCGTCACAGAACGCTTTCAAATGGAAACCCAACCTGAACTACTCTTGTTGCAAAAAACCATGGTGGTGATTGAAGGTGTTGCCAGAGAGTTGGCCGATGATGTGAATATTTGGGAACTCGCTAAACCCCTTGTCAGCACATGGATGATGAAACACCTCGGTCCTAAAGCCAAAATCGAACATGTCGCAGAAGATTTAAAAACACAACTGCATGATTGGATGACACTGCCCACGCGCATGGACACCATGATTGAACACGTCATACAAAGTAAGTTGATGGAACCGCCCAAGCCTTCCATTCTTCCCTTATTGATGGGTGGACTTTTAAGTGCCGCAGGTATTGCCATGCTACTGGGGCAAACCTTACACATTCCCCATTGGCACCTTATTTTAGGTAGCAGCCTGTTAATTTTCGGCATTATTATGATTTTTCAACGTAAATCCTAATGGATACACCCAAGCTCATTGCTTACACCGATGGCGCATGCTCTGGAAACCCTGGTCCTGGAGGATGGGGGGTATGGTTGCGCTATGGCGAACATGAAAAAAAACTTTGTGGCGGTGAAAACCACACGACCAATCAACGCATGGAGTTACGCGCGGCCATTGAAGCACTAAAAGCACTCAAAAAACCATCACACATCACCATTTATTCAGATTCCAAATATGTGATTCAAGGCATCACCGAATGGATTTCAGGCTGGAAAAAGCGTGGCTGGAAAAATTCAGCCAAAAAGCCTGTTGTTAGCCAAGACTTATGGGAAACATTGGATGCCTTGAATCATATTCATACGGTAGATTGGCAATGGGTGAAAGGTCATGCGGGCAATGAAGGCAATGAAAAAGCGGATGAACTTGCACGCCAAGGCATTCCCAAACTTAATCCTTAACTGATGTTACGCGAAAAAACAACCACAGAGGTACAAAAAAAAGCATTTAAAGTCGTGAGCCAATCTAGTTTTCATGCTTCTCTGTGGGAACAGTTTTTAGGTATACATTCCCACTGAGGACGCTGGGAATGAGAAGAAACTTAACCTCCTCTGTGGTGAAAAAAGAAGTCAACGCTAGTTCCCATGCTCCTGTGAGGGGATTCATACCTTTGAAAATAACCCCTATTCTTCATTAAGTGCGTAACATCAGTCCTTAAATTCAGTCGGGTCAATCTCATATTGACGAATCAATTTACGTACAGTATTGCGATTCAAACCCAACATATTTGCAGCCTTAAGTTGATTACCCCGACATTTATCCAGCACCAAATTTAACAAGGCAGGCTCCACCATCGACAAAAGGTGGTGGTGTAAACCTGTTGCCTCTGCATAGCCCAATTTATCCATGTAGGCGCGTAAACAGCGGGTCACGGCCTCATCCAAAGATTCCAAGCCACCCAAAGATTGTTGCCCACCATCATGCCCCAAGGCCAGTGCCACATCCGATACCGTAATACTCGCACCAGGGGTTAACACTGCCAAACGCCGCATGACATTTTTTAATTCACGGACATTGCCATACCAATCATGGCGTTTGAGTAAATCAACCGAGTGATCCAATAAAATCGGTGCTGTCATGGATAATTCATCCGAGGCTTGTTGCAATAGGGTTGCTGCCAATTCGGGAATATCATCCCGCCGCTCACGCAAGGGTGGAATATGCACGGGAATCACATTCAGACGGTAATATAAATCTTCACGAAATTGTCCATCACGAATTTTTTGCTGTAAATTTTGATGCGTGGCTGCCAACAAACGCACATTGACCTTTTTTTCTTCATTGCCACCAATACGTTGCACCATGCCCATTTCTAAAACACGCAACATTTTCGATTGCAATACCATGGGCATGTCACCAATTTCATCCAAAAAAAGCGTGCCGCCATCCGCATCTTCAAAGCGTCCTGCACGATGTTTATCCGCGCCTGTAAACGCTCCTTTTTCATGTCCAAACAGTTCCGATTCCAATAATTCGGCTGGAATCGCAGCTGTATTAATGGCGATAAACGACTTGTCCTTACGATGACTCAAACGATGCAATTCATGCGCGACCAGTTCTTTTCCTGTTCCCGATTCACCAGTAATCAAAACCGTTAAGTCTGACGGTGCAACCCGTCCCAACGTCCGAAACAACACTTGCATGGCAGGGCTTCGCCCAATAATCATGCTCTTTTTTTCTTTTTCAGCAGCTTGTTGTTTTTTTGAAATTTTCGCTTGTTTTTTAGGTTTTTTAACACTGCCCAACACACGTTGCGCCAAACGCCGCACTTCATCCAAATCAAAAGGTTTCGGGAGATATTCCATCGCCCCTTCTCGGTATGCCTCCGCCGCATGTCCAAAGGTTGTTTCCGCTGTCAACATAATCACTGGCGCTGAAAAAACGCCCGAAGATAAGGCTTGCATACCATTGCCATCAGGCAAAAACACATCCAAAAAGACCAAGTCTATGGTTTGAGATTGCAAGGCTTTCGCATCGGCTAAATTTTCCGCTTCAAGCACATCAAAACCTTCTTCTTTCAATACACGCGTCAAAATCCAGCGAATACCAGCATCATCATCGACAATCAATGCGCGCATACATGCTCCTGATTGCCTATACATACGGGCAAGTGCATGATGAAACATGTTTCACCACGACGTGATTTTACACTCACTCGGCCACCATGTTCTTGCATCACACGCTGAACAATCGCCAAGCCCAAACCACTGCCACGTGCTTTACCTGACACATAAGGTTCAAATAAACGATGTTTTAAATGTTCTGGAACTGCTTTGCCATTACTACGGATGCACAGCTCCAACACCATGCCTTGATGCCCTCTCAATGCCACCATCGGCGCGACACGCGTTTCCCAAACAATCCGATTTGCACCTGCTTCCAATGCATTTTGCCATAAATTTTCAATGGCTTGGCGGAAACGTTCTTCATGCAATAAAATATCAGGTAAACTGGGGTCAAAGACACGTTGTACACGCACCCCTTCCACATTCATACATACTTCATCAATCAGCGCATGAATATTGACCGCTGATTTAGCAATATTGGCATGCGGACCCACTTGTAAAAAAAGATCAATACGCTGACGAATACGATCCACTTCATCCATAATATGCTGACTAATTTCCTTGGCATCCCCTTCACTTTGTTCATGCAATAACTGGGCTGCACCGCGCAAGGATGCCAGTGGATTCTTCACTTCATGCGCCATTTCTAAGGCAATGCGCGCCACGGCTTCTGCCATTTCATGGCGGTGGGCATGTTCTTCCACTTCCGAACGGTTGGCTTCAGGAAGCAATGCAATGACCACACCCTCTTCATCTTGCCGACACGAAAAGTGTAAGGAATACGGCATATGGTTATCACGCCCACAAAACCCATCATCCGCCACCGTTTCACCCAATAATGCGCGTGATAACATCGCTTCCACTTCCGAAGAAGGCTGCATAAAGCGTGATAAATGAACGCCTGATAAACGTCGCAAGGATGTGCCCAAATAACTTTGCGCCAACTCATTCGCATGCGTAATATGCCCAACTTTATCCAATAAAACAACGGCAACAGGCATCATGCCCAACAATGGAAACGTCACATCTTGTTGTCTTTCGTCAAATTTCATCAAACCGATGCCACCACGTCTGAATCCAAGGCTAAAAAATATGCTTGCGCCGTATCCAACTGCGCTTGCCAATCATCCAAGCGTTGAAAGTGACCGCGAAATTCTGCCGAATCACGAAAGCCTTTGCTGTACCAAGCCACATGTTTTCGAGAGACTTTGGAGGCAAATTTCACCCCATGGTGCGCTGCCAAGTGTTGCATATGTTCCAACACCACATCCCAACGCGCTTGGGCTGTCGGTTTTGCAGGTTTAGCCAAGCCCATGATGGCAGCATGCACTTCTTCCAAGACCCAAGGGTTCCCTTGCACGGCACGCCCAACCATCACCCCATCACACCCTGAAATGCGCAGCATCTCCAAAGCACTGTCACCGTCCACCACATCACCATTGCCAATCACAGGAATAGATACGGCATCTTTTGCCAAGCCAATATCTTCCCAATTGGCATGACCATTGAACATTTGAGAACGGGTACGCCCATGCACAGTCAGCATTTGAATGCCTTCATCTTCGGCAATTTTGGCGATCCGAGCTACATTTTTACTGGGTTCATCCCAGCCAGTACGAATTTTAAGCGTCACGGGAATATCAATCGCATCCACCACCGCCCGAATGGTGCGTGCCACCAAAGCTTCATCTTTTAACATGGCTGAACCTGCCACTTGCTTACAGATTTTCTTCACAGGGCAACCCATATTGATGTCCACAAAATCTGCACCGTGTGCCACTGCCCAATGCGCGGCATCGACCACAAATTTTGAATCTGAACCTGCGATTTGTATCGAAACAGGGGATTCATCGGCATCCAATTCCGCCATGCGCTCCGTTCGTTCGCGCCCTTGCTCCACCGCTCGTGAGGCAATCATTTCCGTCACCGTTAAACCAATACCATAACGCCTGCAAATTCGTCGAAACGGTAAATCCGTGATACCCGCCATGGGCGCTAAAACCACAGGCGATGAAATATGATGTGTACCCAATTGAAAACCAGAAAGAACTGCTTGTGCCAAAATCGAAACCTCTGCCTAAAAAAGAGGCAAGGATATAAAATATTGTGTGTTTGTCGAACCATCATTGTGCTTATTTTCTGGACACACGCCATCACCCTCGGCATGGTTCAAGTGGGCGGAGTAGCACATTTACTGTAGAGCTATAGGGAGGAAACCATGCAACCAGGGCTTTGTTTACGACTTTATTTATCTGAATCCGATCACATTGAGCATGTTCCAGCTTTGCAGGCCATTCTTAACCTCTGCAAAGATGCAGGCTTGCATGGCGTATCGGTCATGCGTGGCATTGAAGGCATGGGTAAGCACGGCATTCATAGTACATCTTTCTTATCACTCTCCAGTAGCCTACCATTGATTGTTGAAGTCGTCGCCAGTGAAGCTGTCATTCAACATGCTATCCAAATGATTCAGCCTAAATTACCCAACGTCACCATGGTTACATGGAACATTCAAATCATCCAACCCCAAGGAAACGTTCGTACATGAAGACCCTTTTTAAGAGTATTTATCTTTTCTCAGAGCTTGATGATACAGAACTGGATGCCATTGCAGCCTTGGCAACCACCCACCACTTCGCCAAACACAACATGATCGTTCAAGAGGGCGAACGTGGTGAAGCTTTATATATCATTCTTGAAGGCTCGGTTAAAATATCCACCTATTCATGCGATGGTCGTGAAGTTATTTTATCACTACTTGAACCTGGCGCATTTTTTGGTGAAATGTCACTTTTGGATCGCCAACCCCGCTCAGCCAATGCTACCTCCCTAGAATCCACCACCGTCGTTCAAATTCGCCGTAAAAATTTTGAACATCTCTTACTGCAAACACCTCGCCTAACCATTAAGCTCCTCACTGAAGTTGTCAGCCGTTTACGTAGAACCAGTTTAATTTTGGAACGTATCAGTACCATGGATGTCCCACATCGTTTATATAGCTACCTGCAAGATTTTTGCGAACGCTTCGGTGAATTAAAAAACAATCAGATGCTTGTTCGACTTCCCACCCATCAACTGATTGCTGACCAGCTATCCACAAGCCGTGAAACCATTTCACGCGCCATCAGTTCATTAAAGAAAGAAAAAATTATTTGTCCTACTCCCAATAGCCGACATGTCTGCATTGATATGGATGCCATTGAAACCCTCTTATTGGCGATGCAATAATAAATATTGACATAGGGAATAAGGACGATACAGTTCGCCGCAATTCAACGCGGGGTGGAGCAGTGGTAGCTCGTCGGGCTCATAACCCGAAGGTCGTCAGTTCAAGTCTGGCCCCCGCAACCAAACATAAAGCCAGCAAGACCATATATGTAAAAGGTCTTGCTGGCTTTTTTTGTTTTCCGAATATTTTAATTGATTTTCAACATCCTCAAAAAAACTTGGGCATTTTCTATGGCGATGTAGTCTCCCGCGAATGACTCAACAAACCCCCAAACCCCAAGCCCTTTCAGGGCAAGCTAGAACAGGCACCTTACCTTTTTCTCCTCAAGGCTGGCCATATATGATTGCCCTACTGGCAACCACGGTCATTGCTTATGCTTTATCTTGGACGATTCCTACCATTATTTCAGCTCTATTGTTCCTTTTTGTGGTCAATTTTTTTCGAGATTTTGAACGTGATATTCCTCAAGGCGATGGGCTGGTGATTTGTCCTGCGGATGGCAAGGTCATTCGCGCTGAAAAAACAGATACAGGCTTACGCGTTGATATTTTTATGAATGTCTTTGATGTGCATGTGAACCGCGCACCCATGTCAGGTAAAATCACAGCCATTACCTATATTCCTGGAAAATTTGTCAATGCAAGTTTTGACAGTGCCAGCGTGGATAATGAACGCAATCGTTTTGAACTTGAAACAACCGATGGCTTAAAAATCCAGTTCACCCAAATTGCGGGGCTGGTCGCTCGCCGTATCATTTCTTATGTCAAGGTGGGTGATGAGGTTCAAGCAGGTCAACGTATTGGCATGATTCGCTTTGGTTCACGTGTCGATTGTGAAATCCCAGAAGGCTTTGAGTTGAATGTGAAAGTCGGTGATAAAGTATCATCTGCCAGCACTATTTTGGCTCGTAAAATCACATCATGAGCGAGCAGACAACTCACAAACCAAGCCGTGGTATTTATTTACTCCCCAGTTTATTCACCATGATGGGCTTGTTTGCAGGTTTTTATGCCTTGATTGCTGCCATTCAAGGCAAGTATGAACTCGCTGCATGGGCGATTATTGCTGCCGCCGTGTTTGATATGTTGGATGGGCGAGTTGCACGCTTATTGCACGCTGAAACTGATTTTGGTGCTGAGCTGGACTCGTTGTGTGATATGACATCGTTTGGCATTGCCCCCGCTGTTTTACTTTACCTTTGGTCACTGACCACTTTAGGTAAACTCGGATGGTTGGCGGCCTTTTTAATTGCTGCATGTTCGGCACTGCGTTTGGCGCGTTTTAATGTCCGCCATGATGTGCAGGATAAAAAGTATTTCCAAGGTCTTCCAACACCTGCAACCGCATTACTGATTGCATCAGCAGTATTATTTCATGAACAAAGCCAGCTCGCACCAACACCTTGGTTATGGGGTGTCTTGGGTGCATTTTTAGCATGGCTGATGGTCAGCAATGTTCGTTTTATTTCAGGTAAAGATATTGATTTAAAACAAAAACGATCCTTTGCTGTGATTGTCATTATGCTGATTACAATGGTATTGATTATGGTCGATCCTTATCGCATTTTATTTGCTGTCTTCCTCGCTTATGTCTTACATGGTCCGATGCTCAGTCTTTGGCAGTGCAAAAAGGTGAGGCACTTTATCTTGATACAACGAAAAGCACGCAAGGATAAGAAGCCAGCAAGTAATGATTGACCATAGCCATATAAGCCACGCATAATCCGCCGCATGAAATTTTTTGCTTTGTACCTGCTCTTTTGGAATCACACGCTATTACTGCGTCGTGCAGGCTTGTACACGAACTAAATTTACTTTTTGATTGATTGAGTGATGAAGTTTACGAGCCGCGGTTAACCCCGTGGCTTTTTTTATTTGAGGAGAAGCGTATGTCTGACCGTTTATATATTTTTGATACAACCTTGCGTGATGGCGAACAGTCACCCGGCTGCTCGATGAATATCGAAGAAAAATTACGTGTCGCACACGGGCTTTCAGCTTTGGGCGTGGATGTGATTGAAGCAGGTTTTCCTGTCGCTTCGCCAGGTGATTTTGAAGCGGTCAACCGCATTGCACGTGAAGTTCAAGGCTCGATTATCACAGGGCTTGCCCGCGCTCATCCCAAAGATATTGAAGGGGCAGCTAAGGCCATCGAACCTGCAGGCGATCGCGCACGTATTCATACCTTTATCGCCACCAGTCCCATTCACATGCAAGCCAAATTACGCATGCAGCCCGATGAAGTCGTGCAACGCGCCGTTGAAGCCGTAACCTTGGCACGCTCGCTTGCTCCCGAAGTCGAATTTTCAGCCGAAGATGCAGGACGCTCCGATATTGATTTTTTATGTCGTATTGTCGAAGCGACCATCAAGGCAGGTGCGCGCATCATCAATATCCCTGATACGGTGGGCTATATGACACCCTTTGAATTTGGCAACCGCATCAAAACCTTGATGGAACGCGTGCCTAATTCCGATCAAGCGATTTTTTCAGTGCATTGCCACAATGATTTGGGGCTTGCCGTTGCCAACTCCTTGGCAGCCGTGGAAGCAGGTGCAAGACAAGTCGAATGTACCATGAATGGCTTGGGTGAACGCGCAGGCAATGCTGCCTTGGAAGAAATTGTCATGACCTTGAAAACACGTGCTGATTATTATGGCATTGATACAGGCATTGATACGACAAAAATCATCCCGACATCCAAATTGGTCAGTCAAATCACGGGGATGCCTGTGCAAGCCAACAAAGCCATTGTCGGCGCGAATGCCTTTGCCCATGAGTCGGGCATTCATCAAGATGGTGTGTTAAAACACAAACAAACCTATGAAATCATGACCCCTGAATCGGTAGGTTTGAACACCAACCGCATGGTTCTGGGGAAACATTCAGGGCGTGCAGCACTGAAGTCACGTTATGCAGCATTGGGCACTGAGCTTGATGGTGATGAACTCAATGCCGTGTTTGCGCGTTTCAAAATACTTGCAGACAAGAAAAAAGACATTTTTGATGAAGATTTAATGACCATTTTGTCGGGTGATTCAGAAGTGAATATGGAGCGTATCAAGCTGGTGAGTTTACATGCTGCCTCAGGCACAGGTGATACACCTGTCGCCGCAGTTGAGCTGGATATTGAAGGTGAAATTCTTAAAGCAACGGGTGAGGGTGATGGACCTGTCGATGCAGCATTCAAAGCCATCAAATCATTGGTTGAACCCAAAGGAAAACTTCTTTTGTATTCGGTCAATGCCATTACAGCAGGGACAGATGCCCAAGGTGAGGTCACGGTTCGCTTGCAAAACGAAGATTTCATTGTCAACGGGCAAGGATCGGATACCGATATTGTGGTGGCATCGGCCAAAGCATTGATTGCGGCACTGAATAAACTGCCGAATATGCATGCGCGTGAAGTTCATGCCCAATATTCAGGCGTGTGAGGTTTATGTTGAAGCAGCACCCCACTATTTTTGAAGAAAACGCCAAAATACTTGCCCATGTTCACCATGATGGAGAACAAGCCATCATGCGTTTACATGCACCCAAAACTGCCCAACAAGCCAAAGCAGGGCAATTTGTACACCTTCGGGTATCACAAGCCAAAGCCTTGCGCCGTCCTATTTCTATCATGTTATGTAACGCTGAAAAGGGTACGATTGATTTATTGTATAAGAAAATTGGCGAGGGAACACATCAACTTGCCGAGCGGCAAGTGGGTGAATCCCTTGCCATGCTGGGTCCGATTGGTATGCCATTTGATTTATCAGATATATCCAAGCGTTATATCTGTATTGGTGGCGGCGTGGGTATTCCGCCGATGATTTTTGCAGCAGACACACTGCAAAAAAACGGTGCTAAGTCGATTGTGTTTGCAGGTTCAGAAGTCGCATTTCCTTTTGCCTTAAAACCATCGACTTTTTTATTACCCGGTATGCAGGGCAATACCACGTTAACCATCACATCCTTGGAAGAACGCGATATTCCCTGCCGCTTGGCATCCAATGCTGGACTTTATGGCTGTTATGAAGGGCATGTTCCAAATTTAGCGCGTGATTATTTATTGGCTTTGAGCGAAGAAAAACGCAAGCAATGCGTGCTTCTTTCCTGTGGCCCTCATCCCATGTTGCATGCCGTCGCACGTTTGGGGCGTGAGTTAAATATTCCAGCCCAACTATCTTTGGAAGAACACATGGCATGTGCTGTGGGTGGGTGTGCGGGATGCGTGGTGAAAACACTGGAAGATGGGCAAGAAAAATATCGCCGTGTCTGTGTCGATGGTCCTGTCTTTGATGCCAATATCTTGCCTGAATTTTCTTGAATCGTCCCCCGATGTAGGGGTAGGTCTTGTGCCTGTCCTATATCAATGCCGTGATGTGGAAAATAGGGTAACCACAAGCGTCGCCCCTACAGATTATCGTATCAATTACGGTGATTTCATTTCATCTTAGCTTATCCTTTGCTATGCTTCGTTAATGACTTATTTTTCCCAACCTTCCCTGCGTACCCGCATCAAAATTTGTGGCATCACCCGCTTGGAAGATGCTTTGACGGCATCCTCATTGGGTGTCGATGCTGTGGGGTTTGTGTTCTATAAAAACTCACCCCGTTACATTGAACCCATGAAGGCTGCGGCCATCATTCGCAAGCTTCCGCCCTTTGTTTCGGCTGTGGGTTTGTTTGTCAATCCCAGTCAGCAAGAGATTGATGACGTTTTGAGCTACTGCCCTTTGGGTGTGATTCAATTACACGGGCATGAAAGCCCTGAATTTTGCCAAGCACAAAGTCGGCGCGTCATCAAAGCCATTGCAGTGCATAGTCTGGATGATTTAACCCGCGCCAAACAATATGACTGTCCTGTATTGCTGGATGCCAAAGCACCCAAAGGTGTTTTTGGTGGCACAGGTCACAGTTTTGATTGGTCATTGTTGTCAAACTTCACCCATGATTATCCACTGATGTTAGCGGGTGGTTTAAATATTGATAATATTGAGGCAGCACTTTCCCATCGCCAATGGTTTGCCCTCGATGTATCTTCTGGCGTAGAAATTTCGCCAGGCATTAAAAATCAGGCAAAGATGAAAACTCTGATTGAGCGTGTGAACACTGGCAGCATAAAAGTAGAGGAAGCATGAGCACTGACTTCACATACGATTTAACCATTCACCATGCGCCCGATGAGGGCGGACACTTTCTTGCCAATGGCACCTTATTTGGTGGCTGCTTTGCCGCTGAAACCTTGATGCAACCACTCAAAGAAATTGAAACCGCTTTTTTTGAAGCGTGGGCAGATGATGAATTTCAAGCCGAACGGCTATCTCTTCTCAAACATTATGCAGGGCGTGCCACCCCACTTTATCATGCTCAACGTCTATCAAAAGAAGTCGGTGGTGCGCAAATTTACCTGAAACGTGAAGATTTGAATCATACTGGCGCACATAAACTCAACAATACCATTGGTCAGGCACTGTTGGCTCGCCGTATGGGTAAAAAGAAAGTCATTGCTGAAACTGGCGCAGGGCAACATGGTGTAGCAACGGCAACCGTTGCCGCTTTATTTGATATGCAGTGTGATATTTATATGGGGCGTGAAGACATGCGCCGCCAAGCTCCCAATGTTTTTCGCATGAAGTTGTTGGGCGCGAATGTGATTCCAGTGGATTCAGGCACGGCCACCTTGAAAGATGCCGTCAATGAAGCCTTGCGAGTTTGGGTCGCCAACTGTGAAGACACCTTTTATATTTTTGGTACAGCCGCAGGGCCGCACCCATTCCCCATTATGGTACGGCAATTTCATACGGTGATTGGACAAGAAGCGCGCGCCCAGTGTTTAGAACAAGCAGGCAAGTTACCTGATGTCGCCGTGGCTTGCGTCGGTGGCGGCTCAAATGCCATTGGCTTATTGCATCCGTTGCGAGATGATGATATTCGTTTGGTTGCCGTGGAAGCCGCTGGCTATGGGCTTGAAACAAAAGAACATGCCGCAGCCCTTTGCAAAGGAAAAGCGGGGATTATTCATGGTAGTTTAAGTTATTTATTGGAAAATGATGAAGGACAAGTGCAGCCCACACATAGTATTTCAGCAGGTTTGGATTATCCAGGGGTCGGACCTGAACTGGCAGCTATGATGGAATCTGGGCGTTTGGAAGTCGATAGTGCGACGGATGATGAGGCACTGGCAGCCTTTCAAACCCTCACCAAAATCGAAGGCATTATTCCAGCTTTAGAATCCAGTCACGCCATTGCCGCAGGCATGCGTATCGCGGCAGGGATGAAACCTGAACACATCGTGTTGATTAACCTTTCAGGGCGTGGTGATAAAGATTTGGGCACAGTGATGGATAAACTTGCCGTAAATGCTGAAGGAGAAGCTGCATGAGTCGCTTATCGGATGTTTTTTCTCGCTGTAAATCAGCACATCGATCAGCCTTGGTGAGTTACCTGACCGCTGGTGATCCTAATATTAAAACCTCTGAAATATTGTTAAACACGCTGGCAGCACAAAGTGATATTTTAGAAATTGGTATGCCTTTTTCCGATCCCATGGCAGATGGACCTGTGATTCAAGCTGCCAGTGAACGTGCTTTGGCAGCAGGCACGCATATTCAAGATGTTTTTCGACTCACCGCTCAAGTGCGTCAACAACACCCTGATTTGGGTATTGTCTTGATGGGCTACGCCAATATTCCTTTTGTTTTAGGTTTTGAGAACTTTGCCAAACAAGCCGTATCGGCAGGTGCTGATGCTGTTCTTTTGGTGGATATTCCACCTGAAGAAGGGCATATTTGTGATGCAATTTTTCAACAGTATGGGCTTGATCGTATTCTTTTACTTTCGCCCACCTCAACAGAAGAGCGTATTCAATTGGTGTGTAAACATGCCAGTGGCTTTATTTATTATGTTTCTTTAAATGGCATCACAGGTGCAGATATGGGAGACATGGCAGCTATTGAACAGCAAGTTGGTCATATTCGAAAACATACAACATTGCCCCTGTGCGTTGGTTTTGGTGTTAAAACTGCCAAACAAGCCCAAGAGGTGGGTAATTTTGCCGATGGTGTGGTGATTGGCAGTCATTTTGTTCACACCATTCCCACACATATCGCTGATTTAGAAACCATGAATCAAGCTTTAAAACAAGCATCTTTATCCATCAAAGAAGCATTACTCGCATGAAAATTCGTGTGCTAGGATGTTATGGTGGGCAACTTTTAGGCTTTCACCTCAGCTCCTTTCTCATCAATGATAGCATCTTACTGGATGCAGGCGCGCCTACTGTCTGCTTAACCTTGGAAGAACAACGTCATATTGAGCATATTTTTGTTTCTCACACACACTTGGATCATATCCAAGACATTGCTTTTTTATCCGATAACCGTTCTTTGAAACGCCTTTCAGGTGAAATTGTGAACCGATGTATCACCATTCATAGTGTTCAAGAAAACTTGGATATTTTATCCAAACACTTTCTCAACAACCTTGTCTGGCCCGATTTCACCATGATTCCAAATTCTGAAGACCCCATCCTTAAACTACAAGCGATTGAAAACTACCAAGCCTCTGTTATTGATGGTTTAAGTATTACGCCCATCCCCATGAATCACCCCGTGCCATGCACGGGTTTTTTACTGGATCAAGATGGCAAACAATTTATCTATTCTGCGGATACAGGCGTGAGCGATGCCATTTGGGATGTTGCCAATGCCCAACCCAACTTATGCGGACTCATCATTGATTGTTCATTCCCCAATGATTATGAATTTTTAGCCAATATCAGTGGTCACATGACCCCCAAGCAAATGGCACAAGACCTCAAAAAACTCAATAAACTGGGCGAAGTTCCCATTTATCTATTCCATATGAAGCCCGAAACACTCGCCATCATGAGCAAAGAAATTGATAAAGAAAATATTCCTCACTTGCGCATGCTCACGCAAGTGGATGAATTCTTACTGTAAGGACTCCCCCATGAACTGGATTACACGCCTGATTGAAAACCCAACATCATTGTTATCTTCCAACCCTGAAAGCAATACACCCGAAGGTCTATGGGTCAAATGCCCTGGATGTTCTGAAACCTTATACAATAAAGAGTTGGAACGCTCAAACATGGTCTGCCCACGCTGTTCTCAGCACTTGCGCATTGGTGCTGAAGAACGTGCCAACTATTTATTTGACGACAGCTGCTATCAAGAACTGGATGCTCAACTGCATTCGACCGACCCACTCAATTTTAAAGATCTAAAACGCTATAAGGATCGCCTGAAAGATGCCGATAAAAAAGTTGGCAAGCACGATGCCATGCGTAATTACTTGGGCATGATTGAAAACATTCAAACATCTGTCTCTATATTTGAATTCAAA
>NVWS02000058.1 GCA_002746295.2 Zetaproteobacteria bacterium
TCTCTCACGTCATGCGTATAATCTCCCCTATCTACTGTGGGTTTAGCGTAATTGTTGGATGCCATGCTTGGATAGTGCGTATATTTTTGAAGCTTGCTGGGATGTATGGGGTTCGTCTTGTTGAAGCATGCAGGCGATATGACGTGATAAACGCATGCGTGTGGCTGGATGTAGGTTTAAAATCGACTTGCCACGTCGGTTCAAACTACTGGATAGTAACAAACCATCACACTGTTGAGCAAGGCGGCGGGTTTCATGGTTGGCATCCAAGCGAATGGCAGTACGCCCTTTTTTTTGGCATGCGGATGGAAGTTTGGCTTTTGTTGGAAGGATTAAGGTCACAGATGTTTCCAAGTATTGTCGCAACATGGCGCGTAAAGGGCGCGTGATATATCGGCACTGTTGAAAGACAACTTTTTTTGAAGCTGCCAACAGTAAAAACGGAGCTTGTCGTTGTTTAAACGTGCGTAAGCGTTGAATCGCGATGTGGCTTTGAGGGTTGGCAGCAATGCCAGCGACCGTGCTGGTTGGATGGGCTAAAAGGCGACCTTGTTGCAAGTATTTGGCTGCACGCAAGGTCGCTATTTTATGTTTAATCTTCAGCGAGAATCGCCTCAGCTTGAGATGCCCGATCAGCTGTTAATTGATCTGCCAACGTTTCATTGCTTTGTGCAAGCATTTGCACTGCAAGCAAGCCTGCATTTTTTGCCGCATTGATGCCAACTGTCGCCACTGGCATCCCTGGCGGCATCATGACGGTTGAAAGCAAAGCATCTTCACCATTCAAAGGCCCTGATGCAATGGGTACACCAATCACAGGCTTGATGGTTTTGGAACAAACGACACCCGCCAAATGCGCCGCCATGCCCGCAGCACAAATAAATACTTGGCAACCCGCGTCTTCAGCATCCTTGATGGCTTGTCCTGTCGCTTCAGGTGTACGATGGGCGGAACGAATCATGGTTCTGTAAGACACGCCAAAATCATCAAACACTGCCTCTGTTTTTTTCATGATGGGCATATCTGATTTGCTGCCCATCAGTATCAATACTTGAATGGCTTCCATTTAAGCTTCCTCACGTTGAACGGCACGATAGCCAATATCTTTGCGGTAAAAACCGCCCTTCCAATCTAATTTCCCCAAAGCCTTATAAACAGCGATTTGTGCTTCTTTCACTGAATCTGCGAGTATGGTAATACCCAGCACACGGCCACCAGCATTGACAATAGCACCATCTTTTTTAGCTGTTCCAGCATGAAAGACCATTGCGCCTGCGGCTTCCACGGCATCCAAGCCTGAAATGACTTGTCCCTTTTCAAAGTTAGCAGGGTAGCCTGTGGAAACGACTGCCACACATAAGGCTTTGCGTTGATCCCATTCAAGTTCTACACCGTCCAAACGTTTTTCGGCTGCTGCAAGCAAAACTTCGCCCAAGTCAGATTTTAACCGCGACATCAAAGGTTGGCATTCAGGATCACCAAAACGCACATTAAATTCTAAGGTCTTAATGCCATCATCTGTAAGCATGATACCTGCGTAAAGTGTGCCGATAAATTCAGCACCGCGTGCTTTTAAGGCTGCAATGATGGGGCGAGCAATCGTTTCTAATACCTCTTGTTCAATGGCAGGCGTGACACAGGGTGCAGGTGAATATGCCCCCATTCCGCCAGTATTGGGCCCCAAATCACCATCCAATAAGGCTTTATGATCTTGGGATGATGCCAGTGGAATAATGGTGTCGCCTGATACAAGGAATAAGCATGATGCTTCTTCACCCTCTAAAAATTCTTCAATCACCACTTGTGAACCTGCATCACCAAAGGCGTTGCCTGAAAGCATGTCGCGCGCAGCATGCACAGCCTCTTTAACGGTTTGTGCGACAATCACACCTTTGCCCGCAGCTAATCCCGATGCTTTGACCACAATGGGTGCGCCCCACTGGCGAATCAATGCTTCGGCTTGATCCGCATCGGTATGGGTTTCAAACTTTGCAGTTGGAACGCCTGCTTCATCCATCAATTTTTTGGAAAAGGATTTGCTGCCCTCAAGTTCTGCGGCTGCGTCATCAGGGCCAAATACAGCAAAACCTTCGGCACGTAATTGATTGCCCAGGCCTTTCACCAATGCCACCTCAGGGCCAATGACGACCAAACGCGGCTGCTCATCACGCGCCAGCCGCATGAGACCTTCAATATTCTCTGCTCCCACAGCTATGCAGCGCGCATGTTGGGCAATGCCAGGGTTTCCAGGTGCGCAAATGACTTCTGATACGGATTCAGAATGATGTAATTTCCAACATAATGCGTGTTCGCGACCACCGCCGCCGACAACTAAAACTTTCATGGTTTATTCCTTATGACTGATGTTCATACAAAACTTAATGGTTCAATAACCATAGAGGGTGCAATAAATGCTATGCGTGAAAATATGAAAAGTGCTGAATAGTTACGAATAATCAATGATAAATATACTGGGTCATGCTTTTATGGCTGAAGGGATGTAATTTTTAACTCTCATGCTTTGTTACAAAGAAGCTAGAATCAGAATGAACCGTGTTGACCAATTTTTTTCCTAAATCATAGCATGATAAATTGTCCAATGTGGTCATGGCAATATTGGTCAATGCTTCCGCTGTAAAAAAACCTTGGTGACCTGTGACCAATACATTGGGAAATGTTAAAAGACGTTCAAATACGTCATCACGGATAATCGTATCCGATAAATCATGAAAAAATAGATCGCCTTCTTGTTCATACACATCCAAACCAAGATAGGCTATTTTTCCTGATTTTAAGCCTTGAATGGCGGAGCTTGTATCAACAATAGCACCACGGCTGGTGTTAATAATCATCACACCATCTTTCATTTTTGCTAAGGCATCATCATTGATAAGGTGGAATGTCTCAGGTGTAAGCGGGCAGTGAAAAGAAAGAATATCAACCTCTGATAATAGTTTATCCATGGGTAGATACGTGACCTCTTTTTTTTCTAAAGCATCATTGGGCTGGGTATCATAGGCAAGAAGTTTACAGCCAAAGCCATGCAATATATCCAAAACAATAGAACCGATACGCCCCGTACCAATAATCCCCACTGTTTTACCATACATATCAAAGCCTGTTAAACCTTGCAGTGAAAAATTGCCATCTCGTACACGGGAGTAAGCACGGTGAATCTTCCTATTTAATGAAAGCATCAGAGCCACAGTATGTTCTGCAACGGCATAGGGAGAATATGAAGGAACCCGAACAATATGAATACCCAATTGATCCGCTACACGTAAATTCACATTGTTATAGCCCGCACAACGTAGTGCTATAATGGGAATACTCATTGCTTTCATGGCTTCAATGGTCACTTCGCCAATGTCATCATTGACAAAAGCACAGACAGCATCAGAGCCTCGTGCTAACTCAACGGTGGCAGGTTCTAGTCGGGACTCATGAAATATCAGTTGGTATCCATAATCTTGATTGGCATGGGTAAAATATTTTTTATCATAGGGCTGCGCACTGAAAAATGTAATTTTCATCATAGCGATAAGCTAACGGTTTATCATTGCATCACAAAAAAAATCAATGCTATGTTTTTTGTAATATTACCTCATGAGGCGATACTGCATGATAAAGGTCATTTGAATCATTGAACCTGTACCTTCGGGTGCGAGAGGAAAAGGTTGGGCAGCTTCGATAGCTTCTCTACTGGCATGCCGTAGCACACTGTGTTTACCGCTGATTTGAATATTCATTAGCTTACCATTCGAGTCAATGATAAAGGAAATCAATATATCGCTTTCCAAATGGCGGCGGCGAGCTGAATAAGGGTACAATTTATGCGTCTTAATGAGATGCATCACATGGGAAATATATCGACTTCGTAACGCTTCGCTCTTGATTGTTGTTTGATGTGACACAAGGTGGACGGGTTCTTTTGGCATAGAGGGAGAAGCTGTCGTATGAACAACTGTTTTCGAACTTTGCTGTTCTTTTGCTTGAACGATATTTTGAACAGTTGGCTGCAACGGTTTATTTTTTTGAACCTTCGGCTTCTTTATTGGATGATGTACAAGCACAGTTTTTTTATCTATGACTGGCTTGGCTTTTTTCACAGGCATGGGTTTAATCTTTGCTTGAGTCACTCTTTTTTTGCGGGGTAAAGCTTGCTTGACGACCTGCTTCACTGGTGTAGGTGATACGATCATCTCAATGTCCATGGGAGAAACACGATGAACAGGTGGTCTATTGTGTTTCTCGATGGGAGTCGCTATGCCAATAAAAAAAAAGTGCATACATAAAGCCACCAATAAGCCCCACAACAAGCGAGAAGCTTGTTTGCGCTGCCCTTGCTGACGGTATGCACTTATCGTTACAATGTAATCATACATATCGTTGTTAGCATCTGCATGAAAATCACTTGCCAACAAATAGCGTGTCTAAAAACGTGTTCTAGCTTGCACGAAAAAGCTCCTACCTTCACCCGGCATACGCGCACCCGCAGGTACTGCAGAAGCTTGCCCCGCAGCATTCGCACTAACACGATTATAACCACTCAAATGTGCTTGATAAAAACGATCCAACACATTGTTTACACCCATGCTCACCTCACTATCCCGATTAACAGCATAACGCGCACTCATATTAAACAAACTGTAGCCAGCCGTTGCCTTTTCACTATTGCTCACCGATACCTTATTTTGTTTGGCATAAAACACACCTTCTGTGGTGATTGACCAAGATGAGTCTCCATAATAACTCAAAGCAACGGTGCTATTCAAAGGTGCCATGCGATAAAGATTATCTTGGATGTCACGGCGCTTACCTAGCACATAACTTATCGTACCATTGAGTGCGATATGCTCATTCATATTGATACCAAAGCCTGCATCACCGCCATAAAACGTTGCTTTCACATTCGAAAATTGTAGCGGAACACAAAAGGGATTGAGTGGATTTGCGGTACAAAAACTATTGCCACGTAACATATTACCCTGTGCAACACGAAAATTATAAGCAGTACCGCTGGTGAGTGCTGTACCTTGAATATAGTTGTTTACACGTTTGTAAAAAACATGAGGCGTGAAATAAGCGCGTTCAGTATGCCAATCAAAACCTGCATCCATATTGTATGATGTTTCAGGGTTAAGATTCACATTACCCACATAGGTGCGTGTATCAGCCAAACCTGCTGTGGATTCCAAAGGTGACCACAAATAACGCTCTTGATATGCAGGCGCACGTTGCTTGCGGGCAACACCAAAAGTAAAGCTTAAATCATCATTGATACGTTGTGTGAGCTGCATGGTAAGGTCAAGCAAGTTATCATGTTGAGCCAGTTGACTTTGATTAAAACGATTGGCTAAGGTATTGATTTGTGTGCCTAACATGCCACCAAATCCTGTCGCTGTGACTGTGCCTGAATTCATATTGACACGACTATAACGGACACCTGCACGAAGCTGACTATTGGCACTCAAGGCTGTATTCCATTCACTAAATATACTGTAACGCTTGCGCTTCACATTGTTGTAATTTTGCAGATAAAATTTGGCGTTGGTCGGGTCATATACATCTGCATGATGTTTCACGATCCAGCCATCTGTGCCAACAGTTAGCCGCCCACGAGTCATCGGTAAGCTGACATGTAATTTATAAGCAAAGTCTTTGGCATTGGTGACAGCATAACGGTACATCGGTCTATTCATCATGCCCAACATCAAAGGTCTTTGACGCAAACTATAGTTATCCATTTTATGATCGGTGTTCATATAATGCATATCTGCTAACCATTGGATGCCGCCACGCTTGGGATCACTCTTGTAGGATACTGTATAGGCATTGCCTTTCACATAAATAATATCCATGGGTAAGGCTGGTGAACCTGAGTTATCAACCCGTTCATTGCTATAGGCAATTTTCCCCTCACCTTGAGAAAAAAGGTGACCATATTCAAGCCCCATATCGCGGCGTTTATATTGCGTGGGTACAATATATTGACCATTGCCTGCTTTCATATCCTGCCCATTGGCAAAGTTTCCATCCAATTGTAAACGGTTACGTTGATTTCCCATACCCAGTTGAACGCCTGTATTCCATGCCTTGTTATTGCTGTCGTAACCACCATAAAGCGAACCTTTTGTGATGCTCTTGTTACCATTGGCATAGGGTAAACTTACGGTTTTGGCTTGTACCGTCCCACCAATGCTTTCAGCACCCGCGCTCACGGGTGAAATACCGCGTATCACCTTGATGCTTTCCAATTGAAGTGGTGCAACATGGCTTAACGGTGGATCCATCCAGTTCGGCCCTGCTGGCGCAATATTTAAACCATTCACTTGCACATTTACACGTGAACCATACATGCCTCGATATTGTACGATACCTGTCGTCGGCCCATTTTTATTGACATTTGCACCGGCGGTTGATGTTAATAAATCTGCGGCATCAATAGGTTTATAGGCTTGTTCAGTGGGTATAATCGTCACACTATTTTCTTGCTCGATGGCATTCGCTTCCACCTTCATCACTGAAATATCCTTTGGCATAACAGGATTGGCTGCATACGCCGATGATGTGAACACCCATGCTGCCAGACTTGAAATGACCATATACTTGTAACTCATTGATATATCCTCCCTACATGTTTTACAGGGCGAAAGGATAAGCAGAATATAGCCGTTATTGGATGTGGCAAAATGTCGCATGTGAATTCACCAAGGCTATTATACTATTGCACAATATATTGAGTTAAGGGGTTTGTATGCACGGCTTAGAAACAAAAAAAGGATTAGCCATATCGACTGTATTGCTCGGTAATATGGGGCGTGTTTTATTGATGCGCGCCGTGCTTATTTTATGTCAATTATTACTGGTTGTCTTATCATTATGGTATGATGGTATTCATTTATCATTGATGCCTATCATGGTGATTATCAGCCTATATATTATGGTTAATGTGGTTTCATTGTTTATATTGATGGGGCGTAAAGGTCTATTGGAATGGGTATATTTCTTACAGTTATTGCTTGATGTCCTGTTTTTAACCTTGTTTCTCTATTATTCAGGCGGTTATACCAACCCTTTTATATCCTTGTATTTACTGCCCTTGATTGTGGTTTCGACCACACTAGAGCGGCGTTATGCTTGGACAATGTCTGCGCTGGTGTTGTTTTGCTATACATTGATGGTCTTTGAATATCATCCCTTGTTTGTGATGGAAGGCGAACATGCCAATCAATTCGCTGGCTTTCATCTACATTTGCTTGGTATGTGGTTCAGCTTCGCCCTGAGTGTTGGACTCATCGTTTTTTTTATTATGCGTATGAGCCTAAGTATTCGACAGCGTGATATGCGATTGGCAAAAATGCGAGAGACAGCGGAGCGTGATAGCCATGTGCTTGCGCTTGGTGCCATGGCGGCTGGGGCTGCGCACGAACTCGGCACACCGTTAGCAACCATGGCGGTGGTCTCTCATGAGTTAGCCTGTGATTTCCCTAACAACCAAGAAATTCGCGATCAAACAAGCCTACTAAAACATGAACTTCTTCGTTGTAAACAGGTGTTGTCACAACTTTCTGCCAGTGCTGGTCAATTGTTTGCCGAAGGCGGTCAACGCATGGCTTTGGATCGTTATGTCCGTGATACCGTCACTCGATGGCAAGTGATGCGTCCCCAAGCAACATTACGCTTGAATCTACAAACAGAAGGCAATGCTCCCGAATTTTTGCTAGATATGACCTTAACACAAGCCTTGTATAATATATTAAACAATGCGGTTGATGCTGAACCGCACGATATGGTTATCAGCTTTGGTTGGAATGAACAAAAAGTATGGATAGAAGTACAGGATCAAGGTCAAGGCTTTCCACAACATGTACTGGAACAAATCGATCAACCTGATATTTCGAGTAAAAATAGCGGCCATGGTCTAGGCTTGTTTCTTAGCCGTGCTGTGGTGAAGCGATTGGGTGGTCAATTGGAACTATATAATCCCGATACAGGCGGTGCTTGCGCACGCATAGTATTGCCCAAGGAGATGGCATGATAAGCTTATTATTGGTGGATGATGATGAGGTATTTTGTCAGGTTTTAGGCAGGGCTTTTGAAAAACGTGGTTTTGATGTTTGGCTTGCACACAGTGTCACGGCGGCAATGAAGCGGGTGAATCAAGATGGAACGCCCGATTATGCTGTCATTGATTTATCCATGCCTGGTGGTTTATCAGGTTTGTCATTGGTGGAACAGTTAAATGCCTATGATGCACAGGTATGGATGGTTGTGCTGACAGGTTATGCCAGCGTAGCCACCGCTGTGGAAGCCATTAAATTGGGTGCTATTCATTATCTTATCAAACCAGCCCATGCCGATGACATCATCGAAGCCTTTGGTAAACAACACGGTAATGCGGATGCACAGGTGATAGAAGAAGCGGCTTCGGTACGCAGGGTGGAATGGGAGTATATCCAAAAAACACTCCATGATTGTGGTGGTAATATTTCCGAAGCTGCGAGAAAACTGGGTTTACACAGGCGAACACTGCAACGTAAATTAGCCAAGCGCCCTGTTAGGATATAATCACCGAAAACGCATGCAGAATATATGATGGGTAATGTTTTCCTTGTGAAAGTAAACACTCTCATTTCTGATTCGCCTCATGGTTAAGTCACCCATCAAAAAAATAAGCATCGCCCAGCAACGCAAACAGCAAATTTTGCATGCGGTGGATGCTATTGCAGAAAAAAACCAATTGGCTTTTTTAACCACCCAACGTGTATCCAAAGAATCGGGCGTGTCGGATGGCGTATTGTTTCGACACTTTGCTTCCAAGGAAGTATTGTTAACGGCTTGGGTGGCACAGCACGAACACCAACAGGCATTACTTTTCATATCCATGCCGCGTGGGCGAGAAGGTTTGTTGCAACTCATTCAAGCCTTGTTCAAACAACCCTCATTATTGAGCTTTATGTACTGCCAACCCATGGATATCCCCTATTTACGCCAACGTTTGGAAACATGCCGCGCACAATTTTGGTATGAACTGCAAGCACGTATTGAACAATTACCCTGTACACAAGCGAGCGTGAATAGTGCCGCTTTAACCGATCACTTGATTCTATCCATATATCGAGCTTGGAATCCACATAACCCCGAAAGAAACCAACAAAAGGAGCGACTTATGAGTCAACTACCATGGGAAAAAGAAGAACATATTGAAGTGCTACCTGCGCAAGAGGTGATTCAACGACTTGCCCTCAATGACAGTGGTTTTGTTTTTGACCCGATGAATGGTCGCAGCTTTTCTGCCAATGATGTGGGTTTATATATCCTTCGTTTTTTGCAACATGATTATGATGTAGAAGCTTTATTGTCAGCCATTGAAAAAGATTTTGATGTTCAGCGCATGCAGGCAGAGCGTGATGTGAGTGAGTTTTTTGAACAGTTACGGACATGCTTCGCATGAAAACAGATGTTTCAAAACCCACCACGATTGCCATTACAGGCATGAATTGTAAGCCCGACAACCCCGGTCCTGGTTTGGCTGTGGCACGTTGTTTACGCAAGGCTTATGGCAAAGATATTCGCATCATTGGTTTGAGTTATGATGTTTTGGATGCGGGGCTTTATCTGGAAGAATTTTGTGATGCTGCTTATTTACTGCCTTATCCTTCGGCAGGTGAGCAGCAACTGATGCAACGCATCGAACATATCCAAGCACAAGAACATGTGGATTGTTTGATTCCTTGTTTGGATGCCGAGTTATTAAGTTTTAGTCGCTTAAAACATGAGTTTGAACACTTGGGCATTCGCATGTTGATTCCTGATGTGAGTCAACTTCGTGATCGCAACAAAGATCGCTTGGGTGAATTGGCACATAGCGCAGGCATTCGCTATCCCGAAACCAAAAATATCACCAGTGCCAATTTCTTTTATCATTGCCATGATGAGGGTTGGACCTATCCCTTGGTCGTCAAAGGCATTTTTTACGATGCACATGTGGTGAACAATGCCGATGAAGGTGCGGCGGCTTTTCGCACGATTGCTGCCAGCTGGGGTTATCCAGTCTTGGTGCAACGTTATGTGGAAGGGCATGAAGTCAATTTGACAGCGATTGGTGATGGTAAAGGCAACCTTTTGGGTTCGGTGATGATGCGTAAACAAGCTGTCACAGATAAAGGCAAAGCGTGGTCATGTGTCACTATTGAAGATCAACAACTCAAAGATGATGCGCTGAAATTGGTCAAAGCCTTGCAATGGCAAGGTCCTTTGGAAGTGGAAATGCTTCGCGATAAAGATGGGCAAGCCTTGTTGATTGAAATCAACCCGCGTTTTCCTGCTTGGATTTATTTGGCAGCAGAAGCGGGAAGCAATTTGCCCGCAGGTTTGATTGATTTAATTATGGATAAAGAACCAAACTTTGAAACACCCAAAGTAGGCATGATGATGATTCGTTATGCCCAAGAAACAGTCATTGATTTAGAGACGTTTGAATCCATGGCGATGACAGGCTCTTATCACCCAGCAAACCATACACATACGGAGAATAACCATGAGTGAAAAACAAGTTTGGCAAAAACCAACATTAACCGCCCACCGCATGGGCACACTGAACAAATTTGGCAGTGTGAGCCATGGTCATTATCAAGATGAGTTTGAAGGCGTGAAAATTGCGCCGCTGTTGGAAAAATATGGTTCGCCTTTGTTTATTTTGTCGGAAAAACGCTTGCGTAACAATGTTCGCAAATTATTGCGCGCCTTTGAAACCCGTTACAGTGATGTGGTCTATGGTTGGTCCTATAAAACCAATTATTTGGGCGCGGTATGTACCACCTTGCATCAAGAAGGTGCATGGGCTGAAGTGGTATCGGCATTTGAATATGAAAAAGCACGCGAACTGGGTGTGCCTGCCGAAAAAATCTTGTTCAATGGCCCACATAAAGAACGCCCCATTTTAGAACGTGTGGTGGCTGAGGGTGGCCGCATCCATTTGGATAACTTGGATGAGTTGTACTTACTCGAAGAAGTGGCAAAAGAAGCAGGGAAAATCGTGGATGTCACCATTCGCTTGAATTTTGATACTGGTTATACCGAACCTTGGAGTCGCTTTGGTTTCAATATTGAATCAGGGCAAGCCATGGATGCAGCGCGTATTTTGGGTGAAAGCAATCATTTGCAATTGACAGGTTTACACAGCCACTTGGGAACATTTGTGCTTGATCCACGCGCCTATGGCTCTCAAGTACGCATTATGTGTGCGTTTATGGAACAAATTGAAGCAGCCACCGCATGTTTGATTGAAAGCATTGATATTGGCGGTGGTTTTGCCTCCATGAACTCCTTGCAAGGCAGTTATTTGCCGCCTGAACAAGTGGTGCCGAGTATTGATCAATATGCTGAAGCGATTTGTTTTGCTTTGAATGATGCCACCCGCCAACGTGAATTATCGGGCAAACCGCGCCCGCGTTTAATTTTAGAAAGCGGTCGTTTCACCGTTGATGACACTGAAATTTTGGTGACATCTGCGGTTGCCAACAAACGGATGCCTGATGGTCGTCGTTCTGTTGTCTTGGATGCTGGTGTGAATATATTGTTTACAGGTTTTTGGTACAATCATCCTGTCACCCCGATACGCCCACTGGATGGCGTGGCTGAAGATACCATTCTTTATGGCCCGTTGTGTATGAATATTGATATTGTCCGTTCATCGGTGATGTTGCCGCCCATGAATGTGGGCGATGCCTTGGTGTTTAGCCATGTGGGGGCATACAACAACACCCAGTGGATGCAGTTCATCGAATACCGCCCCAATGTCATCATGATTCATGAAGATGGTAATGTGTCGGTGATTCGAGAGGCGGAGGATTTGCAGGTGATGACTGCCCAAGAGCGTATCCCTGAACATTTGCAATCCATTGATGTCAAAGGCTGATTGACCTTTGTTGATGACAGCGTTGAAAGATCGAAGCATGGGTTTAGGTCGCGCCTATGCTTCGATTTTATTTGCCGATAAACCTTGGGTGGGTGCATTATTTATTCTGGCAACGCTTTGGTTTCCCAATACAGGTTTGGCAGGTTTATTGGCTGCTATCACAGGCATGATGGTTGCCAGCTTGTTGAAATTTCGCCACTTAGAAAGTGGTTTGCATGTGTACAATAGTTTGCTGGTGGGGCTGGCATTGGGTGCGTATTATCAACTGGATGTCTATTTGGCGGTGTTGATTATATTGGGCGCGGTATTGGCAGTTTTTGTGACCGTTGCCATGTCCGATATGTTGTGGCGTTTGGGCAAACTGCCCGTGTTGAGTTTGCCTTTTGTGTTGGTCGCATTAACAGTGACCTTGGCAGCCCATAGTTATGGCACATTGAGCCGTTATCTTTTACCCCTTGCCCCGCATGACACATTCATTGCCCCGTGGGTGGATCAATTTTTCACTGCTTTGGGTTCGGCATTTTTTATTCCCCACCCGATGGCTGGCTTGCTGTTATTTATGGGGGTATTGCTGACATCACGTTATTTGGCTTTGCTTGCCGTGGCAGGTTTTACCATTGGTTTCACCACCTATGCCTTTTTATCAGGCAGCCCACACCCTGATTTGGTGGCATGGAATGGTTTTAACTTTATTTTGGTTGCCATGGTCTTGGGTGGTGTGTTTACCGTGCCCAGCCGCGCCAGTTTTATATTGGCCATGGTCGGCTCGGTGCTGGCTGCATTGCTGACCGCTGCCACAGAAACCTTGATGCTGGTGTATGGCTTACCTGCCATGGCTGTACCCTTCTTGATGACCACCATGACCATCTTATTGGCGTTGACCCATCGCCCTGCCTCCAGTTCCTTGCAATTGTTGTTGCATCGCCCTGATTTACCTGAAAAAAGTGCCGAACGGGCGCGTTTAAGTATCGCCCGCCAAGGGGAATACGGCAGCATTGCATTGGCTGCGCCATTTTATGGGACATGGTCGGTGTACCAAGGTTTTCATGGCGCACACACCCATCAAGTGCCATGGCAATATGCCTTTGATTTTTATATTGTGGAAGATGGGCAAAGCTATCGCACCGATGGCATACAACTGGATGATTATTATTGTTTTGGTTTGCCTGTGCTGTCGCCTGTATCGGGTTATGTTGTGCAAGCACTGCATACCTTGCCCGATAATCAACCTGGGCAAGTCGATGCGGACCATAATTGGGGCAATTATCTATTGATTCGCATGAACAATGGACTGTATGCCTTATTGGCGCATGTCATGCAGCACAGTGTGTTGGTCAGTGTGGGCAGTTATGTCTATGCAGGGCAACAACTGGCTCAATGTGGCAGTTCAGGTCGCTCACCGCAGCCCCATCTTCATATGCATGTGCAAAGCACTGAAACGTTGGGTAGCCCAACACAACCGTTTCATCTTGCCGCAGTATTATATCAAGCTGAACACGCCAATGATGCAGCATTTACTTTATTTGCACGCCCCAAAGAGGGTGAGCGTGTGAGCTTTGCCAAAATGGATGCTGCATTGATGAACAGTTTGAGCATGGGTGTGGGCAAAGCATGGCATTATGATGTGCATATCAATGGTGTCAGCCAGCAACGCCGCTTGCATGTGGACATTACCTTGCTCGGAGAATTGCGTTGGTGCAGTGATTCAGGCGCACATGCTGTGTTTCTACAAGATGGCGGTGTCTTGGCCTATCATGAACGCAATGATGTGGTGGATGTCTTTTTTGATGCGTGGCTTTTGGCATTGGGGCTTACCCCCTTCAATGAAGGGGCGTTGCATTGGCAAGATCAGCCATCGGTTCATTTGCTCCCCAAAACATGGTGGCAAGGCTTATGGGTTGCTTTGACGTTGCCTTTGGGGGGTGGCTTAAACAGTGATTATCAACGCCAGTGGATGAATGGTGGATGGGTACAACAAGGTGAACATCGTTTGTCATTGCCTTGGCATCAGCAACTTTATGCGACGACTTCGGCAACCATTCGACCGCATACAGGCTGTGAAACATTGCTATTGAAAAGTGATGCTTGCGATATTCATGCAAACTTATTGGAAATCAGTCAACAAGCCGATGAAGGGATTCCAGCTTGGCATGTTGCAGTCTCAAAAAATAATTAAAAACTGATGTTGCGCACGTTAGCAAAAAAATGTTACCCCAAAGCGTCCTACCCGCGTCATTCCAGAATGCTTGTGTCTGGAATCTCCAGCCTTATTCGCAGACCCTCGATACAGGCATTCGAGGGTGACGACGTTGAGGCTAATCATGTATTTTAAACAAATCCCTAACATCAATTAAAAAAGGAGAGAGTATGTTGAAAAAAATAGGTTTATCCGCATTCACCCTAAGTCTCGCGACATTGGGCATGATACCGTTGGCGCAAGCCTCGGGTGATTGGAAAATTCAAGCCGATGCCCAAGGCATGTATGCGCAATATTCAGGCTCAAGCACACGCAAAAACATCAGTAGCGAAGGCGTTCTTTTGCGCGCAGATTATCTTGATTCAGGTGGCTTTGCTTTGGGAACAACAGCCACCCAACTACAGTTCAAAGCAAGCACACTGACGCAACAAGGTGTCTATGCCAGTGCCAACAAACATCTATATTTGGATGCGCTGCCAGGTGTTTTGACCTTACGCATGGACGGGCATTATATCTCAAACAATGATGTCACAGGCAGTAGCAATCGGGTCAAAGTCTATGCTCCCCAAGTCTCATTTTTGAATTACCGTAAAAGTTTTTATGCTGATTTGGGTTACGCTTATTCCAGCTATCCCAAAGGTTTAAGCGTTTCACAACTCACACCCACGCTCGGCTTGGGCTTCAATCAAGCTGCCGACTGGTTGCAAATGCGTGTCTATTGGGTGAAACCATCCAATGCTGCACAAGCACAAAACACATCCAGTACCACAGCTTTGGAAAGCAAATGGACGCATTGGTTTGCACCCAGTAGCGCGTGGATACCGCAAAAAATGGATGTTGGTGCATTGTTTGGACAACGTATTTATGCCGTCGATGGCGATGCCGCTGCGGTATATAATATTGCCGATGTACAACAAGGTTCGATTTCACTGGCAAGCCAATGGCGTATCTCTGAATCAGCCCATGTGATGTTGGCAGCAGGCAATGAGCGTTATCGCAATAAATTTATTTCTGAGACCTATGATAGCCGTTATATTTATTTGGATGTGAAGGGAGCGTGGTAATGAAAACAATGAAAATAATCGGTATCGCTTGTGCCTTATGGATGATGGCAACAGGGGCAGCGCAAGCCGCTGACGTGAATCAAAGTGTGTGGAGCCAATCCTACCAACTGGAAGCCAAAGGTGATTATGAAAAAGCTGCGGCAGT
Organism: Zetaproteobacteria bacterium; assembly: GCA_002746295.2. Classification (GTDB taxonomy): domain Bacteria; phylum Pseudomonadota; class Zetaproteobacteria; order Mariprofundales; family Mariprofundaceae. The sequence continues at coordinate 15,330 of NVWS02000058.1, forward strand.
GATTTCCCCGCTTCGTGATTCACAAGATGTGGGCGAATTTGTGCTGTTGCGTTATGGCTGGTTGAATTATTTACAAGGCAATTTCAATGATTCGATTCGTTCGTATAAATCTGCATTGGAGCGTAGCCCTCGCTCATTTGATGCACGTTTGGGCATTGCTTTGCCGTTGATGGGTCAACAACGCTGGCGTGAAGCCACCCGTTATTTAACGCAAGTTATCGACCAATCACCGTTTCAATATACCGCGAATATTCGCCTGTTAATTTGTAATGAAGGCTTGCGTCAGTGGGAAAGCTTGGAAAAACATGCCAAAGCCTTGGCAACCTATTATCCCACGGATATTTCAGCGCAAGTTTACTTGGCACGTGCCTATGCTTGGCAAGGCAAGAAAATATTGGCGATGCAAGCCTATCGTCAGGTGTTGATGCGTATGCCCAATCATTTGGAAGCGTTAAAATATGTGAATCAGTAATTGATGTTACGTATTTTCTTGAAATATGTCGTCATGCGCCCCGCTCATCCACGAGTCTGTCAGCACGTCACCCTCGAATGCTTGTATCGAGGGTCTATGGATAAGATACCCGATAAAAGATTTCGGGTATGACGAGCAGGTGGAAGCATCGGATGACCGAGTGCGTAACATCACTCAGTAATTGAATGGTGCAGCCATGATTTTCAACTTGTCATGGCAGGCTTGATCCGCAATCAAGAACAGTGAGACGCTTGTTTAAGGCTCTGGGTGCTGAATCTAGTTCAGCAGACAGGGTTTCTAGGAAAAGTACGGAACATCCATCCATAAACTTGACATTTGGGTTTCATCTGTCTATCTTAAGTATATACACTAAATACACCTATGAATCCATGATGGTATTGAGTGTATCAATATGACCACTTTCACTTAAAAAAAGATAGAGGTGGGGGAGAATATAAATGGAAACAACCGATTCACTCAAACATTTTACGCTGCTTCGTCAGGTTATTACACAAGCTTCAAGTGGTACTATTTTCTTTCAAGCGCCCAAGGTTCAATCGGGTGTAGTGAATATTCAACTTGGAAAAATACTGAACAATGAAGCCACGTTAACATCATTAGAAAAGTTTTTACATTGTAAATCTATGGTTGTTTGTAATCTTATTACAACCGCTGACAATACTTCCGATTTACCCCGTTGTTCAGAGAGTGTGCTTAGTCAAGCATTAAACCATGTCACCTTTGATGCTGACATGTTGGCTCGTTTGGAAAAATCTTTTTTGAAATTACCCCCCATCAAGGTAAGCATGAAACCCGTTCATCGTTATGGTTATCAAGATGGTTTAACCTATATGATGTTGTATCAAGAATCTTTGAAAAAAGAACGCTTTACAATCCGTGATTTTTTTAGTCTCCGTCCCTCATATATTTCTTTGGAACAACAGGTTAAAGTGTTGATTCTTGGCTACTGTCTAGGCTTGATTAACCCCAGTCGCAAAGTATGTGAAGCAGACCCACACCAACAAGTTTCTCATCGGATGAATATTGTTCATCGTATTTTTAACCGTATCAAAAATATAGATTAGGATTGATGCGAGTGTAATAGTGAACTTGCATGCTAAAATATCTGAATCAATCAACTTGACGAACGTGTGTTTTGTATATACATTTAATATTTAAACAGGATACATGCGGCATAAATCATGGCATGAGGTGTATAAATATGACCACTCAAAAAACACTCAAGAAGTCAAACAAGGGCAAGAAAGATTGCCAATTCGTTATTCGTATGAATAGCGAAGATAGAGATCAATTTGTGGCTTTGTGCGATACCTTGGATACAAGTGCATCACGGGAATTAAGACGTTTTATACGTCATTTTTTACGCGATAATCAAGATGCAGATATATTGTAATGCTCCCGCGCAGCGGGATACTTGTTTATCCAAGGTTGTGCATTCAGATGTTCAATACCCTGTTGAGGTATGCTTCTGATGATTCGCGAATCATATCGCGGTTTTCGATGTCTCATGCTGATTTGAGTAAGGCATATTGAACAGCGATTCTCCCCTATATGTCGATGAGCTAGATTTTAAAATCCCCTATCATGATATTCCAAAGGGGTATGGTGCTGGGGTGCCCTAAGATATAAGCCTTATCCACCGCACCGTAAAACCTCGTCCTTCAGGTCGAGGATATAAGGTGCATCTTTACTGGTCAGGCGTATTTTGCTGTTTGATATTTAAGCTGCATGACCATCGCATCTTCACGCGCTTCACCTTGATTTTCTGGGGTGTAATAGCCTTTACGTCGCCCAATATGTTGAAACCCCAAGTTTTGATACATGGTTTGGGCAGCAAGATTGGAAGCGCGAACTTCAAGTAAAACAAGTATATGTTCGGATTTATCGTGCAATAATTTTTTTGTGAGTTGGCGACCGATACCTTGGCGTTGAAACTGAGGGTGGACAGAAATTTGCATGATATGGACTTCATCCAAAATATCTTGGCTTAATAGATAGGCAATGAGCAATGATTCATGTTCGCAGACATACAAGTCAAAGCCTGCCAACATCACATCCAGCAATGATTTTTTCGACCAAGCTTCTGAAAAGCTTTGTTGATTCAGTTCAAAAACCGCATCGACATCATTGACTGTGCCTAAACGATAACTCAAATTTTGTAAGTGTTTAGATTCTTTCAAAGCTCGATCCTACCATCTGTCGGAGGTCTTGCTGCATGGCGACACGGCAAGCGGCATCTGTAGTCAATAATTTATACAAGGCCATATCTTTGCGACGGTTATCCAGAATGACATCGGTAAAAATCTTTTCAAAAGCCAAGTCTCGATTGTAGGTATCTTGATTGTTTTGAAATTTTTCTTTGAAATCAGGATGGGCTTTGATATTGTCGGCAAGGTTAATGAACTTCATTTTCTGCTCTTCTGGTGTTGCGCCCCAGCCTTGGAACCAACGTTCATTGAAGCTTTTTATAATATCATCGAGTGGGTCATGCGCTTCATCACCACCATGCGCACCGCGCAAATTCGGGTTTTGCGGGTCAACTTCGGTTTCACTATCATCCAAACTGATGCTATGCCCCAGCTTGACCCGCTCCAATCCATACGAGGATAAATCCACCGAATCCAGCAAGGCATCAAGCAAATCGGCATTCGGATCTTTCACAATCAATTTGGGAATCAGGAATTTAAGGAACCAATATAGTTTCTCCCAGTCAATCACTTCATAGGGCATGATGGCTGCCATTTGCCCATATATTTTAACGAATTGCTTGGCTTTAATCTTGAAATCAGGCTTATCCTCATCTTCCAGTTCATTGTTAAATCGTGTCGCAGCAATATCAATGATAGGGCTTAATTTCTGGGCATCGGCATGGTTGAAATACAGCGCAACAAACTGCTCCACTTCCAACCATTCATACACACCCACATCGCCAAGCACTTCTTTTAACTCATGCAACATATTCACATCGGTGGCCTCTGAGAGACTGGTTGCGGTGTAAAATGGGTCGAATGATGTTTTCATATCATCGACTGAATTAAAGAAATCGAGAATAAACAAATCTTCCGTCTTTTTGCCCAGTTTGGGCGCAGAGCGATTCAAGCGTGATAAGGCCTGCACTGCCATCACACCCTGTAATTTTTTATCAATGTACATGGCAGCGAGTTTGGGTTGGTCAAAGCCAGTCAGATATTTATTGGCAACCACCAGCAAGCGATATTCATCGGCATCAAACTTATCCCTTGTGTCATTTTCAGAAAAGCCATTCATACCCGCTTCGGTGTATTCAATACCATCTACTTCTTTACTACCAGAAAATGCAATCAAGACTTTGAATGGATTGCTCTTTTCATCCAAAATATTGCTAATGGCTTTGAAATATCGAATCGCTGCCTCGATACTTTGGGTGACAACCATCGCCTTGGCTTTGCCTTTGAGTTTTTTTCTATTCACGACTTGCGGAATGAAATGGTCAAGCATGGTTTCAGCTTTGGTGTTAATCGTCTGCTGATGACTTTCCACATGGGCGCGTAGCTTATTTTGTGCTTTAGCACTATCAAATAGAGGGTTATCTTCAATGGATTTTTCGATTTCATAATAGCTTTTGTAGGTGGTGTAGTTGGCCAGAACATCAAGAATAAAACCTTCTTCTATGGCTTGTTTCATGGAATAGAGATGGAATGGCTTAAATTCACCATCGGCTGATTGCGTACCGAATTTTTCCAAGGTGGTGCTTTTGGGTGTAGCGGTAAATGCAAAATAGGAAGCATTGCCACGCATTTTACGGGATTGCATGGCTTGCAAGATTTTGTCCTGTGCATCCAAGCCATCATCTTCGGATGCGCTTGCACCCATGGCTCGATTCATTTGATCGTGTGCCGAACCACTTTGAGAGCTGTGCGCTTCATCAATCACCACTGCAAAGCGTTTATCGCTTAAATCGCTCATACCATCAATAATAAAGGGGAACTTTTGGATGGTGGTGATGATAATCTTTTTGCCTTGCTCCAAAGCTTCTTTCAATTCCGATGAACGATAGGCAGGAGCCATGATGTTTTTCACTTCGGAAAAGGCTTTGATATTCTCGCGCAGTTGTTTATCCAACAATCGGCGGTCTGTCACCACAATCACCGAATCAAACA
>NVWS02000059.1 GCA_002746295.2 Zetaproteobacteria bacterium
ACAGAATCAGGCGGACGTGTTCACACCTCCGCATGTACAGTGGCCATTCTTCCTGAAGCCGAAGAAGTGGACATCAATATTCGCACCGAAGATTTACGCATTGATGTGTATCGCGCATCGGGTGCGGGAGGTCAGCATGTGAATAAAACGGAATCTGCGGTGCGTTTAACGCATTTGCCGTCAGGTTTGGTGGTGACATGCCAAGATCAATCCAGTCAGCATAAAAATAAGGCGCAAGCGATGAAAGTGTTGCAAGCTCGTTTGTTTGATCAAGAGCAACGTGCGGTGGATTCTGAACGTGCGGAAGCACGCAAAGATATGGTGGGTTCGGGTGATCGGTCTGAACGTATTCGCACTTATAACTATCCGCAAGGTCGCCTTACTGATCACCGTATCAACCTTACCTTATATAAATTAGAGCAAATTTTAGGTGGTGATATGAATGAATTGATTGAGGCTTTATTGACCCACCATCAAGCTGCACTGCTTTCCAAACAAGGCGGATGATTGCCCGTCAAGCTCTGCATGAAGCGATTCAATATCTAAAACAAGCAGGGTGTGATAATGCCCGTTTGGATGCTGAAGTGTTATTGATGCACGTGTGGGGTATCAGTGCCACCCAATTATTTACACGCGCTTTGGATGAATTACCTGAAAATATTGATGTACATTTCCAAGAAGTATTGCAAAACCGTTTTCATCGTCAGCCCATTGCCTATATCACAGGTCGTAAAGAGTTTTGGTCACGTGATTTTGAAATATCACCCGATGTGTTGATTCCTCGCCCTGAAACGGAACATTTGATTGAAGAAGTCTTGAAGTGTTACCCCGATCAAGATGCAGCTTATGATTTTGCAGAAATAGGTACAGGCTCAGGCTGTATTGCCATCACATTAGCCTGTGAATACCCCCATGCTAACATCTTAGCAACGGATATATCTGAAAAGGCATTGAATATTGCTCGAAAAAATGCAGTGAAATATGATGTTTTAAAGCGTATTCATTTTAGACAAGGAGATCTTTATCAAGCCTTCCCCAATGAACTCTCTCCTTTGGATATGCTGGTATCCAATCCTCCTTACTTATCCTTACGAGATATGGACGATATTGAGCAAGAGTTGCGCTATGAACCGAGGATTGCTCTCACAGATCAACAGGATGGCTTGAGTTTGATGCGTCAAATTCTTTCGGGTGCCTGTCGCTGGCTAAAGCCGCATGGTTATTGCTTGGTTGAAACTGGACTAGGTGGTTTGCCAGAAATCCACAAGCCTCTTATTTTGGATCATCCATACTATGATTTGGCAGGTATATTGCGGGGTGGACTCTATCATCATGAAGTTTTGTGAGAAGTCTTATGAAAAATATAGTGGTGGCAAAGTATCAAAGGCTTGGGTATTTCAATGCAGTCAGTGTCATATCAATGCGATATAGTGCTTTAAGTATGGAACTCCCCTTTCTTCATTATCCGAATCGTCACCCCCGAATGCTTGTGTCGGGGGGGGGCTATAGATATAGTCATTCAAATATAGAACTATCATTTCTATATCACCCAATCGTCATCCTCGAATGCTTGTATCGAGGATCTATCATCAGATTCCAGATACAAGCACTCTGGAATGACGTGATGATTTAATACTTGAATCACTATAGATTCCCGATAAAAGATTTCGGGAATGACGAGCTAAGCGGTAGCTTTATACGAATCATGAGTATACTGAAAAACTTTGAAAAAGAAAAAATACCATTTTAATCATTTTAATGCTTAAACGACTATAAGGGTGTAAATAACATGTTAGTTACGGTGAAGACCATATGATTTTTTTTAAAAAACTTGTCCAACAAGAATCTTTTGCGGGCATTTTATTGATTTTTGTCACTATTTTTGCGCTAATTTTACAAAATAGTGCTTTATCTGATATATATACAAATTTTTTGCGTACCCATGTAGAAATACGCTTTGGTGACTTACAAATTGCCAAACCTCTGTTGTTATGGGTGAATGATGGTTTGATGGCCATTTTCTTTTTCATCATTGGCTTGGAAGTGAAAAGAGAAGTCATGGAAGGTCATTTATCTTCCATGAAGCAAATTGCATTGCCGGGTGTCGCTGCTATCGGCGGCATGGCAGTGCCAGCCTTGGTGTTTATTGCTTTTAATCAAGGTGATGCCTTTGCCATGAAAGGTTGGGCAATACCTACCGCCACTGATATTGCCTTTGCGCTGGGCGTTTTATCCTTACTCGGTAAGCGTGTACCTGTGTCATTGAAAATATTCTTAATGGCATTGGCAATTATTGATGATTTGGGTGCTATCATTGTGATTGCATTGTTTTATACCAGTGAACTATCCACATTATCGGTGGTCATTGCATCCATTTCGGTGTTTGTCTTATGGATGATGAATCGACTGCATGTGATAAAAAAATCAGCCTATATTTTAGTCGGCATCATTCTTTGGGTCAGCGTCTTAAAATCAGGCGTTCATGCCACGCTCGCAGGTGTTGTACTCGCCTTTATGATTCCTTTAAATTCAGTCGGGCTGGATGGTAAAAAGTTTTCAATGAGCCAAGAATTGGAGTATGATTTACATGCTTGGGTGACATTTATGATTTTACCGCTGTTTGCTTTTGTGAATGCAGGTGTTGATTTAAGAGGTATCTCTATCGATGCCATGCTTAGCCCTGTACCTTTGGGTATCATGTTTGGATTATTTCTAGGCAAGCAAGCAGGCGTGCTAGGGTTTAGTTGGTTGGCCATCAAAATGGGTGTGGCAAGCTTGCCTGAGGCTTGTAATTGGAAGCAGCTCTATGGCGTATCTGTACTCACGGGTATTGGCTTCACAATGAGTTTATTTGTGGACTCCTTGGCATACAATGATACTCAAATCTATCAATATACGGATAAACTTGCCATTTTATTGGGTTCACTTTTATCAGGTGTGATGGGTTACTTTTTGCTTAGAAAAGGCTAGTATTCTGTTGAACTTAACTTAACTTATTCTGAAAAAGTGAATGGTGGGTTAAACCTGAATTTCCATCTGATTCCTCTAGGTATTATAAGATGCATGTTGATTTTCATTTGGACATTGACATAGTTCCGCACCGCATCGCTGGGTCGATGTGAGTTTGTACGGTAATATGAATCATTTTTATATGCTTGTGCAGTCGTTCTTTTTGATTTTTTAATCATTATGCGAGGGTGGCGGAATTGGTAGACGCGCTGGATTTAGGTTCCAGTATCTTTGATGTGGGGGTTCGACTCCCCCCTCTCGTACCACTTACTATTCATTTATTAAAAATAAAATTCGGAGTTGGCTTGATGGTAGATAGGTCAGCTCCTTGTCTTTGATGGAGTTTATCCCATGATTCAAACAAACGTAAAACAACTAAGCGACCATGAACATCAAGTGCATGTTACCTTACCACAGTCTGAATATGACCGTGTTTATGCTGAGCAAACTTCAAAATTGAGTGCGCAAGCAAAACTACCTGGTTTTCGTCCAGGAAAAATACCCAAGGGTGTGATTCAAAAACAATTTGGTGTAAAAATTCATGAAGACACGGTATCTGAATTGCTACAAGCCAATTACGTGGGTGCGATTGAATCTTCGGGTTTGGTTCCTGCGGTACAACCAGAATTAACACTTCCTTCTGTTCAGCCTGCTGCCGAATTTAACTTTACATTGAATGTTGTGACTTGGCCTAAAGTTGAATTGTCACCATTGGCAGATATGACACTTAAAACCACCAAGGTGAGTGTTGAGGATGATGATATCAAAGCAGTGGTTCAACGCTTGATGACATCACAAGTTAAATATGAAATTGAAGATCAACGCACTGCTGAAAATGGTGACCAAGTGACCATGGATTTTGTGGGTTTTGTGGGTGATGAAGCTTTTGATGGCGGTGATGGTGAAGATCACGCTTTAGTCTTGGGTTCAGGGCAATTCATTCCTGGTTTTGAAGATCAATTGATTGGACATCAAGCGGGTGAGCATGTTGTGGTCACAGTCACATTTCCTGACCCTTATCAAGCTGAGCACTTGGCGGGTAAAGAAGCGCGTTTTGAAACAGACATAAAATCAGTGGCAAAAGCAGTCACCCCAAGTGATGAAGATGCCTTGGCAAGCATGCTGAATTTTGAAGATGCAGCGGCTTTGCGTGAAGATGCACTCCAGCGTTTGTCCTTGGAAGCAGAGCAAGCTTCTTATCAAAGTTCTCATGATGCTGTTTTGGAAGCCTTGTTGGAAGCAAACCTTATGACATTACCTGCTCGCTTGGTGGATGAAGAAATGAAATCAACCATGCAACGCATCACGCAAAATATGAAGCAGCAAGGCGTGGACATGACAGATGATATGTTGACCGATGAAGCTTTTCTTTCGGAAGTGCGTGAGCGTTCAGAGCGTAACCTCAAATCATCCATTTTAATCCAAACTGTGCGTAAAGAAGCCAATATTGAACTGGATGAAGGCAAGGTGGACGCAGAACTTGAACAACTGTCCAAGCAGTATCCTGCGGATCAGCATGATGCCTTTGTTGACTGGATGAAGAGTCAAGATACTGAAATGGCAGGTTTGCGTGATGGTTTATTGGAAAAAGAATGTATTTCTTATGTCTTACAAACAAGCAATGTCGAAGAAAGTGCCAAAGCTTTGTCTGTTTGGCAGCAAGAGCAAGATGCTCAAAAATAAACTTCATGATAAAAATAAAAGCTTGTGTAGGTAAGGAGTAGTGATGAATTTAGTACCCATGGTTGTAGAAAGAACGTCACGTGGTGAACGTTCGTATGATATTTTTTCACGCCTACTGAAAGAGCGTATTATTTTTCTAAGTGGTCAAGTGGATGACCACATGGCAAATTTAATCACAGCGCAGTTGTTATTTTTAGAAGCAGAAGGACCAGATAAAGATATTTATATGTATATCAATAGTCCTGGTGGTGTGGTGACTTCAGGTATGGCAATCTATGATACCATGCAGTACATTCGTTGTGATGTCTCAACACTGTGTGTGGGACAAGCCGCGAGTATGGGGGCTCACCTTTTGGCATCGGGCGCACCAGGTAAACGTTATGCTCTACCCAATGCTAGGGTGATGATTCATCAACCTCTGGGTGGTTTTCAAGGTCAAGCAACCGATATTGAGATTCATGCGCGTGAAATTATAAAGTTGAAAGATCACATGAATGCGATGATGGCAAAACATACGGGACAACCCTTGGATAAAGTCAGTGATGATGTTGAGCGTGATTACTTTTTAACGGCACAAGAAGCATGTGATTATGGTTTGATTGATAAAGTTTTGACTTCTCGTGAAGAAGTAAAAGAAAGTTAAGTGTGTAAATGCTGCATCGTGCAGGTTGGAGATGAACTATGACAACAGAAAAAAATGGTGATTCCACGCTTTTTTGCTCTTTTTGTGGAAAAAGTCAGCATGATGTTAAAAAGCTTATTGCAGGGCCAACGGTCTTTATTTGTGATGAATGCATTGAATTGTGTAATGATATTATGGTTGAGGAATTGGCTGTTGCGGGTGCTGATCTGGAAAAAAAATCAACCAGTTTACCAAAGCCTGCTGAAATTAAAGGTTTCTTAGATGACTATGTGATTGGTCAAGATCCTGCAAAACGTATGCTTGCGGTGGCTGTATATAATCATTACAAGAGAATTCAGCATAACGATAAGAATGATGTTGAGATTGCCAAAAGTAATGTCTTGCTCTTGGGCCCAACAGGGAGTGGTAAGACACTTTTGGCGCAAAGTTTGGCGCGTATTTTTGATGTACCTTTCGTCATGGCAGATGCCACCACGTTAACGGAAGCAGGTTATGTCGGTGAGGATGTTGAAAACATTATTCTCAAATTGTTACAAGCTTCCAATCATGATGTAGAAAAAGCCCAACACGGCATTATTTACATTGATGAAATTGATAAATTATCCCGTAAAGCGGATTCGCCTTCGATTACCCGTGATGTGTCAGGTGAGGGTGTACAGCAAGCGTTGTTGAAGTTGATTGAAGGTACGGTGGCGAATGTACCACCACAGGGTGGTCGTAAAAATCCTCAGCAAGAATTTATTGCCGTTGATACCACCAATATCTTGTTTATTTTGGGTGGTGCTTTTGCAGGGCTTGAAAAACTTATTGAATCGCGTGGTAAACAACGTTCGATTGGTTTTGGTGCAAATGTTGTCGCAGAAGATGAGCAAGATGTCGGTGAATTATTGACTCAAGTTGAACCCGAAGATTTGATTAAATTTGGTCTCATTCCTGAGCTGGTGGGCAGACTTCCTGCTGTTGCAACCTTGAGCCTCTTGGATAAAAAAGCTTTGTTACAAATTCTTACAGAGCCAAAAAATGCTTTGGTAAAGCAATATCAAGCTCTTTTATCGTATGATCACGTGGACTTATCGTTTACAGATGATGCTTTGGATGCCATTGCTGAACAAGCCATGAAGCGAAAAACTGGCGCACGAGGCTTGCGTGCGATTATGGAAACCACGATGTTGGATGTGATGTATGATATTCCAACGATGGGCAATGTTGAAAAGTGTGTTATCAATGGGAAAGTGATTGAAGCACATGCAAAACCTGTACTCATGTTTAAATCTGATGAGGCTGCGGCATAAAATAGTGAAGTCTGTGATTTTTTTGATGGATTTGAAAAATGAGCTGAATAGCGGCATGAATTGTGTTGCAACTTCTCCTGATCTATAAATAACAAAATGATGAAATTCGCTATTTTTTTATTCAAGAGTTACAGTGTATTTAAAGTGAATATAGTCATCAAGTATAGAACTATCATTTCTATCATCCAATCGTCACCCTCGCGTGCTTGTGTCGAGGGTCTGTCATTAGATTCCCGATAAAAAATTTCGGGAATGACGGGGGTGATTTAATACTTGAATCACTATATCTATCCTTTATTTAGTTTTTGAGTGAATCAGCCAAGTCTTGATAGGCACCCAGAGCGGTGTGTTGAATCATCTTGCAAAACCTGAATAAATTGGAAATGTGGTAAGGAGAATGTTTTGGCTGAATGGGTAAATGAAAGCGGTGATGATGTGGAAAATATGAAGTCAGGTCGACTTCCTGTTTTACCATTGCGTGATATTATTGTCTTTCCACATATGATTGTTCCTTTGTTTGTTGGGCGTGAAAAAAGTGTGCATGCGCTTGATGAAGTCATGCAATCAGGTAAACAAATTGTTCTTTTGGCACAAAAAGATGCGGATAAAGATGACCCAAGCACCGATGATTTACATCAAGTGGGTACACTGGGTAATATATTACAAATGCTCAAGCTTCCCGATGGTACCATTAAGGTACTTGTTGAGGGCGGTCCGCGTGTCTCTATTTTAAGTATGCAAGATAATCAGCAAGTGATTCATGCTGATTATGAATACCTTGCAGAAAAAGAAGAAGATTTGCGAGAATGTGAAGCCGTGGCTAAAACGGTGGAACAACAGTTTGATGCGTATGTTAAATTGAATAAAAAGACACCGCCAGAGGTGTTGGTATCGATTGCTGCGGTTGAAGAAACCGATAAATTAGCAGACACCATTGCATCTCATTTGAACTTAAAGCTTGAAGAAAAGCAGGCTTTGTTGGAAACAGCGAGCGTGATTGAACGTCTTGAGCTTTTGTATGCACATATGGAAGCGGAGATGGAAATCTTACAAGTGGATAAGCGTATCCGTACCCGTGTGAAGCGGCAAATGGAAAAATCACAGCGTGAATACTATTTGTCTGAACAAATGAAGGCGATTCAAAAAGAGCTGGGTGATGATGAAGCGGAAAGTGATTTGGATGCTTTGGCTGAGAAAATTGAAAGTTTGGGTTTATCACCTGAAGCACAAGAAAAAGCCCGATCTGAATTGAAACGCTTGAAAATGATGCCGCCTATGAGTGCTGAAGGTACGGTGGTACGGAACTATTTGGACTGTTTGCTGGAGCTTCCTTGGAAAAAACGAACACGTGTTCGCAAAGATTTGGATGCTGCTGAAGCTATTTTAAATGAAGATCACTTTGGTTTGGAGAAAGTGAAAGAACGTATTTTGGAACATCTGGCTGTGCTGCAACGTGTTCGTAAAATGAAGGGTTCGATTCTTTGTTTGGTTGGACCTCCAGGTGTGGGTAAAACATCGTTGGGAAAATCCATTGCCCGTGCTACAGGGCGTAAGTTTGTTCGCATGAGTTTGGGCGGCATGCGTGATGAAGCTGAAATTCGTGGTCATCGTCGGACTTATATTGGTTCCATGCCTGGCAAAGTCATTCAGTCTATGAAAAAATCTGGGGTAAAAAATCCTCTGATTTTATTGGATGAGATTGATAAATTGGGCGCAGATTTTAGAGGTGACCCATCATCGGCTTTGCTTGAAGTTTTGGATCCTGAGCAAAACAATACCTTTGCAGACCATTATCTTGAAGTCGATTATGATTTGTCTGAAGTGATGTTTATTACCACTGCCAACAGTTTGAATATTTCAGGTCCCTTGTTGGATCGGATGGAAGTGATTCGTTTGTCGGGTTATACGGAAGCGGAAAAGTTGGCGATTGCCAAGCGTTATTTGGTTCCCAAACAGATGAAAAACCATGGTCTGAAAGCATCAGAAGTGAAAATAGGTGATAAAGCACTGCTGGAGGTGATTCGCTATTATACACGTGAAGCGGGTGTGCGTGGATTGGATCGTATGCTGGCAAAATTGTGTCGTAAAATCACACGTATCATCCTGCAAGATACTGCAACGGATGGTGTTAGTATCAAAAAAAGTGACCTTGAATCTTATTTGGGTGTGCAGCAATATCATTTTGGTATGGGGGAATTGGCATCGCAAATTGGTGTGGTGACTGGACTGGCATGGACTGAAGTGGGTGGTGAACTATTACAGATTGAAACAGCTCTTATGCCAGGTAAGGGTAAATTAACGGTGACAGGTCAATTGGGGGATGTGATGCAAGAATCCATTCAGGCGGCTTTTACCTATGTGCGTTCGCGTGCTATAAGTTTGGGACTTAAACCTGATTTTCATCAGAAAGTAGATATTCATGTGCATGTGCCAGAAGGTGCAATACCCAAGGATGGACCATCTGCTGGATTGGCGATGGCAACGTCGATTGCTTCTGCCTTAACAGGTATTACAGTGAAAAAAGAAGTGTGTATGACAGGTGAAATTACCTTGCGAGGTAAGGCTTTGCCGATTGGTGGCTTGAAAGAAAAGTTACTGGCTGCACATCGTGGCGGTTTGACAGAAATTATCATTCCAAAACAAAACAGTAAGGATTTGAAAGAAATTCCTGATAATATTTTATCAGCTTTCAAAATTCATTCGGTATCGGATATGGATGAAGTCTTAAAGCATGCCTTGACGCATGTTCCTGCGGGCATGAGTATGCCCACCGATTTTATACGCGATTCCATTGTTGATATATACTTGGATAAGGGTTCAGTATCGGCTCATTAAGTTGGGCGAAGTTTTAATGTTATGATACATATGGAGCAAGCTTCATATGATTTTTGGAGGGTAGGTTGAATAAAGCAGATTTGATTAACCATGTCGCAGCAAATGCAGAATTAAGTAAAGCGGATGCAACTGGCGCTGTTGAAGCGGTGTTGGGTGGTATCACAAGCGCATTGAAAAATGATGATACTGTCAGTCTTGTAGGTTTTGGAACATTCTCTGTTGCAGAGCGTGCTGCACGTACTGCACGCAATCCTCGTACGGGCGAACCGATTGAAGTGGCTGCTTCTAAAGCACCCAAGTTCAAAGCAGGTAAAGCACTAAAAGATGCGGTGAAATAAAAGCTTGCAATTATAAAGCGCGGCGATAAAATTCGCCGCGTTGAAGTTGAGGTGGTACGCAGCTTTACGGGCGCTTAGCTCAGTTGGTAGAGCACCGCCCTTACAAGGCGGTGGCCGTAGGTTCGAGTCCTACAGCGCCCACCATTTCCTTTAGAGGAAGTAGTTTATTATTTGTTTGGAGTGGTAGTTCAGTTGGTTAGAATGCCGGCCTGTCACGCCGGAGGTCGCGAGTTCGAGTCTCGTCCGCTCCGCCATATTGATGTTTGACAACATTCAGAGAAAACCCGTAAATATTATGTTTGCGGGTTTTTTTCGTTTCGGAAGTATTTTTCATTCAATTTTGGTAAATATTGTGTAATACAAACCTATGATTTGTGTTTACATGAAAATGTTGCAGCAGGTGAATCAATCATGGATATTCAATGGATGAAATATGCCCTTAAGCTGGCAAGGAAAGGGGTGGGGCGAACCCACCCCAATCCTCGTGTTGGCGCAGTGGTGGTTCAAGATGGAAAAATGATTGGACAAGGTTGGCATCAGTGTGCAGGAGAAGCCCATGCAGAAGTCCATGCTTTGGCTGATGCAGGAGCAGGAGCAAAGGGTGCGACTATTTATGTCACACTTGAGCCATGTTCTGGTTTTGGACGTACACCACCGTGTACACAAGCCATTCTTGATACAGGTATTCAACGGGTTATTTTTGCTTCCTATGACCCCAATCCCGCGATGTCAGCAGGTGCTGAAGTGCTGAAACAACATGGACTTGAAGTTTTTGGTGGTGTTTTGGAGGCAGAAGCCAATACTTTGAACCAAGCTTTTTTTCATTATTTAAAAACAGACATGCCGTGGGTGATGGCAAAAGCGGCGATCTCATTGGATGGTAAGCTTGCCACCCATGCGCATCAATCCAAGTGGATTACGGGTGCTGCTGCACGTAAACATGTACATCGAATGCGTGCTGAGTGTGATGCAATCATGGTGGGGTCAGGAACATTGCGTGAGGATAATCCTTCTTTGACAGTGCGTGATGCGCGTTTGCGGGGTCATCCCCCTTTGCGGGTGGTGATGGCGAGAGATACCCCTAAATTCTCCCAAGAATATCAAATATTGAGTGATGAAGCACCTTCGTGCCTATATGTACAGCAAAGCAATAAACACAATAAATATTGGCAAGCGGCAGGTGTGGACGTGGTGCAGGTTAATGATTTGCAGGCTGCTTTGAAAGATTTAGCAGGGCGTGGTTGTTTGCAAATACTGGTGGAAGGTGGCGGAAAATTACATGCCTCTTTATTTGAGCAGAAATTAGCCAATGAATTGCTGTTGTATCAAGCCCCTGTATTGATTGGCGGTGTGGATGCTGTGAATCTTTGGCATGGTTTGGGTATTGCTGATATGTCAGAAGCAGTGCATTTGGTTGATGTGAAACGAAAAAAATTGGGCGAAGATATGATGATTCGAGGGTGTTTAATATATCATCATTAAACAAACTTGATCTATGCCCTTTTCTGTAGCACAGCTTAAAGCTATGCTTCGCGTTTGAACGGGTGAGTAGCAGAGCAATCTGACTTACCCGTTTTCTGTATTCGGTGTTGGCTTATGTGTCTTTCACTATGCAGAAAATCCAGTTTTAGGAGTTTTACCTCCATGCCACGTCGTTCTGATATTCAATCCATTATGATTCTAGGTGCAGGTCCCATTGTGATTGGGCAAGCTTGTGAATTTGATTACTCGGGTGTTCAGGCTTGTAAAGCCCTGAAAGAAGAAGGTTTTCGCGTTATTTTGGTGAACTCGAATCCGGCTACCATTATGACCGATCCAGAGTTTGCGGATGCCACTTATATTGAGCCTGTGACTTGGGAAGTGGTCGCTAAAATTATTGAAAAAGAGAGACCCGATGCCATTTTACCCACCATGGGTGGGCAAACAGCATTGAATTGTGCACTTGCGTTGAATAAACATGGTATTTTGGACTTATTTAATGTTCAATTGATTGGTGCGCAACCTGATGCCATTGATAAGGCAGAGGATCGCGAGCGTTTTAAACATGCGATGGATGACCTTGGCTTGGAGATGGCGCGAGGTGGTTTTGCCCATACCATGAATGAAGCCAAAACCTTGGCTGAAGATATTGGTTTTCCGATTATTATTCGCCCTTCCTTTACCTTGGGCGGTTCAGGTGGCGGCATTGCCTATAACCTTGAAGAGTTCAAGCAAATTGCAGGTTCAGGTTTGGATGCCTCGCCGACCGATGAAATTCTGGTTGAAGAATCCATTATTGGTTGGAAAGAATACGAAATGGAAGTCATGCGGGATCATGCCGATAACTGCGTGATTATTTGCTCCATTGAAAATTTTGATGCCATGGGTGTGCATACAGGCGATTCAATTACCGTTGCTCCAGCACAAACACTGACAGATAAAGAGTATCAACGTATGCGTGATGCCTCGATTGCGATTCTTCGTGAAATTGGTGTGGAAACAGGGGGTTCGAATGTTCAATTCGCTGTTAATCCAGAAGATGGGCGTTTGATTGTCATTGAAATGAATCCTCGTGTATCGCGCTCCTCTGCTTTGGCATCCAAGGCGACAGGCTTTCCCATTGCCAAGATTGCCGCAAAATTGGCAGTAGGTTACACCTTAGATGAAATTCGCAATGATATTACGGGTGAAACCTTTGCTGCCTTTGAGCCGACCATTGATTATGTGGTGACCAAACTGCCACGCTTTGCCTTTGAAAAATTCCCTGGTGCTGATGCCCGTTTGACCACACAAATGAAATCCGTGGGTGAAGTCATGGCGATGGGTCGCACCTTCACAGAATCCTTGGGCAAAGCCATGCGTGGTTTGGAAGTCGGCTCATGTGGTTTTGATAAAGTCGTGCCTGCCAATGTGGAAGCGGATGTATTCTTGCAAGAAAAATTGGGCATCCCCTGTGAAGATCGCTTGTGGTGGATGGGTGAAGCTTTGCGAGCGGGCTGGTCGGAAGAAAAAGTTTTTAACGTGAGTAAAGTTGATCCTTGGTTTGTGCGTGAATTAGCCGCAGTGATTGAACTGGAACAAGCATTGTCAGGGCGCGATGTATCAAGTTTAAGCAAGCAGGAATGGAAACAAGCCAAACGTGAAGGTTTATCTGATCAACGTTTGGCGATGTTGTTGGATACGAATGAACATATTGTTCGTCAGGCTCGTTCGGTCTTGGGTGTGAAAGCGGTGTTTAAGCGTGTGGATACCTGTGCGGCTGAATTTGAAGCTAAAACACCGTATCTTTATTCCACTTATGAAGAAGAATGTGAAGCCCAGCCCACACAAAATAAAAAAATCATGGTCTTGGGTGGCGGTCCCAACCGTATTGGGCAAGGTATTGAGTTTGATTATTGCTGTGTGCATGCGGCGTTTGCTTTATCCGAAGATGGATTTGAAACCATTATGGTGAACTGCAACCCTGAAACGGTATCCACGGACTATGACACCTCGGATCGTTTGTATTTTGAGCCATTGACCTTTGAAGATGTGATGGCGATTGTAGACATAGAACAGCCGACAGGTGTGATTGTGCAATATGGCGGACAAACACCGTTAAAATTGGCGGAATCTTTACAAGCAGCGGGTGTTCCTATTATTGGAACCAGCCCTGATATGATTGACTTGGCGGAAGATCGTGAGCGTTTTCAACAATTGTTGCATGATTTGAAGTTGCTACAGCCTGAAAATGGCACAGCTCGCTCCACCGATGAAGCCTTGGCAGTCGCCCATGATATTGGTTATCCCGTGGTCGTCCGTCCATCGTATGTATTGGGTGGGCGAGCCATGCAAATTGTGCATGATGAAGAAGGTTTGTTGCGCTATATGACAGAGGCGGTGCAAGCCTCACCAGATCATCCAGTATTGTTGGATCGCTTCTTAAATTCGGCCATTGAATTGGATGTGGATGCCTTATGTGATGGA
>NVWS02000060.1 GCA_002746295.2 Zetaproteobacteria bacterium
ATCATAGCCATTTTTGGTACCATCTGCATCCATGCTGGTTAAAAGAATTTCACCAGCACCAAAGTCGGACATCTTTTTTGCCCAATCAACAGCATTGATACCTGTGGGTTTACGACCACCATGCGTAAAACATTCCCAATGGTCATCTACTTTTTTGGCATCCACTGCCACCACAATGGTCGAAGAGCCAAAGCGTTCGGCCGCTTCTTTAACCAATTTAGGATTAAAAATTGCCGCAGTATTGATGGATACTTTATCCGCACCTGCATGAAGCAAACCTTCAATATCTTTGAGTGCTTTCACACCACCGCCCACCGTCAGCGGCATAAATACATGTTCCGCCACTTCGGTGACCATATGATAAAGCGTATCACGGCTTTCATGACTGGCGCGAATATCTAAAAAGGTTAGTTCATCAGCACCTTGTTCATCATATTTAATGGCTGCTTCTACAGGGTCGCCAGCATCAATGATATCAACAAACTGTACGCCCTTGACGACACGACCATGGGCAACATCAAGGCAGGGAATAATTCGTTTCGATAACATTAGCGTAAAAGCTCCATTGCCTTAGAAAAATCAATAGTTTTTTCATAAATCGCACGCCCTGTAATCGCACCACAAATCCCATCATTCATATATTTGGCACAATCTGTGATATCTGACATCTGCGCCACACCACCCGAAACAATCACAGGAATGGATACAGCTTTGGCTAAATTGACTGTTTCTTCAATATTTGGTCCTGATAACATGCCATCACGGGCAATATCGGTATAAACAATCGCTGCCACACCATCATCTTCAAATTGACGCGCCAAATCAACGGCTTTTACATCGGTCACATCATCCCAACCATGCACCGCCACCATGCCAGCCTTCGCATCAATGCCCACACAAACTTGCTTAGGAAATGCAGCACAAGCTGCTTTGACAATCTTAGGATTAGCAATCGCAATGGAACCTAAAATCACACGATCCACACCCAAATTCAACATGCTTTCAATCATCGATAAATCACGCAAACCACCACCGAGTTGCACGGGAATGTTCATCACTTTACAAATATCACGAATCGCTTCTTGATTGGCAGGTTTACCTGCAAAGGCACCATCCAAATCCACCACATGCAAGCGTTTGGCACCCAAGGACTGCCAATATGCAGCCATTTCAGCAGGGTTATCACCGTAATCGGTGGCATCATCCATCCGCCCTTGTTTGAGGCGCACACAATGCCCAGATTTTAAATCAATCGCGGGAATCAATTCAAATAATTTAGACATCATGGTTTCCATTCCACAAAATATTTTAACATCGCCAAGCCTGCTTTTTGTGATTTTTCAGGGTGGAATTGCACTGCCACAATATTTTCACGCCCAATCGCACAAGCAAACGGCCAATCACCATAGGATGATGCTGCCAAGATATGTTCTGAATGTTGGGGTACACAATACAGCGAATGAACATAATAAACTTGCTCACCTTGCAAGGGTGCAAGCACGGGATGTATGGGGTTTTCTTCTGAGAAAATAACATCATTCCAACCCATGTGCGGAATTTTAAAGCCACGCTCTGGGTGAGATTCTGGAAAAGCTTTGACATCACCTGCAATAAGATTCAAGCCATCATAGCAACCGAACTCATAAGACTTGCTCATCAAGGCTTGCATACCCAAGCAAATGCCAAGAAATGGAACACCTTGTTGCAGTTGTTCTGTCATAGCGACATCCAAGCCAGTCGATTTCAAAGCCGACATACAATCACGAAAAGCACCGACACCAGGCAACACCATACGATCATAATATTTGAGTGAAGCAGCATCGCTCACTAAATCCACATCTGCACCCACTTTTTCCAAAGCCTTCGCGACTGAATGCAAGTTTCCCATGCCATAATCAATCAAAGCCAATTTTGTCATGATTTATAAAGCACCTTTGGTGGATGGAATGCCTGTTTGACGTACATCCAACTCAAGAGCCATGCGTAAAGCACGACCAAAAGCTTTGAACACCGTCTCAATAATATGATGGTTGTTTCCACCCCGTAAACAATCAATATGTATGGTGATGCGCCCATGATTACTCACGGCTTGAAAGAACTCTTTGAACAAATCAATATCAAAACTTCCAACTTTTTCTTTGGGGAAATCAATGTTATACGTCAATCCAGGGCGACCTGAAAAATCCAATACCACCCGTGATAACGCCTCATCCAGTGGTATATAGGCATGACCATAGCGCACAATACCCTTCTTATCACCCACAGCTTCACGCAAGGCCTCACCCAAACAAATACCAATATCTTCCACGGTATGGTGGTCATCAATATCACGATCACCTTTCGCCTGTAAGCTTAAATCAATCAAACCATGGCGTGAAATTTGCTCCAACATATGATCCAAAAAGGGAATGGATGAAGACAAGTCTGCTTTGCCTGTACCATCCAAATCAAGACGAAGCTGAATGGATGTTTCTTTGGTAGAACGATCAATACTGGCAGTACGACTCATAACAAAACCTCTCTTAACGCCGTTAGAAAGGCATTATTTTCATCAGGCAAGCCAATCGTCACGCGCAAACATTCTGATAAGAGTCCACCTTGTGCATGCATATTCTTAATCAAAATATTTTTTTCCTTTAAACCTACAAAGATAGCATCCGCATCTTTGACCCGTAGCAAAATAAAATTGGCTTGCGATGGAAAAACTTCCACATCATCCATCGCCATCAACGATGCCATCATGCGACTACGTTCGTGACAAATATCCCGTGCTTGCTTAGCAAACACATCATTGTGCTGCAAAAAGAAACGTGCGGATATTTGGGTCAAACTATTGATATTGTATGGCATGCGTATTTTATTTAAATCTGCAATCACACCCGCATCACCCAAAACATAACCCAAACGAAGTCCCGCCCAGCCCATTTTTGAGAAGGTACGCAAAACCATGACACTCGGAGCAATCAAATCGGTATATGTACCTTCCGAAAAGGGAGCATAGGCTTCATCAATCACCACCAAACCACGAAATTCACGAATAATTTTTTCGACAGTTTCTCTCGACCAAAGGTTACCCGTTGGGTTGTTTGGACATGCAAGAAAAGCAATCACAGCTTTTTCACGCGCGCACACTTGTAAAAAAGTATTGGCATCCAAAGAAAAATCTTTGTTCAACGGTACGGTTGCAACCGAACGCTTCACCCATTGTGACATCAAATTATACATGACAAATGTCGGTGCTGGTGTGACGCAAGTGCCAGGTTCATTGCCAAGTAAAAGCATTTGAATGATTTCATCCGAGCCATTCCCCAACAATACTTGATTGGCATCTAAACCTTCACGCTGTGCAATCATCTCACGCAAATCATACATATCAGCATCGGGATACCGATTGATTTCTACTTGCTTTAATGTATCCAACCATGCTTCTTGCAAGCCACCTGACAAGACAAATGGATTTTCCATCGCATCCAATTTAATCATGCCCGAGGAATCTGGAACGTGATATGCCGATAAGGCTCGTATATCTTTACGAATCATGATTCATCCTTCAAACGAAGTTCTAAAGTTAAAGCATGGGCTTGCAAACCTTCACGATGTGCCAAATGTGCAGCCGCTTTACCAATGTTTTGTACAGCTTGTAGCGTTGCACGAATCACACTGCTGCGTTTTTGAAAATCATAGACACCCAAAGGGCTTGAAAAACGCGCCGTACGGTTGGTCGGCAACACATGATTCGGGCCAGCCACATAATCACCCAAGGCTTCAGGCACATAATGTCCCATAAAGATGGCACCCGCATGACGAATCTTGGGTAACAAGGCTTCAGGATCTGCCACCGCCAATTCCAAATGCTCGGGCGCGATAATATTGACAATGGCTGCCGCTTGTTCCAAATTATCAGCTAAAATAAGTGCGCCGTGGTTTTCCACCGATGTACGGGCAATGGCTTGACGCTCCAATACCTGCAAATGTTTCTCAATATGTTCGGCAATATCATCCAACAATGCCGCATCCGTCGAAATTAAAATGCTCTGTGCGGCTTCATCATGTTCGGCTTGGGATAAAAAATCTGCGCCCAACCATTCGGGATTGCCGCTATCCACAATCATGGCAATTTCAGAAGGTCCTGCAATCATATCAATGCCACATGTGCCAAAGACTTGTTTCTTCGCCGCTGCCACAAATTTATTACCCGGTCCAACAATTTTATCCACTGCGGGAATCGTATCCGTGCCATAGGCCAAAGCTGCAACAGCCTGCGCGCCACCCACAGCATAACCTTCTTGCACACCTGAAATATACGCCGCCGCCAACACCAAATCATTGCGTTCACCTGCGGGTGTCGGCACGACCATGACAATGGTCTCAACCCCTGCGACATGCGCAGGCACAGCATTCATCAATACCGAGGATGGATAGGCTGCTTTACCACCGGGGACATATAACCCCACCTTATCCAAAGCTGTGATACGCTGCCCCAGAGTCATGCCGACATCATCCGTATAATCCCAATCTTTTTGCACTTGATGTTCGTGATAGGCACGAATCCGATCCACTGCCAATTGCAAAGCGGTTCGATCCTCATCCGAGACACGTTGCCATGCTGCATACATATCATCGCGAGAAATCACCATGTTTTCAGGCGAGCAGTCCCAACCATCAAACTTGGCAGTCAATTCACATAAAGCATCATCACCACGCAATTTCACCTGCGTAAGAATATCTGCCACAAGTGCTTGAATATCTGCCCCAGTATCGGTTTCACGAGACAACAATGCATCCAATTGGGTATGAAAATCAGACTGATTGGCATCCAGCCGAAGAATGTTAGCCATATATGCGCTCCTAATGTTTAGACTGTTGTGCCACTGCTTCACGCAACTGCTCAACAATCGGGTGAATCAATGCGCGTTTGGTTGCTGCACTGGCAGGGTTCACAATCAAACGACTGGAAATATCATACAATGTTTTTTCTTCAATCAAACCATTGGCTTTTAAGGTGCTTCCTGTTTCGACAATATCTACAATACGATCCGCCATACCCACCAAGGGCGCAAGTTCCATACCACCATACAAATGAATGATTTCAGCCTGAATACCCTGAGACAAATAATAGGCTTCTGCCAAAGCATCATATTTCGTCGCCACGCGAATACGACTACCCGCCTGCGGCTCACCTTGCTTCACTGCATCTTTTAATCCACAAATGCAAACACGGCAACAACCAATATTTAAGTCCAACGGTTCATACACATAAGGGCGGTGTTCCAACAATAAATCACGCCCTGAAATTCCCATATCTGCTGCGCCTTGTTCAACATAGGTGCATACATCTGCTGCACGAATAATCAAAAAACGCACCTGAACCCCTTCAATCACAGGACCATCCACCATCAATTTTCGTGTGGTTTGCACATCTTCAAGCGGCGTTAAATTAGCATACGCCAATAAGGGTAAGGTTTGTTCCAAAATACGCCCTTTGGATAGAGCAATGGTTAAAATATCAGACATGAAAACTATCCACCTGTGGCATCATTGGTTCACGACCACTGCAACGTTCAATACTCGCACCAAGTTTACAAAATTTTTCTTCCAGACGTTCGTAACCACGATCAATATGGTAAACGCGTGAAATTTGGGTTTCACCTTCAGCAGCCAAACCCGCCAACACCAAACTTGCTGAGGCTCTTAAATCCGTTGCCATGACTTGCGCCCCTGAAAGTTTTTCTACGCCATGAACCACAGCCATATGTCCATCCAAATGAATATTCGCACCCATCCGAGCCAATTCTTGCACATGCATAAAACGATTTTCAAAAATGGTCTCACGAATACTGCTACTACCTTCGGATAAACACATGATTGCCATAAATTGAGCTTGTAAATCTGTTGGAAAACCAGGGTGAGGCATGGTACTTATATCTACCGCTTGCAAACGCTTGGGTGCAGCACAGCGAATCCAATCACTGCCAGTTTCAACCAAGGCACCTGATGCACGAACACGGGCTAAAAAAGCTTCCAAATCGGCAGGATTACAGCCCGTTGCCCTCACATCGCCACCTGTGATTAAAGCTGCAGATAAATAGGTTGCTGCTTCAATGCGGTCTGGAATCACTGTGATTTCACCACCTGAAAGCGATGCAACACCCTCAATCACAATTTTATGTGTACCATCGCCTTCAATATTGGCTCCCAAATCACGCAAAGCCTGTGCAAGGTTAACCACTTCAGGTTCAGCCGCAGCATTTTCAAGAACGGTTTGACCATCCGCAATGGCTGCCGCCATCATCAGGTTTTCCGTTCCCGTCACAGTGACTTGATCAAACACAATATGTGCACCATGCAAGCCTTTGGGTGCAACAGCCTTAACATTACCATGTTCAACCTTGATTTCCGCCCCCATGGCTTCGAGTCCTTTCAGATGCATATCAATGGGACGTGCGCCAATCGCACAACCACCTGGCAAACTGACATTGGCATGTCCAAAACGCGCCAACAAAGGTCCTAAAACCAAGGATGATGCACGCATGGTTTTCACCAGCTCGTAGGGTGCAACAGGGAGGTTTGCCGTACGCGCATCAATATGTAAACGGGATTGATCATCAATGGTGACTTCCGCACCCTGATGGGCAATGAGTGTCATCATCGTGGTCACATCTTTAAGGTGTGGAATACGATGATAAACCACAGGGGCATCGGCTAAAATAGCGACCGCCAACAATGGCAACGCCGCATTTTTTGCACCGCTAATTTCAACTGTACCAGTCAGCGGTTTCCCGCCTTGAATAATGATAGATTCCATAAGTCGGCGCACGCTAACGATTGTCACTCCTATTTCAAAAGCAAATCCACGCTCTATTTTTCACCCTGCCAATTTTCATCCAATACCGTCGCCAGCAAATGATTTAAATCTTCGGGATTAAAAGGCTTGCTCACCAACATCGCACGTTCAAACTTACCTGCATCTTCCAAACTCACAGAACGATCATAAGCGGTGGCAAAAATTACGGGAACATCTGAATTTAAGGCACGAATATAACGCACCGCCGCAGGACCATTCACACGTGGCATCACCATATCCATAATCACCACATCAAATGCTTGTTCATCTTTTTCAAAAATATCAATGGCATCTTGACCATCAAATGCAGTCACAACTTCATGCCCCAAATCGTGCAAAAGTTCAGCCGATGTTTCACGCACCAAAGGATCATCATCCACCAATAAAATACGCACTTCACGAAAGTCATGTGGGGCTTCAACGCCCCCGAATTCAGTACGCGCACACAAAGGGAAATACATATGAATCGTCGTCCCTTGCCCCAATGTTGAATGCACATCAATCACACCATGATGATGACGCATGCAACCCATCACGGTTGCCAAACCCAAGCCACTGCCCAACTGTTTGGTGGTAAAAAACGGATCAAACACACGATTAAAATGATCAGGGTGAATCCCCAAACCATTATCACTGATACTCAAATCTGCATATTCACCATATTGCAATGCAGGGTAACGCACAATCAGCCCTTCATTTTCACCAACATCCAACATTTTCAATGCAATATGTATCTTTGGGTTCTGAACTGAAACAGATGCCTCCACCGAATTTTGCACCATGTTCATCATACTTTGCTGCAACAACTCTGGATCACCATGCATAGGGAAGGGGTATTGCTCAAAATCCAAAGAAAATTCAATATTTTCAGGCACACTATGTTCAATCAGTTTCACCATTTCTTTCAAAAATGATTGCAAAGGAAAGTTTCGTGCATCAATTTGATCACGACGTGAAAATGTCATCAATTGTTTGACAATATCGGCCGCATCATAGGCTGATTTTTGTATTTTCTTGAGCCGATCGGGGGTCTTGGGCAAACCCTTGACCTCACGCGAAGCTAAATAAAGATGCCCCAACATACCTGATAACAAATTATTAAAATCATGGGCAATACCACCGACCAAAGTGGTCAAAGCTTCTTGTTTTTGCGTGTGTCGGTATTGCTCTTCGAGCAAGATATGCTGGGTAATATCCTCTTGAATGGCGACCGCATGGGTGATATTCCCCTCAGCATTCACAATCGGGGCAATACTAATATTGGACATAAACAAGCTTCCATCTTTGCGTTGCACTTGCTGTTGACCTTGCCATTTTTTACCCGAACGAATCGTCTCCATGAGCAATTGTTCAAAGCCAACATCAGCATCTGTCCGTAATTGAGAGTAAACACCTTTTTCCAACGCTTCTTCTTGGCTCCAGCCTGTTTGTTGTACAAAGGTATGGTTCACATATTGAAATTGAGCACGTTCATTGCAAATCATGATCGCTTCAGCAGCCTGATCCATGGCAGCAATCAATTGTTTGTTTTGTTTTTCCAACACATAACGCTGGGTCAACTCTTCTTGCAAGCGTCGGTTGCTTGCTTTTTGTATTTTGGCTTGGCGAATTTGATCGGTAAAATCTTGCACCGATAACAACAAGCACCCATCTTCCAAACAGGTTACGGTGGTTTGCTGCAAACGATAGTCACCATCACCCATTGGGCATGGAAACAAATAGCCATGTATTTGAGGTGAAAAAATAACGGGGGCTTGCGATTGCTTCACCATCTCCAAGCGTGCTTGAATATGCGGCTTCAAAAACCGAGGAAACAAGGTCGCCAAAGCCTGCCCTTGCATGGTTGCTGTGGTTTGCCCCAACCAGCCTTCCAAACGACGGTTGCAAAACACCACCTTACCTTCTTCATCCAGCAAACAAACACCTTCATTTAAAGCATTGAGGAGCGTAACATCACGTTTCATGATACCAACTCTCGATCAACATAAGACAATAAACTTTCAAACGAAGAAACATGAAAGAACAATAAAATATCTCCCTGAACCTTGAGTTCATCAATGGTAAAAGAAGCTTCTGCCAATAAAATTGTCGATGCCTGACCACCCAATGCACACAAGTGATCGACCTTACATTCCAAATAATCGGGTACAGAATACTGCAATCCCACATCCAAAAAATTTGCTATCGAACCCATCACAGCATTGATAAGAATATTTCCAATCTCAGTCAGTGTGCCTGATTTCAACGCATCCATTTCAGATGGATTTTGCGGTTCATCCGTCAATGACGACACCAAGATACTGGCTGCTTCTTGTGGAAAAACCAACACAGCGTTGCCATCAAATTCGCCTCGAAAATTCATTTGCACACTCGATAGAGAAGTATCATCATCATAAGCCACATACTCATGTAAATTTTCTTTACGAATCAATTTCACACAAGGCACTTGTAAACGAATATGATGTCCAACCATCTCATTCAAGGTTGCAGAAGCACGCCCAACGCCGATATTCATCAATTCGGACAACACATCTTCTTGGTCTAAACTCAGTTGAATCATGTCGCATCGACCAGTGCAACATTCAAAGCAGCCAAGACTTCGTCGGGTTTGGGGGGTTTATTCAAATAAGCGATAGCGCCCAAGCGCATACAACGCTCACTCACACCTTCCTGAATATCTGCCGTCAATACAACCGTCGGCACATTTAGAGCATGTTCTTGCATGTATTCCAACACTTCAAAGCCATTCATATTCGGCATAAGCAAGTCTAGGAACAACACATCAGGATTATCTTTAATCAATTTATCAACACATTCCAGACCATCTTTTGCTTGGATAATATCATGCTCTGTGGGTGAAAGAATACTACAAGTGCGCTTGCGTAAAAAATCTGAATCATCTGTGACCAATATCTTTGACATATTTTCCCCTTACATCGCAACCCATGAAATGACTTCACTGATGTGACGCAGTTGTATATAAGTTCTACATTTTTTGATGTCACCCTATACTTTTCACCCTCACGTGCTTTTATCGAGGATCCAAGATAAATCATGCTGCGACTCTGGATTCTCAATACAACCTTTCGGGGATAGCGACACATTTAGTCAAGTGCATAACATCCATTGCTTTTAAGCAAGCATGAAAGCAAGACTCACGCCATCACTTCACTATTTTCACCAAAACACCAACCGTTGGCATTTGCTTCACATCCATGCCATTCAACACAGCCAAATGATCGGCTGTAAAATGCCCCAAAATATCATGGGATTGCTTCGCCAATGATTGCCACGAATCACCCTGTTCCCATATATGCAATGCCATGCGAGGAATACCTTCATCTTTTTTTGGATGGAATGCTTTCAATGATAAGCCAATGGCATTAAAATCTTTTTCATACTGAGAAAATTTATCCTTTTTAGCCCACATCATCATGATAAACGCTTGCTCTTTCACCATCCAAATGGTGACATCCATTGCCGCGTATTTCATATTGGGTGCTTTGCCTTCAATATGGGCATGAGCCGCTTCATGCCCCAATATTTGATCTTTTTTCATATAGGTGATGTCTTGCTTACGAAACATCTCTTGCAAAAACGCTTGGGGGGTTTGTCGTTTTACCATAGCTTCAATATCCAACCGAAAATATGCTTTTTCTTTTCGCACACGTGCAGTCAATGCGCGCGGTGTGTTTTTCAAGACCCAACGCTTGGGAAATTTTAATTGCAAATGAAGTTTCGGATGAAAAAAACCTTGCCCAACCACAGCACCATCTTTGGGACTATCGCCATAAGGGTAACCATCAATCGCGGCTAAAAAACGGTCATGGTTGATAAAACCTTGCTGATGTAGCCGTTGTTCTTGGGCTTCTACATCGGCAATGCGTTTTTTCGTTTCAGGATGGGATGCAAATGCACCGTGATATTCCTGAACCTTATAGCCTGCATCTTTTTTCTCTTTTTTATCCAAATCTTCCAAGCGTTTCAGAGTGCTTAACAAGCTTGCCACCGCATGCGGGTCATAGCCAGCCTTTGGCATGTATTTTAGTGCCAATTCATCCGATTGAAGCTCCTGCTCTCGCCCAAATCCACTGATAAATGTTGCAGCAAGCAAGTTGCTCAAATTACCTGTCACGGGTTGAATGGGAACAAAAATAGATGCCATCATCATACCCACTTGGTATGCTTGGACTTGTGTGTATCGCTTCACGGCATGTCGTGCTGTCACATGTCCAATTTCATGCCCCAATACTGCCGCAAGTTCGGCTTCACTGTTCAAATAATTCAACAAACCCCGATGAATATAAACATACCCACCTGGTAAAGCGAATGCATTGACCGTGCCATCATCCACCACATAAAAATGATAAAAAAGATCGGGACGATCTGAAATTTTAGCTAATTTTTGCCCCACCTCACTCACATAGACTGACAAAGGGTCTTTGGCATCCAACAAAGGAAGTTGTTGATGATATTGAATATTAAGCTGCTTACCCAAATTTAATTCTTCTTTTTCAGACATGAGAACAAAATCATGCCCCTTGGTTGCAGGGTTTGTGGCGCAAGCTGGCAAAAGAACCAGCAACAACCATAAAAATCTATATTTCATCGAATATACTCCAAATCAAAGGGTGAATGCAGTGATAAAAACAACTGTCCTTTGCGTGATATACGAATACGACCATGCACCATCACGCGCTTGTTTTTTTCCAAGTGCAAAGCTTGATGGAAGTATTGTCGATAAGCTCTTGGAATCGATATACGCAACTTCCCCATATAAAACACCCATTTTTTCTTATTAAAATTTTCTTTCACAAGCCCTTTGACCACACGGTATTGGCCAATATTTTTATGGGATACCCTTGTGGCTTGGATCAATCGAAAACGTGATGTTTTCCAAATTCCCAAGTGCTTCTGACGTGCTTTATCCTCTTCCTTGGCAAGTTTTTTAGCCCAACGGCTATTGGGTTCAAAGTTGTAAAGGTGAGCATAACCTTGATTGAGCAACCAAGCATTGACCCACACACCATCACGCATCCAAACTTGAGCCAAGGTTCGTCCATATTTATCTTTTTTCTCTTGATCCAAACGTAAACGTACCTGCTTGCCTAAAATCAATGCGGTCAATGCTTTCTTAGCAACATCGCCACCCACTTGCGCTTGTGAATCTCGGTGTTGAATTTCAGGTGTATTTAAATTTAGAAAACGAACCTTTTCGCCCCGTCGGGTTTGAAAGGTATCGCCATCATACACCTTGGCGACTGTCACCCATCGCGAATCACTAATCCAAGACAGTGTCCCAGCTTGTGCAGGCATCGCGACCATCAGTGAAAGCAATAAAAGCCAAAACATTATTGCAATGAACCCACCAAATCTGCATACGAAGTCATCTTATGTTTCTCAAGATACGCACACAAGCCATCACAAATTTTTCCACACAATAAGGGATCATAAAATAAACCTGTGCCCAAACCCAAGGCATCCGAACCTGTTATCGCAAATTCCAGTGCATCATTGACGGTGGTTAAACCACCTTGCCCCAAAATGGGGATACCATGTTTGGCTGCCACTGCACGGGTTTGATGAATTTTCCACAATGCCACAGGTTTAATGGCAGGACCTGACAGTCCGCCCGATATATTACCAATGATGGGGGTTCGTTTTTCCACATCCACTGCCATACCCACCAACGTATTGATAACGGATAGTCCATCACTGCCCGCTTCAATGACCAAACGTGCTGTTTCGGCAATATCGGCATTGTTGGGTGAGAGCTTGGTAATCAAGGGTTTTTTCGTCATGGCGCGCATCGCCTCGACCACTTTGGCCGCCATCACAGGGTCATTACCAAAATGCACACCACCCTCTTTTACATTGGGGCAAGAAATATTGATTTCGATGGCCGTGACAGGTGAATCATCGAACATCGCCGCCACTTCCGCATAATCCGCCAAGGATGAACCATTGGCATTCGCCCAAAATTGAGTTTCATCATGCGGCAAGTGCGGTAAAATTTCATCAATGACATAACGCGCGCCTGGGTTTTGCAAACCAATGGCATTGAGCATGCCTGATGGTGTTTCATAGACACGATGGGGAGCATTACCCATGCGTGGTTCAACGGTCGTACCTTTAAGAATCACCGCGCCCACATCACGATTTCTAAAACCTTCGACACGGGTGTATTCCTCACCAAAGCCCACACAACCTGACAATAAAACCAAGGGTGTTTGTAAGGATAAGCCAGCAAAGCTGGTTGAAAGGTCAATCGAAGAATGAGAAGAATGAGAAGACATCGTCGAAGCATAGCTGGAAAGCAAACAGGTCTCAAAAAACAGTCTCACGTTTCAATATGAAAAGCGAGTATTTTACTTGGTTTTTCAAAAATGAATGTGTATGAATCATACGCTAACTTACTTCTAAGAATCACTCGACCCAGTACCCTGAATTTAGGCTGTTTGCTGAATGCCTGCCAAATACCATGTTGGGTCATCAGATTGTTGATCGTGTCTAAAAATCCAAGTCTCATCAAGTTTGTTGCTATCTGATTCCAAAATTTCACCTGTTGAAGCCAAGGTGTCTTCCTTCAACAATGCCGAAAACTTCACCGCGACCCATTCATAATCCGATTCAATCCATGTATTCAACATGTCCGCATTGAGCATAGCAATCTCTGTTTGAGTTTTGGTCTCACCCAAAGCATTCATATCCAACTCGATACGAGAGGCAATTTCTGGCGTACAAAAAGTACGAATATCATCCATATTCTTACCATCCCATGACCTTTGCATACGCAGAAAAATATCTTTGGCAGCAGGAATAAAGAAGTTTTCATCCACATCAGAACTTCCTATCCCAGAAACTTGTGGTGATGTTTGAGAAGACGTAAAAGCATTTTCTTGCAACATGCTTGGTTTGGGTTGCGACTGCTGACCAGCATAGGCATAGTTTTCTTTCGGTGTGGCAGTGAATTTTTTCCGCATAAACCAAAAAATGGCAAAGGCAATACCGCCCAATAAAAGAATATCCATAAAGTTAATGCCATCAAATGCACCACCAAACAACAAGGCTCCCAACAAACCACCCATCATCAAACCGCCCAACATACCCATCATGCCGCCCCGTGCTGGAGAAGCTTTACCTGCCGCATTTTGCTTCTGTGCAAAACCTTGTTTGGGAGCTGGAGAAGCCTGTGGTTTACTAAAACTTTTACCAAAACTCATACCACCACCGAACCGTTTCGCCTGTGCATCATGATTCATGCCTGTCACCATCAAACAAAATAACGCCAGCACGCTCACTGTAATAATTTTTCTCATTGGAACTCCTCTTGATGTTGTTGGTAACGCAATTGTGCCACCCGCGCCTTAAACATCGCACGACGTAGCGCAATATCTTTGATGCTTTGTAATTCTCTGGCAAGCTCTTTTTTCTTACCTAAACTCACACTGCTAACTTTCACCGCATGCTTCGATTCATGAAAACCTGCATCCATCCGCACTTCTGTATAGATTTTAGAGATGCGACCCATACGCGCATGTTCAAAGCATGCTTGGCGAATTTGGTCGCGCAAAAATACAATTTCTTGTGCCATCGTCGAATGTGTGACAGCAATCACCAAAATATGAGAGTCCCCTTCCCCAGGTTTTAATTGCAAGGGTTCGGTGCGACTGGCAAGCATTTTACCAACAATATCAGGCCATAAACGCCGCAAACGGGTTAAACCTGATAGTTCTTGCAAGCGTTGTGTACCCAAAATTTTAGCTAAATTTCCTTCCATGCCTTGTAAATTTGAAATCTTACGTGCCATTAAAAGGGTAACTTCTTACCACCCAAAATATGCACATGAAGATGAAACACCACTTGCCCACCACCTTCACGCACATTGGTAATCAGACGATAACCCGCTTCAAGTTTCAATACATCATTGGCAATATAACTCACTTTCTGCATCAACAGACCCAGTTGCATGGCATCTTCTGCATCATCGAGTGTGGCAATATGTTGCTTTGGAATGACCAATACATGCGTCGGTGCTTTGGGGTGAATATCATTGAAAGCATAGACATCATCATCTTCATACACTTTCTCGGATGGAATTTCACCCGCAAGAATGTGACAAAACAAACAATCATGCATCATCCACCCCATGTAAGCTTAAGGGTTTAAAAATCAGAGCCGCCAACGGTGGTAAGTCAATCAATAAGGATTGCTTGTGGCGCATGGCAGGCACAGCTTCTGATTCAACCTTACCTTGGTTGCCGATATTTGAGCCACCATAAACAGTAGCATCGGTGTTCAAGCACTCTTGATAAACACCTGATTTGGGAATACCCACACGATAGCCCAAGCGAGGCACAGGTGTTAAATTCAAGACCACCAGCACTTCACCGCCATTTTTATCGCGGCGAACAAAGCTTAATAAGGATTGTTCTGCATCATCACAATCTAACCATTCAAAACCAGCAGCATCAAAATCAATTTCATACAAGGCTGGAATATCACGGTAGATATGATTCATATCCCGCATCATCAATTGCAAACCACGGTGAGGCATGAAGTTGGATTGATCCCATGCCAAGGACACATCTTCATTCCATTCAGGCCATTGCCCAAATTCCATGCCCATCATATGCAATTTTTTACCTGGATGCGTCATCATATAGGCATAAAGCAAACGCAAGTTGGCAAATTTCTGCCAATCATCCCCAGGCATTTTTTCAGGCATTGAACCTTTGCCATGCACAATTTCATCATGAGAAAAAGGTAAGATGAAATTTTCAGTGTGGGCATACATCATCGAAAACGTGAGTTGTTGCTGATGATATTTACGATGCACTGGCTCATTTTCAAAATAGGACAAGGTATCATTCATCCAGCCCATATTCCATTTCATGGTGAAGCCCAAACCACCCAAATAAATCGGGCGTGACACCATCGGCCAAGACGTGGATTCTTCTGCCATGGTGACTGCACCAGGGTGACGTTCATGTACCAAGGTATTAAATTGTTTTAAGAATTCGACAGCACCTAAATTTTCACGCCCACCATGTTTATTGGGTAACCACTCCCCTTGTTCACGAGAATAATCCAAATAAAGCATCGAAGCCACAGCATCCACACGCAAGCCATCCAGATGAAACTCATCCAACCAAAATAACGCCGAAGCAATCAAGAAGTTGCGTACTTCATTGCGTTCAAAGTTGAAAATATAGGTTCCCCAATCTTTATGCTCACCCAAACGCGGGTCTTCATGTTCATATAAAGCAGTGCCATCAAAACGCGCTAGACCATGGCTATCTTTGGGAAAGTGGGCAGGTACCCAATCCAGCAGTACGCCAATGCCATGTTGATGACAATAATCGACAAAATAACGAAAATCATCAGGTGTACCAAAGCGGCTGGTTGGCGCAAAATAACCCACCACCTGATAACCCCAAGAACCATCAAACGGATATTCGGTAATCGGCATCAATTCGATATGCGTATAGCCCATCCATTGACAATATTCGACCAATTGATGGGCCGAATCACGATAACTCAAGTATTCTTTACCCGCACGCCGCCATGAACCCAAATGCACTTCATAAATCGACATAGGCTGATCCAAAGCTTGCTTTTGTGGGCGAGCCTTCATCCAATTTGCATCGTTCCATGTATATTTTTTGCAGTTATGGACCACACTGGCTGTATTGGGGCGCAACTCCATTTGCTGAGCATAGGGATCTGTTTTTTCTAGTAGTTCGCCGCTTTGCGTACGAATTTCAAATTTATAAACTTCTGACTCACACAGACTAGGAATAAAGATTTCCCAAATACCTGAAGTGCCACGCAAACGCATGGCATGTTCGCGCCCATCCCAATGGTTAAAATTGCCAATCACTGAAACACGCGAAGCATTGGGTGCCCAAACAGCAAAACTAACGCCTGAAACACCTTCGTGTTCACGCACATGCGCACCCATCATCTTATATTTTTCAAAGTGATTGCCTTCACCCATCAAATGCAAATCCAACTCGCCTAAAAAGGGAGAGAAACGATAAACATCTTCTTCTTCCCACTGATGAGCATCTTTATCTTCAATTTGAAAACGATAAGCAGTATCAAAATCGCCTTGTTCCCACGCACATTCAAATAAATCCGTGCCTTCAATACGGCTCATAGGCATGGGTTCATCACCTGAAAGTACCCACATTTTTTCAGCATTGGGCTTGAATGCACGCACCACAACACCCGTGTTTTGACTTGGCTGACGACCCAAATAAGCAAAGGGATCATGACTACGTGCCTCAATAATTTCCCATGCTTCTGATGAAAGTTTTTGCATCGCGTACCCCTTGCTCATGATTGAATCATCTAACCATTCAAACCCATTGTTTGGCGACACTATAACCTTTTGACAAGCATAGTCATTGCAAACAAGTGGAGAATTATTCGCCATTCGCTAGATTGCGGCTCCGCGTGGGTGGAGGGCAAAGCATTTACGTCACTTTATTAAAACGCATCGAGAGATTGCAACGTCTCGCTTGATGGTAATCAAGTTGAATGACAACCGCTCCCCGATGATGGGTAACGGGAACGCATCTCATCATATACGATTAAATTTCAGAGGGGTTAGCAATGTCATTACCAGCCAAACAAGGCTTATACAATCCACAACATGAGCATGATGCTTGCGGCGTAGGTTTTATTGCTCATATTAAAAATCAAAAAAGTCATAGCATTGTCAAGCAAGGTTTAGAAATTTTAACCCGTTTAACCCACCGTGGTGCAGCAGGTGCGGATCCACGCGAAGGCGATGGGGCAGGCATTTTGATTCAAATTCCCGATGACTTTTTCCAAGCTGTTACCCCAGATTTGGATATTGCCCTACCTGCCAGCGGTGAATATGGCGTGGGCATGGTATTTTTGCCGCAAGATCCAGCCCACCGTGCGACCTGTGAAACATTGATTGAAGAAGCCATTCGTGCTGAAAATCTCACCCTCTTGGGTTGGCGTGATGTGCCTGTGGATGCAGTACATGCTGATTTGCCTGAAAGTGTGACGGCTTGTGAACCTGTGATTCGCCAAGTGTTTGTGGGGCAAGGTGAAAGTATCCGCGACCAAGAGACCTTGGAACGTAAATTATACGTGGTGCGTAAAATCGCACGCAACCATATTCAAGATTTAAACCTTGATGACCCAGCCAATTTCTACTTTGCATCCATGTCCAGCCGTACCATCGTCTATAAAGGTATGTTTTTATCGCATCAAGTCGGTGCATACTACGAAGATTTAAAAGACGCACGCATGACCTCGGCTTTGGCTTTGGTACATCAACGTTTTTCTACCAATACGTTTCCAGCCTGGGAGTTGGCACACCCATTTCGCTTGGTCGCCCACAATGGTGAAATCAATACCGTTCGCGGCAATATCAATTGGATGAATGCACGTCGTCATTCCATGAAATCGGATGTCTTTGGTGATGATTTGAATAAAATTTGGCCAGTGATTGCAGAAAATCAATCCGATACTGCCTGCTTTGATAATGCCTTAGAATTGTTATTGATGGGTGGTTACTCCTTGACCCACGCTGCGATGTTGTTGATTCCTGAAGCTTGGAATGGCAATCATTTGATGGATGCCAAACGCAAAGCCTTTTATGAACATCATGCAGCATTGATGGAGCCTTGGGATGGTCCTGCTGCCATGGCATTTACCGATGGTCGTCAAATTGGTGCAACCTTAGACAGAAATGGTTTGCGCCCTGCCCGTTATTTGGTCACCGATGATGATTTGGTGGTCATGGCCTCTGAAATGGGCGTGTTGGACATCCCTGAAGAAAAAATCATCAAAAAATGGCGTTTGCAACCGGGTAAAATGTTCTTAATTGACTTGGAAAAAGGTCAAATCATTGATGATGAAAGCATCAAAAATGAACTCGCCAATGAACGTGATTACGCCAAAATCTTGGCTGAAACACAAATTAAAATTGAAGATTTAGACGCTGATGTCGACGTTCAACAACCCGATCATGCAAGCCTATTGAATAAGCAACAAGCCTTTGGTTACACCAAGGAAAATTTAAAATTCTTGATGGCTCCGATGGCGATTACAGGCCAAGAAGCCACAGGTTCGATGGGCAATGACTCCCCCCATGCAGTCCTATCCAATCGTGCCAAACCTTTGTACAACTATTTTCGTCAACTGTTTGCACAAGTGACCAACCCGCCCATTGACCCGATTCGTGAAGAAATGGTCATGAGTTTAACATCCTTGATTGGCCCTAACCCCAATCTTTTGGGCTTGGATGACACCCCTGGTTTACGCTTGGAAGTGCGACAACCTATTTTGACCAATGAAGATTTGGAAAAATTGCGTTATATCCATAAAACAACCGATGATAGTTTCCGCACACAAACACTCTCCATGTGTTATGGCATTGCATCGGGTGCTTCGGGCATGAAGGCTGCGATCAAACGCTTATGCCGTGATGCCGAACAAGCCGTGAAAGAACATTACAACATCATTATTTTATCGGATCGTGATGTGTCTGAAACCTGTATTGCTATTCCTGCTTTATTGGCCACATCAGCGGTGCATCAGCACTTGATTCGCAAAGGTTTACGTGTGGAAACAGGTCTGGTGGTTGAAACAGGTTCAGCGCGTGAAATTCATCATTTTGCTACCTTGGCAGGCTTTGGTGCAGAGGCCATCAACCCATATTTGGCCTTTGAAACATTGATGGATATGCATGCATGTGGTCAATTACCTGCTGACTTGGCTGTTGCCGATATTGAGCCGCGTTTTATCAAAGCCATTGGTAAAGGCTTGCATAAAGTCATGTCAAAAATGGGGATTTCCACCTATCAATCCTATTGTGGTGCGCAAATTTTTGAAGCCTTTGGACTTTCGTCTGACTTTATTGCTGAATATTTTACGGGTACGCCCACTCAAATTGAAGGTGCTGGCTTAAAAGAAATTTCCGAAGAATCCGTGATGCGTCATCGTGTGGCTTATGGCAATTCGATGGCACATAAAAATGCCTTGGATGATGGTGGCGAATATGCTTGGCGCATCCGTGGTGAGGAGCATTTGCTGGGACCTGAAAGCATTGCCACCTTGCAACACGCAGTCCGCACCAATAATTATAAGCTTTACAAAGAATTTGCTGATTATATCAACCACCCCAAAGATCGTATGATTACCTTGCGTAGCTTGTTTAAATTCAAACAAGGTGCATCTATTTCCATTGATGCGGTTGAACCTGCTACAAATATCGTCAAGCGTTTTGCCACAGGTGCGATGTCGTTTGGTTCAATTTCACACGAAGCCCACAGCACACTTGCCATTGCCATGAACCGTTTGGGCGGCAAATCGAATACAGGTGAAGGTGGTGAAGAAGTCGCTCGCTTTAAGCCATTGCCAAATGGCGATTCCATGCGCTCGGCGATTAAACAAGTCGCATCTGGGCGTTTTGGTGTCACGGCTGAATACCTTGCCAATGCTGACCAAATTCAAATTAAAATGGCACAGGGTGCAAAGCCGGGTGAAGGTGGACAATTACCAGGGCATAAGGTGGATCAACGCATTGGTAAAGTGCGCCATTCCACCCCTGGTGTGGGTTTGATTTCGCCACCACCGCATCATGATATTTATTCCATTGAAGATTTAGCACAGCTTATTTTCGATTTAAAAAATACCAACACAGCCGCTGATATTTCGGTGAAATTGGTATCTGAAATTGGCGTGGGAACGGTGGCTGCGGGTGTGGTCAAAGCCCATGCGGATCATGTGGTGATTGCGGGGCATGATGGTGGCACAGGTGCTTCACCGATTACTTCCATTAAATATGCAGGCAGTTGTTGGGAAGTGGGTTTGGCTGAAACGCAACAAACCTTATTGCTCAACCGTTTGCGTAGTCGCACACGTTTACAAGCCGATGGTCAAATGCGTACAGGGCGTGATGTGGCGATTGCTGCATTGCTTGGCGCGGATGAAGTGGCATTTGGTACCATTGCCTTGATTGCTGAAGGTTGCATCATGATGCGTAAATGCCATTTGAATACGTGTCCTGTGGGCGTTGCCACCCAAGATCCTGAACTGCGCAAGAAATTTGTGGGTAAACCTGAAGATGTGGTCAACTACTTCATGTATGTGGCTGAAGAAACCCGTGAAATCATGGCAGAATTGGGTTTCAAAACCTTTGATGAGATGATTGGTCGTGTGGATATGTTGGATACAAACGATGCCATGCGTCATTGGAAATCGCAGGGCATCGATTTAACGCCTATTTTCCATCAAGTTGAAACAGAAGGCACGAAACATCATAGCCAAGCCCAAGATCATGGTTTGGATGCCTTGATTGATAACAAGCTTATTGCACAAGCTGAACCCGCTCTTGAAAACAAAACACCCGTGACCATCGAAACACCGATTTGCAATGTCGATCGTAGTTTCGGTACGATGTTATCGGGTAAGGTTGCCAAGAAATACGGTCATCAAGGTTTACCCGAAGATTGCATTGCCATTAAAGCGACAGGTACGGCAGGTCAATCCTTGGGTGCATGGTTGGCTCGCGGTGTTAGTATTGAACTGATTGGTATCGGCAATGATTATGTCGGTAAAGGCCTATCAGGTGGTCGCATTAGTATTCGTCCACCCGCAGAAACGCCGATTAAAGCCGAAGAGAATAGCATTGTAGGCAACACCGTATTATTCGGAGCTGTCGATGGTGAAGCCTATTTTAACGGCATTGCAGGCGAGCGTTTTGCGGTACGCAACTCGGGCGCAGTGGCAGTTGTTGAAGGTGTCGGCGATCATGGTTGTGAATATATGACAGGTGGTACAATTGCCATTCTAGGCGAGACAGGTCGCAACTTTGCTGCGGGTATGTCGGGTGGTATGGCGTATGTCTTTGATGAAGCGGGCAGCTTTGAGAGCTGCTGCAATATGGCACAAGTTGCTTTAGAGCCTGTGCTTTCCGAAGATGAAGCACTGGAAAAGCTGGATCATCAAGGTGGTGATTTGGAAACCATGGGACGTGTGGATATTCGTCATAGTATCAGTCAAAATGATGAGAAAATTTTGCATCAAATGATTACACGTCATGTTCATTACACGAATTCGGCAAAAGGACGCAGGATTTTGGACAACTGGGATGCTTCACTCAGTCAGTTCGTGAAAGTCATGCCTGTGGATTATAAACGGGCGTTGGCAGAGCGGGAAGCCGAACATAAAGCCAATCAGAAAGCATCAGTAAACAAGGAGTCTACGCATGGGTAAGGCGACTGGATTCAAAGAATTTGACCGTGAAAACCTGAGTTATGCACCTGTTACAGAACGTGTGTTAAACTTTAAAGAATTTTTCCAACTTCCTGAAGATATGAGTACACAAGGTGCGCGCTGCATGGATTGCGGTATTCCATTTTGTCACAATGGTTGCCCTGTCAATAACATCATCCCAGATTGGAATGATTTGGTGTATAAAAACCAATGGCGCGAAGCCTTGGATGTATTGCATAGCACCAATAACTTCCCTGAATTTACAGGTCGTATCTGCCCTGCCCCATGCGAAGAAGCATGCACAGTGAATTTGATTGGTGATGCAGTCACCATTAAAAATATTGAATTGGCGATTGTTGAAAAAGGCTTTGAAGAAGGTTGGGTAATACCGCAAATTGCCAAAGAAAAAACAGGTAAGAAAGTCGCTGTTGTAGGCTCTGGACCTGCTGGTTTGGCCTGTGCGCAACAATTGGCGCGTGTTGGACATGATGTCGTGGTATTTGAAAAGGAAAACCGTGCGGGTGGTTTGATGCGTTATGGTATTCCAAACTTTAAGTTTGATAAGGCTGTGATTGATCGTCGTTTGGCACAAATGAAAGATGAAGGTGTGGAATTCCGCGTCAATCAACATATTGGTGTGGATATGCCTGCGAAATCTTTGCTTGAAGTGTTTGATGCAGTGGCACTCACAGGTGGTGCGGAAGCGCCGCGTGACTTACCCATTGAAGGCCGTGATTTGAATGGTATTTATTTCGCTATGGAATTGCTAACCAAAAACACCAAACGTGTATTGGGCGACACGATTCCTGATAGTGAGTGGATTTCTGCCAAAAATAAACATGTGGTGGTCATTGGTGGTGGTGATACAGGGTCGGATTGCATCGGCACATCGAATCGTCATGGTGCGGCTTCGATTACCCAAATTGAAATCATGCCTGCGCCTGCTGAAAGCGTGGATAAACTGCTCACTTGGCCCAATTGGCCCATGAAAATGCGCACATCGACATCGCAAGAAGAAGGCTGTGAACGTGATTTTGCCATTGTAAGCAAACGTTTTGTGGGTGAGCATGGTCAAGTCACTGCGATTGAGTGCGCCCGTGTGGATTGGTCACAAGATGAAAATGGTCGCTGGAACATGAAAGAAATCGAAGGCTCTGATTTTACCCTGAAAGCCGATGCGGTGTTTTTGGCAATGGGTTTCCTACACCCTGTGCATGAAGGCATGATTGAAGAGTTGGCACTGGAGAAAGATGCTCGCGGCAATGTGGCTGCCAATACATCGGATTATCAGACCAACCTTAAAAAAGTCTTTTCCGCTGGTGATATGCGCAGTGGTCAATCCTTGGTGGTTCGTGCCATCCATGAAGGTCGTCAGTGTGCTTATGCTATTGATACCTTCCTCATGGGTAAGTCTGATTTGCCTCGCGCTTAACGCTTCCTAGCCCATAAATTTACCGTTATCTCCGATAAAAACTGGCGATAACGGTCGTTTTATACACGCTGAATTTGTATCATAAATGCAATCAAGATCGAGTACTGGAGAAAAATGAATGGTTGGCAAGTGAGTTCTCAAATATCTAAAACTTGGCTTGCCTTGGGTGGTAATATCGGCAATGTTTTACACGCTTTTCAAACGGTTCGTAAAAGCTTGGAAAAGCACCCATCCTGCCATATTCTTACATCTTCATTGTTGTATCAAACGCCACCCATGGGGCCTGAAGGTCAAGCTGATTACCTCAATGCTGCATTACATTTAGAGACATCATTATCTCCCATTGATCTTTTAGATGTATTGCAACATTTAGAACAGCAACATGGGCGCGTTCGTCATGAACATTGGGGCGCACGCACCATTGATTTGGACATCATTGCCTATGATGATATTTCAATGGATTCAGAGCGATTGATTTTACCCCATCAACACATGCATTGCCGGCAATTTGTACTGCGTCCGATGTGCGATATTTCCCCCTACTGGTTGCATCCAAATCAACAAAAAACAGCCCGCGAACTTCTCCAAGCCATCCTTTCAACAGGTCATTTACCCTTATCAAACGGACAAAAATGGTGACCCCATCCATTCTTTTGGCAGCATGCGAACATGCTTAGTTATCAACACAGTTACCACGCTGGCAATCATGCCGATATTCTTAAACACATCATTCTCGGGGATGTTGTGGCGGGTATGCAAAAAAAAGATACACCGATGTTCATGTTGGATGGATTTGCAGGACGTGGTATTTATGATTTAAACGCAAAAGATGCACAAAAAAAACATGAGTTTGATACAGGTGTTGCACGCCTTTGGCCCATTCAAGAAAAGAAACTTCCTGAAGGTATTCAACGTTGGAAAGCACTGATTGAATCTGAAAACCCCAAGGGTGGTTTTTCTCGATTACCCGGTTCCACAGCCATGCTCGCTTCCATGCTTCGATCGACAGATCGCTTGGCAGCATGTGATTTACACCCACAAGAGTTTGATGCACTGCGCCAAGGATTTCGTGCCCACCGTCGCTTTTCATTTCACAAACGCGATGCTTATGAGACCTTGCGTGCTTTTTTACCACCCAAAGAAAAACGAGGCTTGATTTTTCTTGATCCTTCGTTTGAAGATAAATTGGAATACCAACGTGTTGCAGAGGCTATTGCTGATATTTATCCACATTTTCGGGCAGGCGTATATGTGGTTTGGTATCCTATTCTACCCGCAGGACGTGAGTCTGACTTGTTCCGAGCATTCAAAAAATCAGAGATTCGTAATATCTTACGTATCGAAATGAGTGGAGATTTTCCTGATATGCAAATGCAAGGTTCAGGCATGCTCATCGTCAACCCACCTTGGCATGCACAAGCTCAAATGAAAGCATCGTTGGCATGGGTTCATGAACACTTACTTGGCAAACATGGGCATTCGAGCATTCAGTGGTTGGTGAAAGAATGATTTCAAACTTGGAAAACGATATAGCCATACGCTACAATAAGCGATATAAAAAATACTAAAACCTGATGGAGGGAAGTAAAATGTATGTTGGTATGATAACAGAGAAAGTAAGTCGTATATTATGTGTATGCTTGCTTGTACTGAGTATGACAGCTTGTCAAACAACAGTAAAAAAAACTGATCACGTCAGGAAAAAACCAGATACTAGCATTCAACAAACAAATCAACTCAGAGCTGAAAAAATAAAACTTACCGTTGAAAACAACCTTCTTCTGGCTCAAAAGTTAAATTTAAACGAACTTAACCGCCTCTTAAAAAATGAAGTTCAAGAAAAAACTGTCATGGTGGAGCAGCTCAAAAATAAAAGTATTAAAGTCACCTTTCTTAATTCCATCCTTTTTCCTTTTGGAAGTTTTGAGCTGAGTAAACAGGGGCGATCTGCTATTGTGACATTAAAGGATATTATAAAACAACATATTCAACAAGGTGGTATTATACGTATCATTGGTCATACTGATAATGTTGATGTGAATAAGTATAACCGTACTTACAAAGATAATTGGGATTTATCATCTTTACGCGCCGCTTCTGTCGTTCGAGTATTGATTTGGGGACTTCATTTTAACCCC
Organism: Zetaproteobacteria bacterium; assembly: GCA_002746295.2. Lineage (GTDB taxonomy): Bacteria > Pseudomonadota > Zetaproteobacteria > Mariprofundales > Mariprofundaceae. The sequence continues at coordinate 25,679 of NVWS02000060.1, forward strand.
AATACATTTCGAGTTGAGGGCCATGCTTCAACAGAGCCTAGAGCCAGCAATACCACTGAAAAAGGTCGCGCTCAAAATCGACGCATTGAAATTTTACTTACATCTAAATAAAGGAGAAAAGTCATGACCGTCATTTGGAAAGATGAATACAACACAGGCGAGCCTGAAATTGATAAACAACACAAGGTGATTTTTAAATACTTGGATGACCTTGAAGCGCATATGCAAGCGGGTGATATCGATGATAATTATGTGAAATGTTTAATGGATAACTTGGGCATTTTTACCCGCAGTCATTTTTGTTATGAAGAAATTTGTATGCGGCGCTATAAATGTCCTATTGGGGCAAAAAACAAAGACATTCACACCAAATTATTAAAAACTTACACGGCATATCGCCATCAACTGGATGATGAAGGTGTCACCGAAGATTTGATACAAAAAATTCATGATTTTATTGAAAGCTGGCTTTTAAATCACATCATCAAGATTGATACCCAATTACGCGACTGTATTGATTGATCTTCGCTTAACTATCATAGCAGTCTATTTCAGCTTGCAAAGTCACATGCTCGATACCATATTGTTTTAATACGGAGATAAGCTTGGGTAAAATACCAACCCAAGCTCCCATCTCATCCAAACGAATATGTGCAGATATTGCCAATTGATTGGATGGTAAACGCCACAGATGTATATGATGCATATCCACCACACCATCCACATCTTTCATCGCAACTTTCAAATGCTCAATATCCATACCTTCGGGTGATGCCGACATCAATTCTAAGCTTGTTTCATGAATCAATCGCCAGCCGCCCCATAATAAAATAGCCGCAATCACAAAAGATAGGATGGGATCAATCAAGACCCATCCTGTTGTCAAAATAACAATGCCAGCAATCATGGCAGCAACTGAACCCAAAGCATCGCCCACCACATGCCAGTAAGCAGCGCGTGTATTCAAATCATGACTACCATGCATCCATTTCATCATGATAAGGTTGACAAGCAAACCTATGGTCGCAATCCATAGCACCATCTCACCTTGCACTTCAGGTGGGTTCTTTAAACGGCTGATAGCTTCCCATACAATCCACACGGCAAGCAAACACAACATCCAAGCATTGACTTGAGCAGCCAACACTTTGGCACGACCATAACCATAACTCATACCAGCATGGGCGGGGCGTTTTGCAACACGCCCTGCCCACATCGCCAAACCCAATGCCGCAACATCCAATATCATATGTCCTGCATCTGCCAACAAAGCCAGTGAGTGGCTCATGATGCCACCCACCAATTCGACGATTGCAAAAACCGCAGCCAACCAAAATGCAGCGCCTATACCATGATGATGGGCATGATCATGCCCATGGTGATGCTCATGCTTATCATTCATCTATATCACCATACTGGGTGGCATGAACGCTGACATCTTTCATCATTCAACATCACCACGGAAATATTTTTCATGGTGACGGCGTGAATTATGATGATGATGCCCGTGATGACACACTTCATTTTTAGGGCAGCGCATATCTTCTTGCGACTTCATAGCTTGATCGGATACACATCCCGTTAAACTCATATATCCCAACACAAGCGATACTAACACCATATATTTCATATCACTCTCCTCTAAATGGGCGACTAAAACGAGCATACAAACATGGTAAAACAAACAAGGTTAACAAGGTCGAAGAAACAAGACCACCCACCACCACCGTTGCCAAAGGTTTTTGAATCTCTGAACCAATACCCGTTGCCAACAACAATGGAACAAGCCCCAAACCTGCAATCATGGCTGTCATCAACACAGGTCTTAAACGACTTTCAGCACCATGACAAATCGCTTCATCCATATCTTTGCAATCATCTCGATGACGATTGATGGCATCCACCAGTACGACACCATTGAGTACTGCGACACCAAATAAAGCAATAAAACCGATACTCGATGGTACAGATAAATATTGACCCGATGCCCATAAAGCTAAAATACCACCAATCAGTGCCATCGGTACATTCAGCATAATCAAGGTTGCCTGCCCCATGGAATTGAACATGAAATAAAGCAGAATAAAAATCATTAGCAAGGATAATGGCACCACCACCATTAACTTGGCTTGAGCGCGTTGTTGATTTTCAAATTGACCACCAAAAACCACGGTATATCCAGGTGGTAAATCAATCTCATTTTGAATACGCTGATCCAATTCAGCTACAATGCTACCCATATCACGCCCTTCAACATTACTTTGAATGACCACACGCCGTTGCACATCATCTCGTCGAATCATGGGTGGTCCTTGTTCTACAGCAATGGAGGCCACATCTTCAAGGCGTACCCATGCGCCATCGGGTGCTTGCAGAATAAGGCTACCAATAGCCTCAGCATTATCACGAAAATCCTTCGCCAAGCGTACATAAATATTATAACGCTCGTTACCAGAAATAACCTGTCCAGCAGTGGCACCGCCAATAGCATCGGCGACCAATGACATCACTGCATCCACCGAAATACCATAACGATCCAGTTTGGCACGATTGGGACGAATCACCAATTGCGCTTCACCTTCAATTTGCTCCATGGCGACATCGCGTGTGCCTTGAACACTTTTGGTCAGTTTTTCGATTTCTTTGCCTTTGGCAGCCAAAACTTTTAAATCAGGACCAAAAAGCTTAATCGCCAAGGCAGCCTTAACACCCGATATCAGCTCATCCACACGCATGGCAATCGGTTGTGTAAAAGCAATCAACAACCCTGGTACCACGTCCATTTTTTCACGCATCAGTTCTTGTAAAGCAGGTCGATCACTGGCACTCGTCCAATCATGAATGGATTTCAAGCCAACAAACAATTCCACATTCGACACAGGTTCAGGATCACCACCAATCTCGGCTCGACCTATTCGAGATGAGACATACGTCACTTCAGGAAAGGATTCAACCAAGATACGTTCCAATTTTGTACCCACACCTTTGGCAAACTCCAGTGAGGAGGATGGTGCCAATGTTACCCGTATCGCCAAGGTTCCTTCTTCCAATTCAGGCACAAATTCTGTACCCAAAAATGGAACAATCGAAATGGTTAAGAAGAATGCAATCGCAGCACCTGCAAGCACACGTTTTTTTGCATGCAACGCCAAACCGAGAAGGCGGTGATAAGCACGCGCAATGGGAGCCAAGACGGGACTTTCCTTATGAACCACACCTTTGGTAAATACAAACGTTGCCAATACAGGCATGACCAATAATGCAACAAGTAGCGATGCAAACATGGCAAAGCAAATCGACAACGCCATCGGTGTAAACATTTTTCCTTCCACACCTTCAAGTGAAAACAACGGTGTAAATACCAATAGAATAATCAACACCGCAAATAATACAGGGCGTGCGACTTCTTTGGATGCTTCGGTAATACGCAAGGCAATGCCATGGTCATCTTCGGGCGTTTTCTCCAGATGTTTGAAAATATTTTCTACCATCACCACCGAGCCATCGACCATCATACCAATCGCAATCGCCAAGCCACCCAAGCTCATCAAGTTGGCTGAAATACCATAATGCTCCATCACAGCCAAGGCAGAGAGAACCGAAATAGGCACCGATAGCAAGACCAATGTTGCTGCACGAACATTCATCAGGAATAAAAATAAAATAATAATAATCAGTACAAAGGCTTCAAGTAACGCTTTCTCAACCGTCCAAACCGCTTCGTTAATCAAATCCGATTGATCATAAAAGGGTTGAATCGTCACGCCCTTGGGCATGGATTTTTGGACAATTTTCAAGCGTTCTTTCACATCATCAATGGTATTTTTTGTGTTGGCTCCAAATCGTTTGAGCACAATGCCCACCACCACTTCACCCAGCGGTTTCACACTGCCATCCGCAGCACGTTCCGTCATGGTGACAGCGCCTTGACGAATTTCACCGCCAAAAGACACGCTGGCTACATCACGCACTCGAATGGATGTACCATTGACAGTCTTCACTGGAATCGCGGCAATGGCTGTCAAACCATCTTGACCACCGGGTACCCAACCGACACCACGAATCACCAATTGCTCATCACCTTGTGCCAAATACCAACCGCCTGCATTGCGGTTGTTGGCTTCAATGGCTTTCACCACATCGGCAGTATGTAGCTTATAAGATAACAAACGTTCTGGATTAAGGTGAACTTGATATTGACGTACTTCACCGCCATAAGAGAGAATATCTGTCACACCACCCACAGGCATTAACATCAATTTGACCACCCAATCATTCAATGCACGGAGCGTTAAAGCATCATAACCTGCGGCTGGATCAGATTTGATAATGTACTGAAATACCTGACCAAGCCCCGATGTATTCGGGCCAATTTTCGGCGTACCCGCCCAAGAAGGCACGGTTTGCCGAGCATCTTGTAATTTTTGGAACACCAATTGGCGGGCAAAATAAATGTCAGTTCCCTCTTTGAACACTACAGTAATCACCGATAAGCCTGTTTTAGAAATGGAACGCACTTCTTCAACATCAGGCAATGAATACATCACAGCTTCAATGGGATAAGTAATGATCTGCTCAACTTCTTCCGATGCCAAACCTTGCGCTTCGGTATTGATTTGCACCTGCACATTGGTGACATCTGGAAAAGCATCCAAATTCAACTTTGGTACGACAAACAACGCATAAGCCATCGAACCCAGCAATAACATCAAAATCAGTAGGCGGTTATTTACCGCCGCATCAATCATTTTTGTTAGCATGGTTGACCTCAATGGTTGTGTACTTCAAAACCAGCTTTCGCTAATTCTGAAGCAAGCACAAACGCACCTTTCACAACCACCAACTCACCTGCCTTCACCCCTTCAAGAATACTTACAAGCCCCATATTGGACTTGCTTACCTTGACTTCTCGACGTTCAAAATGACCGGGTTCTTCTTCAACAAAAACAATCAACTCACTGCCTTGACGTTGAATCGCTTGATCTGAAATAAGCAATGCTTTTTCACCTGAACCGATGACAATATCGGCACGAACAAACATACCTGGATGCAATTGATCCTTGTTGTTTTGAATACTCAAACGCACGCCTGCTGTACGTGTGATGGGATCCAAAGCATGGTGTATATTCATAACTCGACCCATATATTGTTGGCTCCCGCCACGTAACATCACCGATGCTTGTTGATTCACTGCAATATCGACCAAACGAACTTCAGGCACCTTCACTTCAACCCAAACATGGGATTCATCCACGATTTGCATCAAGCGGTTACCCGCTGCGATATGCTGCCCCAAACTAAAATTATCATTGACCACTGTTCCTGCGTGTGGCGCGCGCAAGGTCAACAAACCATAGGCTTCTTGTTTTAATAATTGATCAATATTTTGATGTGTCAAACCATAAGAAACCAATATCGCTTTTGCCGCAGAAAAATTGGCATGGGTACTTTGATACGTACTTTCAACTTGTTGTAAACGCGCTTGCGATACAATTTTTTGCTTGGCTAGTTTTTTTAAACGGGTGAATTCCTGTTTGCTTCGGCGGTGTTCAGCTCTTGCTTTAAGATAATTAGCTTCTGCTTGCGCCAACACCGTGCTATTGAGAGTGACCAGTTTTTGCCCTTTTATCACTTGCTCACCCAAATAAACATGGCGGCTATGCACCGTTGCATCCACCAAGGTGGTAATATCAGCCAAGCCATAACCATTAAATGCCACCACACCGGGGGCTTGGATACTCTTCATTTGATGTTGGTGTTTCAATAGCATGGTCACAATGCCACCTTGTTTCACCTGTGCAGGCGTTAACTTCACCACGCCGCCTTCTTCATGACCGCCATGTTGAGGATCCGCTGCCCAAGCAGGAAGGCTCAATGTTAGTATGGTAAACAATAAAATAATTTTTTTCATGATTGAATTCCTTGAAGAATATATTCGGGGTGGCCTAACACTTGCGCCAGTAAAATACGCGAAAACCAAGCCTGTTTGATAATGTCTAGCGTGGTGATTTGTGCATCCAAAGCTTGTCTGATGTGTACCACCCACTCTTCCAAATCCAATTCACCTGCATCATAAGCTTGCTGCGCAAGGCGAATGGTATCGTTTGCACTTTGTTGCATCTGATATATTCGTATATCTGATAAGGACTGCATAGCATTGCGGTGATTTTCGATGGCATTCTCTACATCATAGCGCAATTGCTGCTTTGCCCATATCACACGGGTATCCATGCGTTCTTGATTCGCCAAACTGGCTCGATATGCCCCCGTATGATTGTTCCACAGGGCGAACGGCACTGTGATTGCTACAGATAGCAATTGATCGCCTGCCTCACGTGCCACCTTGGCACTAAGCGTCAGATCCGATATGCGCGCTGCATCAGCCAAAGCAACTTGCGCATCCGATACCTTGCCTTGTGCTTGTAGTGCCAACAAATCAGGGCGTGATGCCAAAGCTATTTGATAGGCATGTTCAGGCGTTTTCCAATCAATGTATAGTTCAGGTAGTTGTAATCGGGATAAATCTGTAACGATGTTTTTTTGACCCAAAGCTAAGGCATAAGCTTTTTGACTTCGCATCAAATTTTGCTTGGCAAGTGTTGTGGCATTCAATGCCGATGCCAAAGCTGATTGTGCCAGATTCACAGCCAATTGGTTGGATTGACCCACAGCCATTTTTTGAACCACTGCCAGCTTCACGACCATCAACATATCACGTTGTTGTTGACGCATTTTTAACAAGCGGTTTGCAAAATAACGTGTGACATAAGCCTTGGCAGCTTGAATACTTAATTGCTGACGGGTTACTTTTTTATGTTGCTGAGCAACATGCAACATCGCTTTTGCAGACCTCTCACGCAAAGCTTGTTTACCCCCCATCTCAATACCTTGAGAAAAGGTCAAATAATAATCATTGGTGGCTCCACCACCATTAAGTCGGCGACGTTGTGGTTCTATCAATAACTCAGGGTTATAAGCATACGCCCCTTGTTCCATAAGATTACCCTTTGCAGCGGTAATATTTTGTTCTGCCATTTGTAGCATGGGGTGTTGTTTGGCAGCCATATGCATGGATTCTTGCAAGCTTTCTGCATGTACATAAAGCGGTTGGACACATAATATAATACCCATCATGAATGAACGTGTGTACACAAGTTTCTCCTTCTGAAAATAAAATAAAAAATAAGTATTTTGGGAGAAGGCTGGTGGTTTAAAAGTGATTCATAAGAATCAAACCCATACTGGACAGGCATATCATCATTTAAGTATGAAAGTAGAGCTCGTCATCCTCGCGTGCTTTTATCGAGGATCTCTTTAAACCATAGATTTCCGATACAAGATTTCGGAAATGACGATAAGGGTTAATGAATACTTAAACGACTATATCAAGGCAATAAAGCTTGCTTCTAATGATTCAGGCTAAAAAAGCCAAAATCAACCATCAGCTGTGTAAATGTTTGGGGGGTTGCTCAATAAGATAAAATATTTCTGAAAAATAAAATGGCATGAACAAGGAAGCCCGCTGATTTAGGGTGTAAATTTGACCTTGTGCATCTGATTCTTGCCATAAAAAGGTGTGCGCCGCATGAGCAACACAGATAGAATCAATACCATTTGAATCGCTTTGGTTTCCATCACCTTGGCTCACTGTTACGTGCGCAGGCGCATCTGCTGCGTGGCAGACATCAATACCCGCACCACAAACAAACATTCCCATTTGCAAAGAAAAAATAGCAAGCCAAGCCAAATAACGCATGCGGCGAAAGGTAGGGGCTAAAATTTAGAATGGCAAGCAATCGCCCTTTAAGTCGATTTCTTTTCTAAATAACGTGCCATATCGCCTATATTCGTATCAATGTTTTCCCTCATAAGCTCGCCAAATACCCCAAGCATTGATAGAAATCCAAGATATCTCCAATAAAATCAATCCAGCATTGGCATACATCAGTGCCATGATGAGCAAGGCAATACTACCCAATATACTGAGATAAAAAGACAACACCTTTTTATCGGGTTTGGCTACAGTAAGGAAGTAAGCAATCAAAATGACAACCGAACCAAACAAACTCAACAGTTGTTCAGGCGATGAAAGACTCCACACAGCACTATCCATACAACAATGCTTTTAAATGCGGTAACTGCTCCAACATAGCCCGTCGTCCACATTCAATTTCCTGCTCCACATGTGAGAAATCATCCCACGATGTAAAACCCACCAAAGGCTCCACCAACACATCAGCAAAATCTTTTTTATATTGTCGAAGGTACACACCTTTGATACCCGCAGACCAATCCAACATACCCATCACATTCTTGGGTTCATCCGATTTACTGGGACGTGATCCAACATTCACTGCCACCACACATTGTTCGGACCCGCACACCATACGCGCTTCTTTGGCAGGTAATTCACTGGCAACACCGCCATCCACATAACGCTGACCATCGACTTCAATCGGTTTAAAAACCCCTGGAATGGCCATACTTGCCGCCACCGAACGACACAAATCACCCTTCGAGAACAGGTGGCACTCTCCCAGCGGAAAACTTACTGCTGTCACATAGAGCGGAAAACTTAAATCATCAAAGGATGCATCTGATAACAACATGTTTACATTTTTCAGCAAATCTTCACTGTCAGACAAGGCAATATCCATCACTGCACGTGTCATCATCACGGTTTGACGTGCAGCGATTTCCATGCGCGACAACCAGCTTATATCATCTTCACTTAAGTGTTCCATATTGGGTAAGGCAAGATTACGAAAGGCATCCGATGCCATGAATTGTGATATTTTTTCTTCAACCACTTGAACATCTGTATGCAGGGCATACATCGCACCAAACAAAGCACCAATACTTGTTCCAACAATGGCATCAGGGCGTAAACCTTCAGCATCCAATACTTCCAACACTCCCAAATGTGCCATACCTCGGCTACCGCCACCGCCCAAAGCCAACACAAAGCCTTGCTTATGTTGTTTTTTCCACGGTTGCCACCAACTCATACATCCTCCGGTAAGCTCGCTTCTTCTCTTAGCTTCAAACACAAGGCATTCACTTCATCGGTCGTCAAACAGCCCCCTTGCTTACCCTCCACAAAAAACACATCCACAATCCGCTCACCAAAGGTACTAATCGCTGCCCCTTTCAATTCAAAACCCATATCGCTGATGACCCAAGCCAAACGAGCCAATAATGCTGGTTGCTCACTGGCAGCGACTTCGATGGTGGTTTGATGTTCTGAAGATACTGCCAACCGACGAACCCTTAGCGGCACATTGCGCATCAACACTGTAATTTTATCCAGTTTCAATGCAGGTATCACAGGGCGTTGATTCGGTGCTGCCAACGTTTTTTCCAAACGTTTTTGCAAACGTTGCAAATCAGCATCGTGGCTCAAGCTTTTGCCTTGCATATCCTGCACATGAAACACATCCAAAACCCGTCCGTTTTTCAAATCAAAGGCTTGTGCTGCCAACACATTGATATGTCCTATGGCAATCGCACTGGTTAAACTAGCAAACAAATTATCACGATCGTCTGCCAACACCATCACCAAAGTTTCCCCGCCGACTTTATCTGCAAACAAACACACACCTTCATCATTTTTTTCCAGCAAACTTGCCAATGGATTCAATTGACGGGGTGGAAAATGCATCACACAACGCCATGGTAAACAACGTAAAGCCGCACTCAGGGAGTGCAATTCATCACCCTGTGCATCACGTAAGGCACTGCTAATCCGAGCATCAAGGCGTTCATTACGTTTTTGCTGCACCACCTCATCTTGTTCACCACCTTGCATCAAGAAACGTGCTGTACTTTGATACAATTCACGCAATAAACTGCCCTTCCAATCATTCCAAACATTCGGACCCACCGCTGAAATATCCGCCACAGTTAATAAAAACAAATATTGAAGCCGTTCCAAATCTACGACTTTTCTCGCAAATGTTTCAATCACTTCTGGATCAGATAAATCGAAGCGTTGAGAAGTTACCGCCATCGTTAAATGCTTGCGAACCAACCAAGCCACCAAGCCACTGGCTTCCACCGATAAACCAATGCTAAGACAAAAATCGCGCGCTAAACCTTCCCCATTGATGGAGTGATCGCCCACCATACCTTTGGCAATATCATGAAAAATCAATGCCAAATAAAGTAACTCAGGGCGACTCACCTTATGCCACAGCTCATTTGCCAAGGGTAAACGTGTCGCATGTTCATCATGGTAGAAATTACGTGCTTCGGCTACGGCACGAAGCGTATGTTCATCCACTGTATAGGCATGATAACGGTTGAATTGCCCCAATCCGACCACCTCACGAAAGGGTAAAACAAACCGCCCCAATACACCTGTATCATGCATCTCTCTTAAGGCATGGGCGACATTTCGGCGATCGCGTAAAATACTCAAAAAGACTTGATGGGCTTGGGCATTGGCACGAAATTCATCGTCAATCAATAACACATCCGCTCTAATTTGACGTAATGCTACACTTGATAAGTGCCGCTTATCTTGCTGTGCCACATGAAAAATACGCAACAAACGCAAAGGATTTTCCTGAAAGACTTTGCTATGTTGCAAACCAACACGCTGCCCTTCCAAGGTAAAGCCATCTTCAATATTTCGTTCAAAGGCAAAAAATTTAGGGTGCAAAAGTTCTTGAAAATGCATCACCAACAAGCTCGACACCCGGGCAATACGCCCTGCATGTCGAAAGTAATCTTTCATAAACCATTCCACAGCAAAATGGTCATCATGGTCATCATAACCCAGTTGTTCTGCTAAAATAGCTTGTTGCTCATATCCCAAACGATCATTGGGGCGCTTGACAGCCAAGTGCAAGGCGGCACGACAACGCCATAAAAAATCTTGTGCTGTCGATAGGTGTTCATATTCACGTTGCGATAATGCACCCAAACCCACCAAGTCTTCACAACATGCACTGCCATACCAAGCCTTTGCCATCCAAAAAATACTTTGCACATCACGCAAGCCGCCCTTGCACTCCTTGATATCTGGTTCCATCAAAAAAGCTGTGCCACCTGTATTGTTATGGCGGGTTTCAAATTCTTTTAGCTTCGCTTCCACAAAAGCTTTGCGTTGCTTCTTAAAAAACTTGCTTATTTTTTGATGCATGGTGTCAAATTGATGCCCTTGACCCAACAATAAGCGTGCTTCCAAAGCAGCTGTTGCAGATGTCCAGTCTTCTTTCACATGTTCCAATGTTTGTTGATTCGTACGCACGGCATAACCAATTTTTGCACCCAAATCCCATAAAGCATATAAAAAGGTTTCAATTTCTTGTTTGCAGTTATCGTCTGCTTCGTCACCGAGCAAAAACCATAAATCCCAATCTGATTGCGGTGCCAATTCCGCTCGTCCATAACCGCCCACTGCCACCAAATCCACTTTTTTTACGGCATGCGGTGCTTTTTCCTGCCAAAGTTTGATGAGTAAATCATCCACTTGCTGACACATGCTTTGCATCAACTTGGCACCCGAAGCACCCGCATTGAGTTGTGTTTCAATGCTGTCGTACATCGGCTGCATGGCAGATTTTTTTTTCTTTTTTTGTACCATGTTATGACTCCAATGTTCTTTTCAACGCTTCCAAATATAGCAAGGCTTCAATGGGTCGCATTTGGTTCACATCCAACGTTTTCAAACGACTCTCAAGATCTTCTAAACGCTTCAAGGTCTGCTCTTGTTTTCTTTTTTCAGCTTCTGCAAACAAACCCAATTGCGCCACCCCTTGTGGCGTTTCCAATGCCGCGCTATGTTCCAAACGATGCAAATGCTCACGCGCACGTTTGACCACTTGCGGTGGTAAACCTGCCAATTGTGCCACTGCCACCCCATACGATTGATCCGCTGCATCTTCGATGACTTTGTGCATGAAAATCACTTGCCCATTCCATTCACGCACTGTCACTGAAGCATTAAAGGCTTCGGAATGATTTTCAGGAAGTTCTGTCAGTTCATGGTAATGCGTGGCAAACAACGTAAACACATCATCGGCAGCGATCAGTTCCTCTGCCACAGCCCAAGCAATGGCTAAACCGTCCCACGTACTGGTACCACGTCCAATTTCATCAACAATCACCAAGGAACGCGGTTCCAATTGATTTAAAATGGTCGCTGTTTCCATCATTTCCACCATAAATGTTGAGCGACCACTCGCCAATTCATCGCCCGCCCCCACGCGCGTAAACAAACGTGTTGTCAGTGGAACACGCGCCGAATCCGCAGGTACAAAACAACCAGTATGCGCCAGCCAAACCACCCATGCAACTTGCCGCATATAGGTGGATTTTCCGCCCATGTTCGGGCCTGTCAGCAACATGAAGCGTCGTGATTTTCCATCCATATGCGTGTCATTGGCAACAAAGCTGTCATCTTTCAAACATTGCTCGACCACCGCATGTCGCCCTGATTCAATGCTTAATGCCCGACCACCATGTACTTCAGGACGTGTGTAATGCTGTGTTTTTGCCAAATATGCAAAACATGCCAATACATCCACAGCAGCCACAGCAGACGCAGCTTGTTGAATCTCAGAAGCTTGCTGGGCAATGCTTTGGTGCAATTGTTCAACCAGCTCTGCCTCACGCGCCGTTGCAGCATCTTGTGCGCCCAAAATTTCCGATTCAAAACTGTGTAGTTCATCGGTGATAAAACGTTCGGCATTCACCAAGGTTTGTTTGCGAACATAATCATGGGGAGCATCGGCAGATTGTGCCTTGGATATTTCAATAAAATAACCAAACACCTTGTTGTATTTCACACGAAGATTTTGCAAGCCCGTACGTTCACGCTCTTTGACTTCATACGCTCGCAACCAATCCCCTGCATCATCGGCGAGGCCGCGCAAACGATCCAGTTCAGCATCAAAGCCCACTTGAATCACACCACCAGCATGAAACATGGCAGGCATGGTTGTTTCCAGTGCTGCATCCAAAGTTTGCGCCAAAGTTTCCAAACCCAACAGTGCAGGTTTGGCTTCTGACAATAGACCCGTACAATCACCCAAAGCTTGTTGAAGTTGTGGCAATATCAACATCGAATCTGATAAACCGCGCAAATCTCGGGGAGCTGCACGATACAACACAATACGTGTTAACATACGCTCCATATCCCTGATTTGCATCAATGTTTGACGTAATTTCTCGCAATCCTCGCTGCCATGAAGCAATTGTTCCACAGCATCCTGACGTTTACCAATCATGACCATATCCAACAAGGGATAATCCACCCATTCGCGTAACAAACGTGCGCCCATCGGCGTACAGCTTTGATCCAGAATATACATCATGCCAGCTTTTCTATCACCATTCAGTGCGGCATAAACTTCAAGATTTCGACGTGAACGTGCATCAATCTGCATGCCGTGTTGTTGTTCTTTGAATACAGGTAATTGCAAATGTCCCACGTCACATTTTTGCGTTTGCTCTAAATACACCAACACAGCACCCACTGCCGCTGCTGCTTGCGGATGGGGTTCTAAATTCAATCCACTTAAATCTTTTAAACCAAAGCGTTGCTGCAATTTCTCTTGCGCTACCGATGACGAAAAACTCCAGTCACCCGAACGATAAACCTGCCAGCCACCTTCCAAGTTATCCTTGGATGTCAACAACACTTCCGCAGGCTTCAATACTGCCAACATCTCATCCAGACGTTGTTCCCCCATACCTTCCAGTAAACGCCAAGCCCCCGATGTCATATCCAAAGAAGCCATGCCCCAATGTTCACCCTTACGCGCCATTGCCAACAACGGTGCGGATGTTTCTTGTTCCAACAAGGATGCTTCGGTGATGGTGCCAGGTGTCACCACACGCACCACTTCACGGCGAACAGGGCCTTTGCCTGCCGTCGCTGCCTCCATCTGATCGCAAATAGCCACCCGTTTACCCGCTGCCACCAATTTGGCTAAATAATTGTCGGCTTGATGCCAAGGCACACCTGCCATAGGAATATCAGCACCGTCAGCCTTGCCTCGCTTGGTTAAGGTAATATCCAATATTTTTGACGCTTCAATCGCATCCTCAAAAAACATTTCATAAAAATCTCCCATACGATAAAACAACAAACAATCCGCATATTCGGACTTTATGGTGAGATATTGCTGCATCATGGGGGTTTGTTTGCTTGATTTTGTGGGTTCTGATGTTTCATTGCTCATGCACGAAGATTAACAGTTTAAAGTATAATAAAGATAAAAAATATGCTAACTATTCAGGTTTCTGCGGAGTTATTCGAGGATAAGGCGAAAAAAAATCAGCTCGGGAGGCGCACAAAGAGGGGGGGGGG